>NZ_JBEPTL010000012.1:0-116158 GCF_040549465.1 Glaciihabitans sp. UYNi722 | reverse complement strand
GGCGCGGCATCGCAACCAGATACGACAAACTCGCCCTCACCTACCGCGGCGGAGTCGTCCTTCGGGCCATCACAATCTGGCTCAAACCGTTAGGAAACACGCCCTAGGCGGCCACTGAGGGTTGCTCTGACGATGCTCGAAGTAAGTCGCGAAATTTCGTGGGATGCCGGGGACACCGTTACCTTATTTATTGTCTTTAGGTTACTTTATTAGTCGCAGATAAAATGGTCTAAAGATAGAAATTTGGTTGACATGGATAAGGCACAAAATCCATACACCCCAAACGCCGGCGCATCGCCAGAAATCATTGTCGGTCGCGACGAGCACAAGGAGTCGTTCAAAGTACTCCTCACTCGTTTATCTAGTGGGAGGACCAATCAATCAATGATCATCACGGGGCTCCGCGGCGTAGGAAAAACTGTGCTTCTCAACGAGTTTGCGGAGATCGCCCGCGAGGCGAAGTGGGAAGTGGTGGAATTAGAGGCGAGCAAGTACGACGACAGTCGATTCCGTCAAACAATGTTCACGCAGTTAAAGGCCGTCCTGCTTCGACTGTCCCCAAGAGCACGATGGACCGACCGCAGTCGACGCGCGGCCGAAGTGCTCAGCGCTTTCGGGGCGTCACTAGACAGCTCAGGAGCTTTCAGCGTGTCCTGGGACATCCCACCCGCTGAAGGAGTCGCCGACCACGGCGATCTCGGGATGGATCTCACCGACACGTTTCTTGCAGTCGGTGAGGCAGCGAAGGAGCAAGGACGTGGGGTTGCTCTTCTTATCGACGAAATTCAATTTCTCAGATCAAGTCAGCTCGAGGCATTGATCCAGGCGATCCACAAGACTGTGCAGCGCAAGCTGCCGATTACCTTGGTGGGGGCGGGTCTTCCCCAAATCGCCGAGCTGGCCGGCGACGCCAAATCTTATGCAGAGCGGCTGTTCAACTTCCCGAGGATCGATTCGCTGAATGATCCGGATGCGCGCGAGGCGCTGGAGGCGCCGGCCAAACTTGACGGAGTGAACTACAGTGCCGGGGCGCTCGAGCTCGCGATGCAGACCACAAGGGGCTATCCGTATTTTATCCAAGAGCTGGGCTACCAGGTTTGGGATGTTGCGGAGGGCGACATCATCACGGAGGAGGACGTCAGAGTTGCCCAGGAAGCGTATGAGGCAAAACTGGATGCATCGTTCTTTCGGGTACGTCTTGACCGGGCGACGCCGCTTCAGACTGCGTACATGCGTGCGATGGCACAGCTTGGGCCTGAACCACAGAAGGCGGCCGACGTAGCTCGCGTGATGGAGCGCGATTCGACGCAACTTGGGCCGACCCGGGCAGAACTGATCGATATGGGTCTGCTCTACACCCCAGAGCATGGGTACGCAGCGTTCACCGTTCCGGATTTTGATAAATTCATGCTTCGAGCGGTCCGCGAGCTAGTGATCCCTGCGGTCCAGAAACGAAAGAATAGAAGCAGCTAGGACGTCGAGGGCACAGCGCGTCCCGCAAGACGTTCCGCTCGCGGTCAGCGTGCCGGTCGCATGGGTGGTGCCACCGCACAGACCTGATTTCGAAGTTGGCCGTTTACGGGTGCTTCTCTGCCTGAGAAAGGGACAGAGCGTATTCGGCAGCAAGGGCAGCGCTACTTTCGGGAAACAGCGGAATCGCTGTTTCGGCGTCGTCGATTAGTCTCCACTCGACCCACATCGGCTCGTCGTTATCGCTGAACATTCCGCCCTCCGGCGGAATCACCTCCCCTCCGGCCAGCCGGCTACCAAAGATGAAGACGATCTCGTGGCCAGGCTCCTTGTCGAGGGTGAAAATGTTCTCGACCACACCGAGCAGCTCTGGGTGGACCACGGTGGCGCCGAACTCTTCTCGGATTTCCCGCTTGAAGGCCTGTAGGGACGTCTCGCCGAGCTCGACGCTACCGCCGATCAACCGGTGGAAGCCGGAGGGGTTTTCTAGTGTCGACGGGAACTTGATAACGGCGTGACTTTGGCGATCATCGCTAAGCAAGACGAGCATCGACGTCGCTGGACTCTTGAAGCGACCTCGAAAGACCGCAAAACCCCTGCCCTCCAGGCGGGGGTTTTGCCGTTTCATCGTTGACTATTTCGGTGAGTAATCGGTGAGCGGGGCACATTGACGTCGGCTCAATTTCCGATTGGAGCACTATAAACGCTGGTCGGAGGACATAAAAAGTGCACCCCCCGGGACTTGAACCCGGAACCCACTGATTAAGAGTCAGTTGCTCTGCCAATTGAGCTAGAGGTGCGCAGTGTCTCGACGTTACGCGAGAACCGAAGGTCAACATTAGCATCGTGCGCGACGACCTCGCCAACCGAGGCTCCGACCAGTCCTGAAGAGCGTTCGCTCCGTAGAATTGGTGCATCCCAACGAACGAATTCGAGGAGCAACATGTCGGCATCCGTCAGGCTGGAAGCGGGCGACACCGCACCCGCTTTCACTCTCAACGACCAGGACGACAAGCCGGTCTCCCTCGCCGACTATGCCGGGCAGAAGGTCATCGTCTACTTCTACCCCGCGGCGAGCACGCCAGGATGCACGAAAGAGGCCTGCGACTTCCGCGACAATATCAACTCGCTCAAGTCCGCCGGCTACCAGGTGCTCGGAGTTTCCAAGGACAAGACGGATGCCCTGAGAAAGTTCCAGAAAGAGCAGGGCCTCAACTTCCCCCTGCTCAGCGATCCTGACCTCGCGGTGCACAACGCGTACGGCGCCTACGGCGAGAAGTCGATGTACGGCAAGACAGTCACCGGCACCATCCGCTCCACCTTCGTGGTGGACGAGACAGAAGCCATCCAGCTACCGCTCTACAACGTCAAGGCAACCGGTCATGTCGCCTCGCTGCGCAAGAAGCTCGGCCTCGACGCCTCGACGCCTGACGCCTGACGCCTGACGCTCGAGTCTTAGCCTTCCGGGCGCCGGGTCGCGGCGATCACGGAGGGCGTGAACAGTAGCACCAGCACGAGAACAGCTGGTGCTATCAAAAACCAGCCGAGATCCGGTCGCGGAAAGAATCCCTGGAAGCTGCCGATCGCGATGGCGATTTGCAGCACCTGCCAAACCACGGCGGCGCCGCGGATCCACGGTCGGCCGAGCAGCGCGTGCACGGCCATCGTGCCCAGCCAGATCGCCGCCAATACAGTCAATACGAGGATCGCGACGGCACTCGCATAGGAATCCGGGCGAGCGACCAGCAGCTCCACCACGAGGTAGACAGCCGCGGCCACCAGCGCCGCACACTCGAGGAAAAGGAGCGCCGCAAGCGCCACCAGGAGGGGTGGTCTGCGCGAAATTCCCTGTGTGCTCACAGCTTCGTCCCTTAGTCAACTATTGATTTGCTACAACCAATATGAGATTCTATGTGAGGTTGATTTGCACTCACAGGGCCGTGAGCACTTCCCGGAATTACCATTCTCCCCCTGAATCTTGGTCGTTCGACCTCTGCACAGGACTCTATGGCCCTGCGTTCTGCAACAAAAGGAGCACCCCCTGATGGATTGGCGCGACAAAGCTGCTTGCCTCACAGCCGACCCCGAACTTTTCTTCCCTGTCGGGAACACCGGACCGGCCGTCGACCAGATCGACAAGGCCAAGGCAGTCTGCGGTCGGTGCAGCGTCACCGAAATGTGCCTCCAGTACGCGCTCGAAACCAGCCAGGATTCCGGCGTCTGGGGTGGACTCAGCGAAGACGAGCGTCGCGCCCTCAAGCGTCGCGCCGCACGCGCCCGTCGCGCTTCCTAGCTTCTCACCGCTGACCTCGGTCAGCTCTTCGTCAGCCACGCCAGTGGAATATCGATGGTCACTTCTGTGCCATCGCCCACCATGGTGTGCCAGTCGATCGTGCCGCCCAGTTCGCCCTGGATGAGGGTGCGCACGATCTGAGTGCCGAGCCCCGAGCCGACCTTCCCCTCCGGTAGTCCGCTGCCGTTGTCACGCACCTGCACGCTCAGCGTCTCGTCGGTGCGCTCGGCGATGATCTCGACGATGCCCTCCCGGCCGGCAAGCCCGTGCTCCACCGCGTTGGTGACCAGCTCGGTGAGGGCAAGGGAGAGCGGAGTGGCGTACTCGCTCGGCAGTACGCCGAAGCTGCCGGTGAATTTCGGGTGCGCCTTCGTGTTGTGCGTCGACGCGACCTCGGCGATGAGTTTGAGCACGCGGTCGAAGACCACATCGAAGTCCACGTTCTGATTGAGGCCCTCACTGAGGGTGTCGTGCACCACGGCGATGGCGGCCACGCGACGCATCGCCTGGTTGAGGGACTCGCGCGCCTCGTCCGAGTGGGAGCGGCGGGCCTGGATGCGCAGCAGTGACGCCACCGTCTGGAGGTTGTTCTTGACCCGGTGGTGGATCTCGCGGATCGTGGCATCCTTCGTGATGAGTTCGCGCTCCTGGTGGCGGACCTCTGTCACGTCGCGGCACAGCACGATCGCACCGATGCGCTCACCACGATCCCGGATCGGGATGGCGCGCAACGACACCGTCACGCCTTTGGCTTCGATGTCGGTGCGCCACGGCGCGCGCCCGGTCACCACGAGCGGAAGCGACTCGTCCACGATGAGCTTGCCGGTGAGCAGGGTCGTCGTGACCTCGGCCAGCGACTCACCCTCGAGTTCGCCGGCGAAGCCCATGCGGTTGAACGCCGAGAGACCGTTGGGGCTCGCGAAGGTCACGTTGCCGTCGACATCCAGGCGCAGCAGTCCGTCGGAGGCACGCGGCGCACCACGGCGAGGACCCGTCGGCGCACCGAGATCAGGAAAGTCGCCGGCGCAGATCATGGCGAAGAGATCGCTGGCACACTCGTTGAAGGTGAGCTCCTGGCGGCTCGGCGTGCGTGCTTCGCTCAGATTGGTGTGACGGCTGATGACTGCGATCGGATGCTTCGACGTCTCCGATCCCCCCGCAGAGAGCCGGCGCAGCACCGGTACGGCCCGCACCCTGGTCGGTGTCTCCTCATACCAGTCGGGAGCGGCGGAGTCCACGATCTGCGCGGACTCGAAGGCGTCGGTGACCTGGCTCTTCCATTCCGGTTTGATCGCCTGCCCGACGAAGTCGCGGTAGAACAGCGTCGCAGAACTCGACGGGCGCGCGTGAGCGACGGCCACGAAGCTGCCGTCCTGGGTCGGAACCCAGAGCACGATGTCGGCGAACGCCAGGTCGGCGAGCAACTGCCAGTCACCGACCAGGAGGTGGAGCCACTCGATGTCCGCCGCATCCGAGCGGCCCTGCGCGAGCACGAGATCAGAGAGAGTCGACACGGTTCAAGCTTAGAGTTCGCGCCGAGAGGTCGTGCGCCCTGTGCCAAATGAAGGAGTTCCCGCGCAGTGCCCCCGGAATCTCGGGATAGGAACCGCCACAACAGGCACCATCCCCTTCATTTGGCACTCTGAGCGACGTGGAGAACACTCATCGGCAGGATGACCCGCGTGGCACGGCGTTTTCGATGGCCTGCCCCGGGGTCTCGCGAGAGAATGTCCTCACGCGCGAGAATGGCTCGCGCCGTAGACAGGGGATCACCGTGGCATCGAAGTCCGACAAGAAGCCGACCAGGAAGGCCGATCGCAAGGCCGCGGAAGACAAGCTCAAGAAGCAGCTGCAGAAGGCGAAGAAAGCCCTCGCTGCAGAAAAGACGCAGGCGAAGAAGCTTGCGGACAAAGCCAAGGATGCACTGAAGAAGAACACGGCCAACTCGAAGAAGAAGACGTCGAAGAAGGCCGAGGCCGTGAAGAAGTCCGGCCGCGATGCGAGCAAGAAGACCAGGGACCTGGTGGCGACCGCCGCCCAGATCGTCGCTGCACCAACAAGAAAAGCGGCGCCCGCGAAGAAAGTCGCGCCCACGGCGAAGGGTCAGAAGACCACGCCGACCAGGACACCCCTCCGCCCGCGAACCACGGTTCGAACCGGAACTGCGGCGCCGCGCACAGTCCGCGCTCGCGCACAGGCCTCGCCCACCACGACGCAGAGCCCGACGCCCTCCGAGTCGTGGACCCTCACCGAGCTGCGAACCAAAGCACGCGAAATCGGCCTCACCGGCTATTCGCGGCAGGGCAAGGTCGCACTGCTCGATAGGTTGCGCACTCGCTGATCAACCGGTGACAGCTTCCAGTCTGCGGCGACGTGCCCGCTTCGCTCGACGCGTTGTGGTCGGCTGGCGGGGCAGGATACGTTCCTCGACGAACTGGCCGATCGCCAACCGCGCCGACGATCTGGCCGCGACATCGAACAGCGTCTTGCCGCTGAGGATGGCGGCATCGAGGGCGAGTTGATCGTGCGGCACCAGCACCGGTGAACTGATGCCACCGAATCGCTGCAGCGTCTCCTTCACCTGGGTTGCCGGGCCGAGGCCGATAGCGCTGGCCCGGATCTTGTTCATCACGACGGTGACCCGGCTGGTGACGATCGTCTCGAGAAGATCGACGTGTGCGCGCAGGAACCGCGATAGCCCTACGGGATCGGCCGATCCGACAGCGACGACATGGTCGGCCTCGCGGAGGGCGGCGATCGTGGCGGCATTGCGGCGCGGCGCGAACAGGTCGCTGCTGATCTCCTCGTCGTTCTCGAGACTGGAGCCGGTGTCGATCACGACGTAGTCGACCCAGTCACGGCACGCGGCGATCGCGCCGACCACCCTCTCAGCCGACAGCTCCGGCCAGCGGCTGGGCCTACCGATGCCGGTCAGTACCCAGAAGCCGCCGCGTGCGGAGAGATAGCGTTGCCCGATCCTCTCCAGTTCTGCGCGATCAAGGCTGCCTGCCCCGGCAAGGCGACAGGCTGCGGCGAAGCCAGGCGCCTCATCCAGCAACCCGAGGGCCGGCGCGATCGACCCGCTGTGCGTATCGACGTCGGCGAGCGCGACGGTATGGCCGGCCGCCGCCAGTTCCGCCGCGAGATTGATCGCGAGAGTGGTTCTGCCCGGCGAGCCGGCCGGACCCCAGACCGCGAGCACGGTTCCCAGATGCCGCTCCCCCGCGACCGGTGTCGGCGCCACGTCCCCGAGAAGCACGGTCTCGATCTCGATCCACTCCGCGTCGACGGCCACGACCTCGTGCAGGCCGAGATCCGCGGCCTGGCGGCGGTCGGCCTCCGAGGCGATCATGGCCACCACCCTCACGCCCACGGCATCCGCCTCCGCCATCAGGCGGTCGTTGAGATAGCGGGATGCCGCGGAGACGACCGCATACTCCGCCCCGACGCCGCTGAGCGACGCCGCCAGTTCGTCAGCGCTCGAGCAGCGGGCGACCAGGTCGTATCCGTGACGCACCAGGTCGATCGACAGTCGGTCCTCGGCGTCGAGCGGGAGCGCCAGCGCGATGCGTGCCATCGGTCAGCCCTTCGCCGGAAGGCTCACCGGCACGAGTGAGATCGCGTCGTCGTTGGCGATCGCCTCGAGTACGCGCGCCGTCTTGGTTCGCGGCACCAGTACTTCGACGGATTCCCCGCCCTGGTCGGCGATGATGCCTTTCGACTCGACAATGCGCACGACGGCGGCCGAGGAGACCAGAACGGCCGGCGGCCCGAACGCTCCGTTCTCTGTCTCGTGAGCCGACCAGATGTCGACGCTGGTGCCTGCCTCGATGGAGCGAGCGAGTTCGCCCCGGACGCTCACGACGATGGAGGCGACCGTCACGCCGGCCGGACTGCCAACCGCGGACGCCGGTACAAGCTCCCCCGCGGAGACCGACCTGGTCACGACGAATCCGGCATCCGGAACGTCATCACCCGTGAGGTACTTTCCTTCCGCGCCGTCCAGCCTCACGCTCTGGGACACGAGATCACCTGCGTCGATGCGGTCGCCAGGACTCAGCGCGGCGCGGGCCGCCAGAACCTGCACGCTACTGTCAGCGGTCGACACCAGCCAGAGCACACCGATGACGGAGGCTGCCACCAGCCCGAGACCGACGGCGAAGCGAGGGTCGAACCACCATGATCTCGATCCGCCCTCCTTCCGTTGCGAGGTTGTCGTGGAACTCATGCTCGTCTCCCGGCTCGTGATGTCGCAGCTGCGTGTCTCCATGGTCGCGAGGGTCGGCGGATGCGGGGAAAGTTATCCACACCCCCGTTCCCACCCGCCCTTCGCGCACATAATCGAGGGATGAACGATGCGAACTCCCCCGAATCGGAGGTTTCCGGCACGCTCGGGCGCTTTCTCACGCTCGCGGACACGGCGGAGATTCTCAACGTATCGGCCAGCCAGGCCTATGCTCTCGTTCGCTCGGGAGAACTGCCGGCGATCAAGATCGGCGGGCACGGTCACTGGCGGGTGGAGCGCTCGGTGCTCGAGTCCTACATCGAAGCCAAGTACGAAGAGGCTCGGCGCATGAGCCTCTGGAACCAGTCGGAATACGCGAGCCTGCCCGAGTACTCCTTCGACGCCAACCGGCGCGATCAGACCCGCAGCAGCTGGACCTGATCGAAGGGCACCAGCCGATACTGGGTGACCGCATTCTCGCGACGCGGGGTTCCGGCGTCGTGGATCGCCAGATCGAGATGGTCACGACCGACCCTGTCGATGGTGCCGTGCAACGTGCCGGACGCGACCTGCACGTCGACCGCCCGACGACGACGACACAGGTCGCGAAGAACGAAACTCAGCCCGAGCCGAGCCGACAGTCCGTGCGCTGGCTCCGGGATCGAGGCGGAGGCCAGGCTGCCCGCGACCTGGTCGCGACTCAGCACCAGGCTGGCGATCGCTGCGATCGGCAGGATGCACTGCGACTGGCGTTGCGACTCCTCGACCAGGTCACCCGAGATCCAGTCCCGCCCGATGGTGCGCGGCAGCACCGCGATGATCGTGCCGGTGCACAGCATTACCCGGATCGGACCGTGGATGCCGCCACTCTCGTGCATCGCCATGATGCGATCGCGTACCGAGAGCCGACCGAGCCGCAGTCGCTCCTCCTCGGCCTGGAGGTCGATCTCTTCGGCGCTCAGCTCCTGCTCCAGCTGGCTTTCCAGGTCGTCGAAGAGGTTGTCCCAGCGCATGGAAGGAAACTAGTCATGTCGGGGGCCGTGGCGGGGAGGTTATCCACAGCCCCACATTGGGGCGTGGACATCCGCTTGCATCTACTGCTTTAGTGACTAACCAAGGGCGTCTCCCCCCGTTCGGGGGTGGGGAGTCGGCGCCCTCGACCTCACGAGTTTCGGAGCCCGCTATGAGCACGACAGTTCCGCTAGGCCAGCCAGACGAGGCATCGGCGCAGGAGATTCTGCCGAGCAAAGTCATCAAGTCGCGTTTCCACTCCGACGATTTCTTCGGCCTGCAGCCTGCTTCGCGATCATCGCTACCGAACCCGGAGCCGCTGCTGGAGAACCTCACACGCTGTGTCATCGAGATCCTGGCCGGCGCCCGCGAACTCGAACAGATCTCCCGCTGGGTCACCGACGACGTTTACCGAAACCTGCTGAAACGGGTCGTGCTGTCGGCGAGGGGCCGCCAGGCCAGGGGCCAGGCCGTTACCCGCCCCAGCTTCACGATCGGCTCCACCTCGATCAGCGAACCGCGCGACGGCGTGGTGGAAGCCGTGGTCATCGTCAGCGGACGGGCTCGCACCCGCGCTGTCGCCCTGCGCCTCGAGGGCCTGGACAATCGCTGGCGGGCGACCGCCATCAACGTGCTCTAGCGGTCGTCCTCATCGTCGATCTCGGCGAGGGCATCGTCCCGCGCGGAACTGGCCCGCGCAACGATCTGCGCGCCAACCTCTTCACCGCGGTCGCGCAGCTCAGAGGCGGTCGCCGTGACGCGATCCCTTACGTCGTCCGCGGTGTCAGTGACCAGAGTTGCTGCATCCTTGGCCACGTCGGCGGCACGCTCGGCCACATCGCCCGCGGTGGTCGCGGTCTTGCCGGCGACATCCCTTGCGGTGTGGGTGACGGTCTGCGAGACATCCTTCGCCAGAGTCGCTGTGCGCTCCGCGACGTTTCGCGCGGTCGACGCTGTCGTGCGAGCACCCTCCGAGATCGCTCCCGGGGCCGCTTTAGCCAGAGACTCTGCTCTCGCTCGGATGACCGGAACCTGCTGGCGCGCGTAACTCTCCACCTCTTCGCGCCTCCTGCGCACTGCCGGACTCTCCCAGAGTCGTGCCGCACTCCCGCGAATCTGTTCGTAGCGCTCACGCCCCGCCCGTGCACCGAGCACGAAGCCGAGAGCAAGACCGACGAGGAGCGGGAGTTTGGATCTCATGCCCCCAGCCTAAGTGGGTGCGACGACACCGGGTAGGGCTTGACTCCCGACGAACGGTTAGCGTCCCTTGTTCTTGCCCTGGGCCCGACGCTCCGCACGGTTGACGGGTGCCGCAGTATCGCCGCCGGTGTTCTGTCCGAATGCACCACGCTGACCCTCCGCGGTCGCCGCCCGACCGAAGGAGGCTCCGCCCGTGTCGGCATTGGCGGATTCCTGCTTCTCCTGCGCCTTGGCCGTCGATCCCTGGTCGAGCTGGCCGCGCGCGTTGCGAACCTCCACCTCGCCCTGGTTATCGGCGTTCGGGGCTGAGTAGCTCAACCGCTCGACGGGGGCCCCGGATGCTCCGAGCCCCTTCGCCGCGACGGTCGGAACAGCGGCGGTGGCCTCGCCACCGGTGACCTCGACCTCGAGGTTGAACAGGAAGCCGACGGACTCCTCGCGGATCTGGCCCATCATGCTCTGATACAGGGCGAAACCCTCACGCTGGTACTCGACCAGCGGGTCGCGCTGCGCCATGGCGCGCAGGCCGATGCCGTCTTTGAGGTAGTCCATCTCGTAGAGGTGGTCTCTCCAACGACGGTCGATCACGGAGAGCACGACACGACGTTCGAGCTCGCGCATGGCCGGTTCACCAAGAGCTTTGGTGCGCGACTCGTACTGCAGCCGGGCATCCGAGAGAATCTCTTCGCTCAGAAGGGCGCCCGTGATCTTGTTGCGCGCACCGGCCTCGGTGAGCAGTTCGTCGATGGTGATGGACACGGGGTAGAGCGTGCCGAGTTCTGTCCAGAGCGCCTCGAAGTCCCAGTCGTCGGCGTGGCCATCTGCCGTGTGCACCTCGACGACCTCGGTGATGACATCCTCCAGGAACTTCTGCGTGCGGTCCTGCAGATCGTCGCCCTCGAGGATGTGTCGGCGGTCGCCGTAGATCGCCTCGCGCTGGCGATTGAGAACATCGTCGTACTTGAGCACATTCTTGCGGATCTCGGCGTTGCGAGCCTCGACCTGGCTTTGGGCACTGCGGATGGCACGGCTCACCACCTTCGACTCGATGGCGAGATCGTCGGGCACATTGCCACGACCCATCAGCGATTCCGCCGCGGCCGAGTTGAACAGCCGCATCAGGTCGTCGGTAAGGGACAGGTAGAAGCGGCTCTCGCCCGGGTCGCCCTGGCGTCCGGAGCGACCACGCAGCTGGTTGTCGATGCGGCGCGACTCGTGGCGCTCGGTGCCGAGCACGTAGAGACCACCGGCTGCGACGACCTTCTCCGCCTCTTCGGAGGAGATGGACCTTGCACGATCGAAGACCGCGTTCCACTCGGTCTCGTACTCATCTGGGGTGTCGACCGGACTGAGTCCGCGCTGGTTCATCTCGGCGACCGCGAGGAACTCGGCGTTACCACCGAGCATCACGTCGGTACCGCGACCCGCCATGTTGGTGGCGACGGTGACGGAACCGAGACGACCGGCCTGCGCCACGATTGCGGCCTCACGCGCGTGGTTCTTGGCGTTCAGCACCTCGTGCTTGACGCCGCGCTTGGCGAGCAGCTTGGAGAGATATTCGCTCTTCTCGACGCTGGTCGTGCCGACGAGCACCGGCTGACCCTTCTCGTGGCGCTTGACGATGTCTTCGACGACCTGGCCGAATTTGGCCTCCTCGTTCTTGTAGACGAGGTCGGACTGGTCGAGCCGCAGCATCGGCTTGTTGGTGGGGATGGCCACCACGCCGAGCTTGTAGGTGCTCATGAATTCCGCGGCTTCGGTCTCGGCCGTACCGGTCATACCGGAGAGCTTCTTGTAGAGGCGGAAGTAGTTCTGCAGCGTCACGGTGGCGAGGGTCTGGTTCTCGGCCTTGACCTCGACACCCTCCTTGGCCTCGATGGCCTGGTGGATGCCCTCGTTGTAGCGGCGACCCATCAGGATGCGGCCGGTGTGCTCATCGACGATGAGGACCTCGCCGTTCATCACGACGTAGTCCTTGTCTTTCTTGAACAGCGCATCCGCTTTGATCGAGTTGTTCAGGAAGGAGATGAGCGGGGTATTGGCCGACTCGTAGAGGTTGTCGATGCCGAGGTAGTCCTCGACCTTCTCGATGCCCGGCTCGAGCACGCCGACGGTGCGCTTCTTCTCGTCGACCTCGTAGTCGAGTTCTGGCACAAGACGCTTGGCGAGGTTGGCGAACTCGGCGAACCACCGGTTGGCCTCACCGGATGCTGGACCCGAGATGATCAGCGGGGTGCGGGCTTCGTCGATGAGGATCGAGTCGACCTCGTCGACGATCGCGTAGTTGTGGCCGCGCTGCACCATGTCGCTCGCCTGCCACGCCATGTTGTCGCGCAGATAGTCGAAGCCGAACTCGTTGTTGGTGCCGTAGGTGATGTCGGCGGCGTACTGCTCACGACGTTCTGCGGGCGTCTGCCCGGAGAGGATGACGCCGGTGCTCATGCCGAGCGCGCGGAACACCCGTCCCATCAGCTCCGACTGGTAGCTGGCCAGGTAGTCGTTGACAGTGATGACATGGACGCCACGGGAGGGGATCGCGTTGAGGTACGCCGAAAGCGTGGCGACGAGGGTCTTACCCTCTCCGGTCTTCATCTCGGCGATGTTGCCGAGGTGGAGAGCCGCGCCACCCATGAGCTGTACGTCGAAGTGGCGCATGCCGAGGGTGCGGGTCGCTGCCTCTCGAATAGCGGCGAAGGCCTCAGGGAGCAGGTCTTCGAGCGACTCGCCGTTGGAATAGCGCTCGCGGAACTCGACGGTCTCCTTCTTGAGGTCCTCGTCGCTGAGTTCCTTGAAATCGTCTTCCAGGTGATTCACGGCCTGCGCGTAGCGCTCGAGGCGCCGCAGGGTTCGGCCCTCACCAACGCGGAGGACCCTTTCAAGAACGTTGGCCACTGCTCACTCCAGATACATTCGGCGGTCGGGTTATGAATCGGGTACCGCTTGGCACCAGGTCGTTCCCGCAAGCGTATGGCTGACATCGCACCGCGAAATCGGCGCGACTGTAACCAGTTCGTAATGCTAGCAAGCCTAGCCCGTGGCTTTCCTGACGGCGGTGCTATACGCCATGCGCGTACGCCCAAAAAGGACTGGCAACCGAACTGGGACCACCACGTCTAGCTCCGCGATGGCCCCAGGGTCTCCGTCTGTCTAGCGGCGCATCTTGCGGGTGGCCGTGGCCACCTCCTGCAACTCTGTCGCCGAATCGTCGAGCCCGATCACGCCGTAGTCCCAGCCTTTGCGACGGTAGACGACGCTCGGTCGGTCGGTCTCGGCATCCATGAAGAGGTAGAAGTCGTGGCCGACCAGTTCCATGTAGTAGAGGGCGTCATCTACCGTCATCGGCACGGATGCGAACACCTTCTTGCGGATGACGACCGGACTCCACTCCACCTCGGCCTCCTCGTCCGGCGACTCCCCCACCACATCGATCGAACCGGTGCGCACTTTTTCCATCACGGCGGCGTCGGCAGGGCGGATGTCCGTCACGCTGAACCCGCCAGCGCTCGCCTCGCGCAGGGAGGTCGGACGATGCTGCCCGCGATGGACCTTCTGCCGGTCTTTCGCTCGGCGTAACCGTTCGACCAGTTTGTCGAGGGCGAGATCGAGGGCGACGTACTTGTCGGATCCGCTGGACTCCGCGCGCACCAGAGGACCAGGCCCGATGAGAGTCAGTTCGACGCGGTCGTCGCCGCTTGTACCGTTCTTCTCACTGTGCCGACTGACCTTGATTTCGAACGCAAGCGCCTTCTCGGCGAGATGGGATATCTTCTCCGCCTTCTCCGTTGCGTAGTCCCGGAATCGATCAGTGATCCCTAGGTTGCGACCGTTGATGGAAATTTCCATGGCGTCCTCCTAGTTCCGTTCGGCGCGACGCCCGGTGGAACCAGGCGATACTTCCGCGCCTCTTTTGCCCACCGTAGACCTGTGACCCTGTGCTTGTCACGGGTTTCGCTTGGCGTGACCTAGGAATCGCCGAAGTACCTCGGAGTGAAGGCCAGGGTGGCCGCGCCGATCACCTCGCCACCGCCGTCACGCACGGCCCGAGCGGCCTCCGCCAGCGTCGCTCCTGTCGTCACGACGTCGTCGACCAGCAGGAATCTGCGCCCCGCGAGCTGGCCGGTGACAGCCAGCGATCCGGCGAGGTTGAGCTCGCGCTCGTGTCGACCGAGCGTCTTCTGGTGCGCCCGCTCGTGCGACGCAGACAGCACGGGCGACGGCCGTGGCAGGTGCGCACGGCGCAACAGGAAGCGCACCGGATCGTAACCGCGGCGGCGGAAGCCATCCCGGCTGGCCGGGATCGAGACGAGCTCCACGCGTCCGGCGACAGCGGAGGCGATCGCGGTGGCGAAGGATGCCGCAAGTGGACGCGCGACATCCGTTCTGCCCTGTTCTTTGAAAGCGAGGATCGCACGACGCGCCACCTTCTCGTAGCTGACGGCCGAGACGACGGACATCCCGTCGACGAGCTGCTGGCGATGCAATGTCGGACGGAGAGCGGACCGGCAAATGAGGCAGAGCGCCCGGTCGTCCGCGCCGCAACCAGCGCAGCTGACCGGCAGGAGCACCGCCCACGCGTCGAGCGCGGCTCCGAGCATCGCGCCGAGCAGCAGTGAGGCCATCGGCCAAGGATGCCGCGCCAGCGAGCAGCCGCCGGACTACGGCGAGGAATCTGTGGAGAGCCGCGCCGTCAGCGCTGGGTGGCGATGAAGTCGGCGGTGATCTTGCTGCTCTGCCAGCTGCCGCGATAGGTCCAGATCGTGTGGTCGGCGCCGAGCGCCCGCAGACCGTCCTGGCCGCTGTTGCCGCCGACGATGGCGGCGGCAGGCACGAAGGGGTCGAGCGACACGCGCTGGCCTCCCACGGTGAACAGCTGGACGTTGGACTGTCCCTCGCTGATCACCAGGGTGGCGACGGTCAGCTGGTCGGCCCAGGATGCGTCCACAGCCACGTCGCCGTCGAAGGACACGTCGAGGATGGGGGTACCGAGGCTCAGCGGCACCTGCTTCTCGTCGCGCAGGATTGCGGCGACGACCAGCCGAGGCCCGGTGCTCGTGGAGAGCAGGATCGCGACTCGCGCGCCGTCCCGTGAAATCTCGAGTGAGACGATTTGTGCGTCGGCCGGTAGCCCAGGCGAGGTCAGCTGATGCAGTTGACCTGTCTCGTCGTAGACGTTGATCGCGTTCGGACTACTCGTAGGCACCGACCAGACGTAGCCGCTCTCGTCGAGGGAGGGCGGGATGAGTCCGGGCCGCGTGTCGATCGGAGGAGCCGTAGCGGTGGCCGCCGTCGTTCCCTTGCGCACGATCGAGACACCGCCCCTCGCGAGCACGGCGGCGACGGTCTGGTCGGAGGAGAGGGTCGCAGCATCCGGATTCAGAGCGACGACCTTGGTGCTGAGGCCACTCAGCGACGCCACCTTGCCATTGGCGTAGAAGCCGAACTCGTTCTGGCGAAAGACGAGAGCCTGTGGATCGACTTTGGTGTCGGCTTGCGGCCCGCTCGCCCCGAGGTCATCGATCTGCAACGGTGTTCCCTCGACAGACAGGCTCACGCGCGAGATGCTCGGCACCGACCTGAGGCTCTCCGAGAGCTGTACCTGCATGAGTTGGCGGTCCTTGGCCGTCGCTGCGGACGCCTCCTTGCTGAGGTCGACGCGCGCGACGCCGGAGTCCACGACGACCGAACTGCCGTCCGAGAGCTGCGTGCCGTCGGGGAACCGGGAGAAGACAGAACCCGTGAGCCAGGCCGGTGGTCCCTGCAGGAGGGCGGCGGCGACCCTGGTGGCGGCTGTGCCGTTCGGAAACCAGCGCAGGTCGGGCACGAGATGCTGGTTGTCGGCGTCGAAAAAATAGATCGGACTCGGCACGAAGATGCGCTGGAAGGTCTGGTCGGAGAGCACGATTCCGGATGGCGCGGAGCTGATGCGCCACTGCCCACGCTCCTTGACGAAGGAGAAGTCGAGAGTGAATGGCTGGCTGCCGCCTTTGTAGGCTCCGAAGGGGTCCACCGTCGCCGAGGCGGTGAATGAGTACTCCATGCTCGTGTCGTCGACCTGTGCGATGCGGGCGGGACCGTTGCGCACCTGTACGGCGGTGCGCGGATCCCACTTGCTCTGGAAGTCGCTCGACAGGTACTGCTTCGCCACCGCGTAACCGTTGGTCGCCGAGGTGAAGGCTGCGACAAATCCCTTGAGGATGTCCTGCTGTTTCGCCCCGGCCACGGGGCCTTCCGGGTTGTACTGCACGTTTCCGCCGCTGGAGTCCTCGTTGATGGACACCCCCTGGTCGACGGATCCGGATGACGGGATGCTCACGCACGCCGACAGTGAGGCGATCACGGCGAGCGAGAGGAGAACGGCCAGGCCGCGGCGGCGATCAGACACTGTCGATCCCCTCGATCGGAATGGAGTCATCGGGCGGCAGTTCGAGCGGCGAGCTGATGATCGGCAGCTCTGGATCGCGCGGAAGGGTCAACCGAAAGCAGGTGCCGATGCCGAGCTCAGACCAAACTTCGAGCCAGCCGTCGTGCAGCGTGGCGTCCTCGAGGGAGATCGCGAGGCCGAGGCCGGTTCCGCCTATCGTGCGTTGGCGGGACGGGTCGGCGCGCCAGAAACGGTCGAATACGCGTAAGGCCTGGGTGGGCGTCATCCCGATGCCGTAGTCACGCACCGCCAGGGCGATCGCGCTCTCGTTGCTGTCCACCATCACCACGATGGGCTTGCCCTCGCCGTGTTCGACAGCGTTGCCGAGCAGGTTGCGCAGGATGCGGCGGATGCGGCGGGCATCGACCTCCGCCTCGAAGTAGCCGCCAGGGGCCACCACCCGCAACTCGGAGCCGCGCTCCTCGGCGAGCGGCTGCATGGAGTCGACGGCGTCTTCGACCAAGCGCACCAGGTTGGTCGGTTCGAGTTCCAGCTCGACGGCTCCGGCATCGTAGCGACTCACCTCGAGCAGGTCGGCCAGCAGGATCTCGAAGCGCTGCACCTGCGTGTGCAGGAGTTCGGCGGTACGCGCTGTGGATGGCGTGAACTGGTCGCGCTGGTCGTAGAGCACGTCGCCGGCCAGCCTGATGGTGGTGAGGGGAGTACGAAGCTCGTGGGAGACATCCGAAACGAAGCGCTGCTGAACACGTGACAGCTCGGCGAGCTTGATGATCTGCTGCTGCAGGCTGTCGGCCATGCCGTTGAAGGATCGGGCGAGGGTGGCGATCACATCCTCCCCCTTTTCCGGGATCCGCTGCTCCAGTTGGCCTGCGGCCAGCCTCTCACTGGTTTCTGCGGCGAGCCTGATCGGTCCGACCACGAGCCGCACGACGACATAGGTGACGGCTCCGATCAGCAGCACGAGGGCGAGGCCGCCGAGCACGAGGGTCTGGGTCACGAAGTTCAGGGTCTGCTGCGAATCGCCAAGCGGATAGACGAGGTACAGCTCGTAGTTGCCTGCGCCGGGTGCCAGAACCTGCGAGCCGACGATGATCGCCGGCTCTCCCCCGGCCAGACTCACCGACTGGTACTGCACGTGTGTCGGATCAGCCGTGACGCTCTTCCGTAGTGAGCTGGTCACGACGTCCTGCGGGAAGTCGGGAGTGCTGATCGGCTGCATGGACTGCGGGGTCACCTGGCCAGGGGTGCGCATCAAGGCGAAAGTGATTCCCTCGGCATTGGCTGAGGCCGGAATCAGCTTGTCCCGCACCGTACCGGCAAGGCTGTCCAGCTCGACGGGGGCGCCCTGTCCGCCCGTGGTTTCCGCCGTGCTGAAGATATCCTGCGCCAGGTTGTGAGCGGTTCTCGCCGCATCCTGAACCGAGGAGCTGCGCGAAGCGAAAAGGTTGTTGCCGATGCTGATGGAGATGTACGAGCCGATGATGAGCACGGCCAGACCGGAGAGCACCACCGTGATCGCGACAGTGCGAAACTGCAGCGACGTGCGCCAGAATCGCGCCAGCCGACCGGGGTACAACCGCCAGTCCAGAGGTTTCATACTGCTCGCAGGTTAGCTGCTGGTGCCTGCACGATAACCGACTCCGCGAACCGTCATGACGATGCGCGGGTTGTCAGGGTCTTCCTCGACCTTCGCGCGCAGTCGTTGCACATGCACGTTGACGAGCCTGGTGTCGGCCTTGTAGTGGTAGCCCCAGACCTGCTCGAGCAGCATCTCCCTGGTGAACACCTGCTGCGGCTTGAGTGCCAGCGCCAGCAGCAACTCGAATTCGAGCGGCGTGAGGTTGATCTTGGCAGATCCGCGCGTGACCTCGTGGCCTGCCACGTCGAGCTGAAGGTCGCCGACCTGGAGCACGTTGGTGGATGCCGCGGGCGTCGGTCGAAGCCTGGTGCGGATGCGCGCGACCAACTCCTTGGGGTTGAAGGGCTTGACCACGTAATCGTCTGCGCCGCTTTCGAGGCCGCGTACGACATCCGTGGCATCGGATTTGGCGGTGAGCATGATGATCGGCACGCCAGACTCCCCGCGGATCTCGGCGCACACCTCGATACCGTTCTTGCCGGGCAGCATGAGGTCGAGCAGCACGAGGTCGGGCTTCGACGAGTGGAAGGCCTCGAGTGCCGCGCCGCCGTCACCGCAGAAGGAGGGCTCGAAGCCCTCCGAGCGCAGGACGATGCCGATCATTTCCGAGAGGGCAGTGTCATCGTCGACTACAAGAATGCGTGCTGTCATCGTCCCGTCTTCGTAATCGGCACTCCCATAACACGAGGGTGCGGTAGCTTTCGCACAAGAGTAGCTGAGTGTGAAAGCATTATCGCCGTGGGTCTCGCGCCCGTGGCACACGATCGAGGGGACAACAGTGGCCGACGAACCGCAGTGGCAATCGCCGGGAGACCCTCCACGGCAGGGTGGCGACCCGGTTCCGCCGGTGCCACCGGTCACTCCAAGCTTCCCGCCGCTCGACCCCGGTCACTATGCACCCCTTGGGTCACCGCCTCCACCACCGCCCGGCGCCCCGCAGAACGGCCGAGCCCAGAACGGCTACGGGCAGAACGGCTACGGACAGGGCGAGCCCGGCTGGACGCCACCACCGAAGCCCGGTCTCATCCCGCTGCGACCGCTCGACGTCGGCACGATCCTTGGCTCGTCATTCCGGGTGCTGCGCCGCAATCCGCGCCCGACTTTCGGAGCGGCCCTGGTCATCCAGGGCATCGTCTCCCTCCTCATCGTGCTGGTGGTGGGAGGGGCGACCTTCTTCGCGCTGACCCGCATCGGTTCCAGCACGTCGAAGGACGCCGGCCAGATCACCGCAGGCGCTGTCGGCCTGATCGTGATCGCGGCAATCATTCCGGTCTTCTTCGCCATCATGGCCTCAGCCTTCCTGCAGGGCATCATCGTTCTCGAGGTCTCGCGAGGCGCGGTCGGCGAGAAGTCGACTTTCCGGCAGCTCTGGCAGCGGGCGAAAGGACGGGTCTGGGCCCTCATCGGGTGGACGCTGCTGGTCATCCTGGCTGTGACCGTGGCGACGGCGATCCTGGTAGGGATCATCGTGGCCCTGGCTTCCACGGCGGCTGCTGCTGGCATCGTTATCGCCGTGCTGGTCGGAATCTTCGGAGCGCTCGGCGCCGTAGTGCTCTACTTCTGGCTCGGCACCAGGCTCTCGCTCGTTCCGAGCGTGTTGATGATCGAACGCCTCACCCTCGGTAGGGCGATCGTACGGTCGTGGTCGCTCACGCAGGGCGGATTCTGGCGCACCCTCGGCATCCAGCTGCTGGTGACCGTGATCATCGGTGTCGTCTCCCAGGTGATCTCCGCTCCGTTCAACCTGCTCTCCCCGCTGCTCGCCGGCCTGCTTGACCCGAACGGCCAGAACGGGCCGACGGTGTTCATCGTCATCGCAGCCTTCGGTCTGCTCTCGGTCATCATCTCGGTGGTCTTCGGCGCGATCACCTCGGTGGTGCAGACCGCGACCACGGCGCTGCTGTATCTCGACAGGCGCATCCGCAAGGAGGGTCTCGACCTGGAACTCGCCCACTTCGTGGAGGCCAGGCAGGCCGGTGACGCGAGCGTCGTCGACCCGCTGCTGCACTCCGTGCCGCAGGCTGGATACTCGTCCGCCCCCCACCCGCCATCGGACCGTTCGCCCTGGTCATGATCGCGTCAGTATTGCTCGCGTCAGTATTGCTCGCGTCAGTCTCGATCACCTCAGGGTTCCTCGATGTCCCTGTGAATCCGGATGCCCCGACAGCCCGCGACTGGATCATCAGGGAGCTCGCGAAACCCGAGTACCAGGCGGCGAAACCGACCTGGTTCGATCGGCTTTCGTCAGCTTTCTGGGACTGGATCAACTCCCTCAAGTTCGGCGACGGTGTCGCCACCCAGGGTCCGCTTCTCGCCATCGCGCTCGCGGTGGTCGTCGCCGCGATCGTCGCCGCCTTTTTGATCTTCGGGCCGCCGCGACTCGGCCGGCGGAGCGTCGTGACCGGCGTTCTCTTCGGCGAGGATGACCGGCGTACCGCAGTCGACATCCGCAAGGCCGCGGAGGATGCCGCCTCCCGCGGCGAGTGGACTGTCGCGATCGAGGAGATGTTCCGTTCGATCGCTCGGGGCCTCGCCGAACGCACCATCGTCACGACGAATCCGGGTTCCACCGCACGCGATTTCGCAGCGCGTGCCGGCACAAGGCTCCCGACCTTCGCCGACGCCCTCAGCGCCGCAGCCGTCGCCTTCGACGAAGTGCGCTACCTCGGACGTGACGGCCAGGAGGAGACCTACCGCCTGTCGGCATCCCTGGAACTCGATCTGCGATCAGCGAAACCCGCACTCGCGGCGACCATCGGTGCGCCGCAGTGACGGCGAACACCACCCTCACCCCGACCATTCGCCGGGCGACTCGCAGATCGCTGTTCTGGATTCTCGCCGCGGCCTTCGCCATCATCGTGGCCCTCATCACCACTGCGATCGGCGCCCGAGCGAGCAGCGGCGGCACACCGTTCTCGGGCACCAACCCCGCCCCGGGCGGCAGCAAGGCGATCGTCGAAGTGCTGAAGCAGCAGGGTGTCAGGGTCACCGTGGCCGAAAGCCTCTCCTCGGCGACGCGATCGCTCGAACACGACAAGGCGACCCTGTTCCTCTACGACACCGATGGCAATCTCGACAGCAAACAACTGAAGGAGCTCGCGGTGCGGGCACGGCACGTGGTCATCCTCTCCCCCACTTTCAGCCAGCTGAAGGCCTTGGCTCCCGAGGTGGGCAGCGCGGGAACGGTCACGAAGAAGTCCCTGTCGAGCGGCTGCTCGCTGCCCGCGGCACGGCAGGCAGCGACGGTCTCCGGCGGGGGAAACGGTTATCGTCTCATCGACCAGGATGCCAATTCCACCCTCTGCTTCGGCAGCGGCAAGAAGGTCTTCTCCCTCATCACCGTCGACCATGGCGACAGCAGCGTGACGGTACTGGGCACGAAGGATGCTTTCAGCAACGAGCATGTCGCCGAGCGCGGCAACGCGGCGCTCGCCCTCACCCTGCTCGGCGAGAACCCGCGGCTGGTCTGGTACCTGCCGACCATCGCCGACTCCGCCGCATCCGATGACCCGAGTCTCGCCGAGCTCACTCCGCCGTGGGTGGGTCCGGTGATGACGCTGCTGGCGATCGTGGCCATCGTCGCCGCCTTCTGGCGCGGGCGACGGATGGGGCCGCTCGTCGTCGAGAACCTCCCCGTCGTGGTGCGCGCGAGCGAGACGATGGAGGGGCGCGCCCGTCTCTACCAGCGCGGAGCAGCACGGCTCCGCGCACTCGATGCCCTGCGGATCGGCGCGATCGACAGGCTCGCCGCCCAGTCCGGCCTGCCGAGGATCGCGAGCGTTGACGAGGTGATCGCGCGGGTCACCGATCTGACCTCCAGCGATTCCGCCGTCATCCGCTCGCTACTACTCGACACGGTGCCCACCAGCGACAGCGAGTTGGTGCGACTCTCCGACCAGCTTCTCGAGCTCGAAAGAGCCGTCGAACGCGCGACCCGCCCATCCTGAACCATCCGAAACAACCGTGGAGAATGAACGCATGACCGACTACGCCCCGAGCTCGACCACCGACCTCCGCGCCCAGTTCGCACGGGTGCGCACCGAGGTCGGCAAGGCCGTCGTCGGCCAGGACGGCGCGGTGACCGGCCTCATCATCGCGCTGCTCGCCGGTGGCCACGTGCTGCTCGAGGGTGTGCCGGGCGTCGCCAAGACACTCCTCGTGCGCACGCTCAGCCGTGCGCTGCACCTCGAAACCAAGCGGGTGCAGTTCACCCCCGACCTGATGCCGGGCGACGTGACAGGTTCACTGGTCTACGACGCGAAGTCGGGCGAGTTCGACTTCCGCGCGGGGCCCGTGTTCACCAACATCCTGCTCGCCGATGAGATCAACCGCACGCCGCCGAAGACCCAGTCGGCGCTGCTGGAGGCGATGGAGGAGCGGCAGGTCAGCGTCGACGGCGAGACGCGGCCGCTTCCCGTGCCGTTCATCGTCGCGGCCACCCAAAACCCGATCGAATACGAGGGCACCTACACGCTGCCCGAAGCACAGCTCGACAGGTTCCTGCTCAAGCTGGTGCTCGACATCCCGGAGCGCAACGACGAGGTCGAAGTGCTGACCCGCAGTGCCGCCGGTTTCAACCCGCGCAACCTGGAGGCCGCCGGTGTCTCGGCGGTTCTCGATGCCGACCAGCTCGCCGCAGCCCAAGCGGATGTCGCGAAGGTCGGGGCGAGCACCGACGTGCTGTCCTACATCGTCGACCTCGCACGAGGCACGCGGCAGAGCCCGTCGGTCAGGCTCGGCGTGAGTCCTCGTGGAACCACGGCACTTCTCGCGGCCGCCAAGGCCTGGGCCTGGTTGACCGGTTTCGACTCGATCACCCCCGACCACGTGCAGGCGATGGCGCTGCCGGTCTGGCGGCACCGCATCCAGTTGCGGCCGGAGGCTGAACTCGAGGGTGTCTCCCCGGATTCGATCCTGCGGTCGATCCTGCAGCAGGTGCAGGTGCCGATCTAGCCATGGCTCGGATTCTCTGATGGCACTGTCTGGGTGGTTCGTGCTGCTCGTGGCGCTCGGCATCCTGCCGGTCGTCGTGCTCGGCGACCCCGGATGGCTTCTGGCCTGGCTGCTCTTCGCCGCCGTCGTCGGCGCCGTCGACCTGATACTCGCCGGTTCCCCGCGCCAGCTCGTGCTGGAACGCGAGCTACCACAACGGGTGCGGCTCGGCGAGACCGTGCCGTCCACCCTGTTCCTCGCGAACACCGGGCGCCGGAGGGTTCACGGGATCGTCAGGGATGGCTGGCAGCCGTCCGCAGGCGCGAGCCCGTCGCGAGCGCGGGTGAGCGTGCCATCCGGTGAACGACGGTCGATCATCACCAGCCTGACGCCGTTCCGTCGCGGAGAGCGACTCGCCGCCCAGGTGACCGTCCGCTCCTTCGGACCGCTCGGGCTGCTTGCCCGCCAGGCGAGCATCCAGGTGCCGGGCGCGATCCGGGTGCTGCCGCCATTCAACTCGCGTAAGCACCTGCCATCGCGCCTCGCGCGCCTGCGAGAACTGGATGGACGCACGAGCGTCATGATCCGCGGACAGGGCACGGAGTTCGACAGCCTCCGTGAGTATGTGCGTGGCGACGACGTGCGCTCCATCGACTGGAGAGCCACCGCGCGACGCAGCGACCTGGTGGTGCGCACCTGGCGACCGGAGCGCGATCGACGCGTCGTGATCATCGTGGACAGCGCGCGAACATCCGCGGCCCGTATCGCCAACGAGCCACGTATCGATACTGCTTTCGAGTCCTCACTGCTGCTCGCCGCCCTGGCCACCAGGGCCGGCGACCGCATCGACCTGCTGATCTACGACCGGCGGGTTCGCGGACGCGTGCAGGGAGCGACCGGCGCCGACCTCCTCTCCCGCATGGTCGACGTGATGGCTCCGGTAGATCCCGAGCTCATCGAGATGGACTGGAGTGCCGTTCCGAGCCTGGTCCGCTCCGTCACCAGCCATCGCGCACTCGTCGTACTCATGACCTCGATCGACGCACCCGGCGCCTCGCGCGGACTGCTCGGGATGCTTCCGCAGCTCACTCGCAAGCACACTGTCGTCGTTTCCTCCGTGACCGACCCGACGATCCTCGAAGCCTCTCTCCAACGCGGAAACCGCGACGAGGTCTACCGTGCCGCCGCCGCCGAGCGGGCGATGCTCGACACGACGCGCGTCTCCGCCGCCATCCGTCAGCTGGGCGCCGAGGTCGTCACCGGGGCGCCAGCCGACCTGCCGCCGGCTCTGGCCGACCGCTACATCGCCCTCAAAGCCGCCGGGCGTCTCTAGCCGTAATCGGGCGGCGAGCTTCTGTCGCGATGCTGGACGGCTGCGATAACCTGTGAATACGCTCAACGTTGCGCGTTGAAGAAGTCCACGAGCAACAGAAGGATCAGCACATGGCCGAAACCAGCGAAGCCCCGCACTCCCTCATCTCCCGCCTCATCGCCGAAGCCTTCGGTACCTTCCTCCTGGTATTCGGGGTGATCGGCACAGCCCTCTTCACGTCGAGCAACACCGGGATCCTCGGCGTCGCCCTCGCCATCGGGCTCACCGTCGTCGTCGGTGCCTACGCTTTCGGTCCGATCTCCGGTGCGCACTTCAACCCTGCCGTCACCCTGGGTGCGGCTGCGGCCGGGCGGCTGCCGTGGCGTGACGTGGTGCCGTACATCATCGCCCAGATCGTGGGTGGCGTCGTGGCATCCAGCCTGCTGCTCGCTATCGCTGCCGGTGGTCCGAAGGGCTTCCTCGACAGCGTACTCAAGGGCGGATTCGCCTCGAACGGCTTCGGTGACCACTCACCTGCCGGGTTCAACCTGCTCTCGGTGATCCTGGTCGAATTCATCCTCACCGCCTTCTTCCTCTGGGTGATCCTCGGCGTCACGCACCGCAAGGCAGCGGCAGGTTTCGCGCCGCTCGCCATCGGTCTCGCGCTCACGCTCATCCACCTCATCGCCATCCCGGTGAGCAACGCCTCGGTCAACCCGGCCCGCTCGATCGCCACCGCGATCTTCGGTGGACCGGCGGCACTCGGCCAGCTCTGGGTGTTCATCCTCGTTCCGATCCTCGGCGCTCTCGTCGCCGGCTTCACCTACAGGGCGCTGTTCGACCGCGCACCGCTCGCCGACGAGTCCTACCTCAAGCCACTCGATCTCGCTGGCAACGAGGGTGCTCCGAAAGCCTGACCTGATCGACGAAGGGGACCGGATCTCATCCGGTCCCCTTTTTCGCGCCCCGCCGACAACGCAGGACATCGGATGCCGTACGGCCCATCGCGGCGCGTTCGTGTGCGCCGGGCTGCAGATCTCCTGCGTTTTCGGTCGATGCGGAACGGATGCCGCGACTCCCGTCAGCCGGCGACGATCTGTCGCGCGCCCGCCTCGAACTCGCTGAGGTCACCCGTCTCGCCCGCGCGGAACGCACGTCGGCCGATTACCCACTGGTAGACCAGGAACGCGGCGACGGCGACGGTGCCGATACCGATCTTGATCGGCCACGGCCACTCCTGTTTGGTGACGAAACCCTCGATGATGCCGGAGACCAGCAGCGAGCCGATGAGGCCGATCACGACGGTGAACAGCGCCCTACCTTCGGCGGCGAGCGCCTGGCCCCTGGTGCGGGCGCCCGGCGCGATCCACGACCAGAAGATCTTCAGGCCGGCAGCACCAGCCACGAACACTGAGTAGAGCTCCAGCTGGCCGTGCGGCGCGATGTAGAGGAAGAAGGTGTCGATGTGCCCCTGGGATCCGAGCAGCGCGGCGGACAGCCCGACGTTCTGCGCATTCATGAAGAGCAGGTAGGGAGTGTAGACGCCCACGATTCCGTAGGCGACGCACTGGGCGGTGAGCCAGGCGTTGTTGGTCCAGACCTGGCTCGCGAACGACGATGACGGGTGATTGGAATAGTAGTTGACGAATTCCTTCACGTACTGCGACTGCGACTCCTGGGATCCGAAGTTCGCCAGCACGCCGGGAGTGTTCAGCGCCCAGACTGCGTAGAGCACGGCCACGATGGCGGATGCCGCGGCAATGGCCAGCGACAGCCAGCGGATGCGGTACAGCGCCGCGGGAAGCTGCGCCCCGAAGAAACTCGGCAACTGACTGAGCACATTGTTGCCCGCGCCGGTGAATCGCAGTCGGGCGCGGGAGAGCGACAGCGACAGACGATCACCCTGGATCGACTGCCCGGCGGTCGTCTTAATGGCGGATAACTGGCTGGCACCCGACTGATAGCGCTCCACGAGTTCGTCGGCTTCGCCGCCCGAAAAGCGACGTTTCGCACCGAGCCGGGCAAGCTCATCCCATTCATCGCGGTGTGCGGCTGAGTAGGCGTCGAGGTCCATCTGCTTAAATACTAGACATGGTCTCGAATTCGGTCACCGCGCAGGTCGGTTCGGTCTACGACGACTCCGAGCTGATGACCGGTGAGGCCGTCGGCCTCGACCTGCGCCCGACCAGTTTCGTGTTGAGGGCGGCCGGCGCGATCATAGACTTTCTGGCATCCCTCGTCGTCTTCCTGCTCGTGATCTTCGCCATCTCGACCCCGTTCTTCCAGAGTTTCCTCGACGAGGCGAGCGGTGCGGCCGTCTCGATCGCCGCCCTCGTCTTCTGCATCGTCGTGATCCCGACGGCAGTCGAGACGGCCACGCAGGGCAAGTCTCTCGGGCGCCTGGCTGTCGGTGCCAGGATCGTGCGCGACGATGGTGGATCGATCGGGTTTCGCCATGCCTTCATCCGCGCGCTGACCGGCGTGCTGGAGATCTTCTCCACGCTCGGCGGAATCGCCGCGATGGTGGCCCTGCTGAACGGTCGCTCCAAGCGGCTCGGCGATCTGCTGGCCGGCACCTACAGCCAGAACGAGCGGGTCTCTCGCCTCAGCACATCTGTCTTCGGCGTGCCGACGCCGCTCGTCGCGTGGGCGACGACGGCTGATGTCGCTCGGATGCCCGACGGCCTTGCGAGGCGCGTCGCCCAGTTCCTGTCCCAGGCCTCGAAGCTCACGCCGGATGCCCGCGACCGCCTCGCCCGTCGGCTCGCGACCGAGGCCTCGCGTTACGTGTCGCCGGTGCCACCGGAGAACGCGGAACTCTTCCTCGCCGCGGTGGCCGCGATACGCCGCGACCGCGAATATCTCGCCCTCCAGCTCGAACGTCAGCGCCTCGAGCGTCTGGAGCCGGTGCTCACGGGGCTGCCGCACCGGTTCCCCGACCGCGCGTAGCCCGGCCGCCGACTCCGCCGCCGCCCTGCGTCCCTGCCGTCACGCGTCCCTGCCGTCACGCGTCCCTGCCGTCACGCGTCCCTGCCGTCACGCGTCCCTGCCGTCACGCGTCGGGATCGTCCCCGCGTCGATACCGCGCCGCGTCAGCACTGAAAACGCAGGACATCCGTCGCGGAAACGGCATAACGGATGCCGCGAGCGACGTTTTCGCGCAGATCTCCTGCGTTTTCAGCACGGCACGCCGAGCCGCCGCGGGTAGAGCGAGAACGCCAGCCGTGGATCAGTAGCGGTAGTGGTCGACCTTGTACGGGCCGTCCGGGCTGACTCCGATGTAGGCCGCCTGCTCGTCCGAGAGCCTGGTGAGCTTCACGCCGAGAGCGTCGAGGTGCAGCCGCGCGACCTTCTCGTCGAGGTGCTTCGGGAGCACGTGCACATCCACGCCGTAGTTCTCGCCGTGCACGTAGAGCTCGATCTGCGCAAGCACCTGGTTGGTGAAGGAGTTGCTCATAACGAAGGATGGATGGCCAGTCGCATTGCCGAGGTTCATCAGGCGACCCTCGGAAAGCACGAGAATGCTGCGCCCGCTCGGCAGGCGCCACTCGTGCACCTGGGGCTTGATCTCGATGCGCTCGGCTCCGGCGAGCTTCTCGAGGCCGGCGATGTCGATCTCGTTGTCGAAGTGTCCGACGTTGGCGACGATAGCGAGGTGCTTCATGCCCAGCATGTGGTCGACGGTGAGCACATTCTCGTTGCCGGTACCCGTGACAAAGATGTCGACGTCACCGACGACATCGTCGATGGTGGTTACCTGGAAGCCGTCCATCGCAGCCTGCAGCGCATTGATCGGGTCGATCTCGCTGACGATCACCCGCGCGCCCTGGCCCTTCAGAGCCTCGGCCGCGCCCTTTCCGACGTCGCCGTAACCGGCGACGAACACGACCTTGCCGCCGATGAGCACATCGGTCGCGCGGTTGAGACCGTCCGGCAGGGAGTGGCGGATGCCGTACTTGTTGTCGAACTTGGACTTGGTTACCGAGTCGTTGACGTTGATCGCCGAGAACTGCAGGTCGCCTGACTTCGCCAGCTCGTAGAGACGGTGGACACCGGTGGTGGTCTCCTCCGTAACGCCTTTGATCCCGGCGGCGATGTTCGTCCAGCGGTCGGGGGACGACGCGAGGGAGTTGCGGAGGGTGTCGAGGATGACCCGCCACTCGTGGGTGTCGCTCTCCGCAGCATCCGGAACCACGCCGGCGATCTCGAACTCGCGGCCCTTGTGAACCAGGATCGTGGCGTCGCCACCGTCATCGAGGATCATGTTCGGCCCGGTCGCGCCCTCGGCCGACCAGTCGAAGATCTGCGAGGTGCACCACCAGTACTCCTCGAGGGTCTCGCCCTTCCAGGCGAAGACGGGAACTCCCGCAGGTGCCTCCGGTGTGCCGTTCGGCCCGACGGCGACCGCCGCAGCCGCCTCGTCCTGAGTGGAGAAGATGTTGCAGCTCGCCCAGCGCACCTGTGCGCCGAGGGCGACAAGGGTCTCGATGAGCACAGCTGTCTGCACCGTCATGTGCAGCGAGCCCGCGATGCGGGCGCCGACGAGGGGCTTCGAGTCGCCGAACTCGGTGCGCAGGGCCATCAGCCCCGGCATCTCGTTCTCCGCGAGGCGAAGCTGGTGACGTCCAGCCTCAGCGAGCGCGAGGTCACGGACTTTGAACGGCAGGGCGGTGCTGGTGGATGCAAGCGACATGCTTCTATTGTCGCAGGCGGCCGCTCCCTTCGCCGAAAACGCAGGAGATCCGCATCGCACCGGTCGCGAATGGCACCGAAACAGCACGCCAGCGCCGGATCTCCTGCGTTTTGGGCAGAAGACCTCTCAGCAGGACCGTGTCGCGCAGAACCCTACGACGCCCGGATGAGGCGGAGCACCTCGTCGCGCACGCGGGTCATCGCCTCCGGGGTCAGGGCCTCGACGTTGAGGCGCAGCAGCGGCTCCGTGTTGGAGGGGCGCACGTTGAACCACCAGAACGGTTCATCTGCCGATACCCAGCCGGTGACGGTGAGGCCGTCGAGCTCGTCGAATTCGCCGCGACCGGTGAACGCCTCCACGATGCGGTTGTACGCAGCGGGGATGTCCTCGACCGTCGAGTTGATCTCGCCGCTCAGGGCGTAGGGGGTGTACTTCTTCGAGATGGTCGAGAGCGGCCCGGGCTGCGAGCCGTACTCTGCGAGGAAGTGCATGGCGGCCAGCATCCCGTTGTCGGCACCCCAGAAGTCGCGGAAATAGTAGTGGGCGGAGTGCTCGCCGCCGAAGATGGCACCGGTCTCGGCCATCTGGTCTTTGATCAGCGAGTGCCCGACCCTGGTGCGAACCGGGATCGCGCCGGCT
This sequence comes from Glaciihabitans sp. UYNi722, assembly GCF_040549465.1. Classification (NCBI taxonomy): domain Bacteria; kingdom Bacillati; phylum Actinomycetota; class Actinomycetes; order Micrococcales; family Microbacteriaceae; genus Glaciihabitans; species Glaciihabitans sp. UYNi722. Next base: position 86,362 of record NZ_JBEPTL010000012.1, on the reverse strand, counting down.
GCTTCGATGGTCTCCGGCACGATGTGGGACGTGATGAGGTTGTGGATGACGAAGATGTCGCCCTCCGGCTGGGTCTTGCGTACCCGAGTGATCTCGCGCAGGGCCACCACCGCGGCGACGGCGGATGGTGTGACGGCATCCCCCTTCTCGTCCACGACGAAGCAGCGGTCGGCATCGCCGTCGAAGGCGAGCCCGAGGTCTGCGCCGTTGTCGACGACAGCCTTCTGCAGGTCGACGATGTTCTTCGGGTCGAGCGGGTTGGCCTCGTGGTTGGGGAAGGTACCGTCGAGATCGAAGTAGAGCGGAATGATCTCGATCGGCAGCGCCGGCAGCCCCGCGGCGGCGCCAAGAACGGCGGGCACGGTGAGTCCGCCCATCCCGTTGCCAGCGTCCACGACGATGCGGATCGGACGGATGCCGCTCAGGTCGACGAGGGACCGCAGGTAGGCGGCGTAGTCGGCCAGCACGTCGAGTTCGCGGTACGTCCCCGGAACGGCGACCGGGATGACCCCGGATTCCAGGTACTCCGTCGCGCGGTCGCGAATCGCCTTGAGGCCGGTGTCGAAGCTGATACCCCTGGCGCCAGGCCTGCTGAATTTGATGCCGTTGTAGGTCGCGGGGTTATGGGATGCGGTGAACATGGCCGCCGGCGCGTCGAAGTGTCCTGAGGCGAAGTAGGACTCGTCCGTCGAGCACAGGCCGATCGACACGACGTTGGCGCCGCGTGCCTGGGCTCCGGCGGCGAAGGCGGCAGCGAACCCCGGGGAGGAGTCGCGCATGTCGTGGCCGACCACGACGTCGATGCCCGCGGCATCCACTTCGTCCACGAAGGCGGCGGCCAGGGCGGTGACCACCTCGGTGGTGAGCTGCGAACCCACCAGCCCACGCACGTCATAGGCCTTGATGAACGGGGCGAGATCGATGGGGCCGGTCGAGGGAGCATTCATACCCAAAACCTACAGTGCGAAAGCGGTCAGCTCCCCAGCGAGACGTGCCGCACGACCTGCCAGCCCTGCGGCACCGACAACCGGTCCGCGTGCTTCTCGCAGAGGTCATAGCTGTGCGGGTCGGCGCTGCGGCTGAGTGGCCCGAGCACCGCCATCGAGTCGGCGTAGACCCAGGTGAGTGTGGATACCGCGTCGGTGGTGCACGCGACTTTGCTGCAGGGTCGTCCATCCATTTGTATCCACCCTAACCACAGCATCCGGTCGAGGCCGAAGCCTCGCCGCGTAGAATCCAGCTATGGCAGCACAGCGGAGTCCACGTGCCTCGGCGCGATCCGGATGGCGGGACCGCCACGGTCGCGGCATCCGCTCCGCCGTCACCGGGCCGCACCTCCCGCTGCTGCACACCCGCGCCGACCTGTTCGACCTGACGGTGGCATCCACCGCCGAATATCTCAAAGACATGTGGCCGGATGAACTGGCCTCGGTGATCTTCGAAGTGGCCGGTCTGCCGGGCGAGGTCGACGGGGTGAGCGGCATCGACCGCTGGCGGGTATCCCTGCCGCAGCGCACAGTCACCCTGTACCGGCTCCCGATCGAGAGGCTGGCGCGACTGCAGCGCCACGACGAGCTGCACCGCCGCATGCTCATCGAGAGTTGTGTGTTCCGTGCCGTGGCCGAGCTGCTCGGCAAGGACCCGTGGGACCTGGCCCCGGAGCGCTTCCGTCACCTCTAGATGCGTCAGCGGTAGATAGTGATGGGTCCGGATGCCGGTGCGGACGGGCTCGCCGAGAACGCCGCGAACTGCCCGTCGCCGAGGTAGGTGACCGCAAGCCCCAGCGTGTCGAATCCGGTGGCCGTGTAGGTCGTAGAACTCGTGACTGGCTGAGTCACCGATTTTCCCGCGGGAACCGTAACTGTGATCGCCGCGGAGCCGCTGGTCTTCAGCGTGACCGTCGTCGATGTGCGCGTTGGATTGTTCAGGTGGAGTACCGGGGACGGGCCGGGGGCGACCGTCACGAGTGCGTGCTTGTGGAGAGGTGCGGCGGCGGCGAGCCAGGCGAAATCGGTGGCTCCGGTGGCTCCGACCGTCGACACGCGTGCGCCGGCGACGACTGGCTGGTCACTGGAGATGAGAACCGAGTAGTTGCCTTCTGGGAAAGAGTCGAGCGGTACATCCGTCACCATCCCAGCCTCGACGACCACGCTGACGCTGGTGCCGTCCTCTGTACCGCTGTCGGGTATCACGCTGATCTGGGCTCGCGCCTGCTTGGTGCCGGGCACGAGGAGTCGGATCACCGTGCGGAGATCCTCGTAACCCGGCTCGGCCTGGCGAGCCGAGAGGGCTGCGGAGCCTGCGACGACGAGGCCGGGGATCACGTTGGTGAGCGACGGCTTGTTGGCGATTCCGACGATGCCGACGCCGCCGGGTTCGAGGGTACGCACGGTCGTCTGCTGCAGATTGGCGATCACCTGGCCGCCACGACTCTGCACTCGCACGACGGGTGAGGCGATGCCGGGGGCGAAACCGGCGAGGGAGAACACCCGCTGGCCACCGGGCGCCACGATGATGCCCTGGCTGCCCGCCGCGGGAATCACGCCGGACTCTCCGTACAGGCTCAGCGAAACTGTGGCACCGACGTTGCTCGGGTTACTCAGCGTCAGAAGAGTGGTGCGACCGGTGTCGGTCGCTCCCCCGACCAGCCAGCCGTCGCTCGTGCCCTCCGAGCATTCCGCCGCGGCGAACCCGACGAGGTCGCCACTCGACACTGACTGCGACTGGCTACCGGCGAGCAGGGGTTGGGTAGTCGACTGCTGTGACGCCGGCGGAAGAGTGAGGAGTTGCGGGCCGACGCCTGAGGTGTTGTCCGTGCGCGCAAGTTCTGACGATCGCGAGTCGCCGGCGGTCTGCCCGTAACGAACCGTCGGACGCCCGACCGAGGAGGCCGTCGTCGCCTCCTGGCCTGAGTCGTTGCCGAGACGCAGCATCGGTCCTGCGCACACACGCTGCTGGGCCGCTGGCACGGGAGTGACCCTGGTGGCCGCGGGAGTGGCCGTGTGAGACGGCAGAGGCAGCCAGGCCGCCCCCGCGATCGCTACCGCCGCGACGACGACACCGATCGCACCTGAGACGATGCGGGCGCTGATGATGATCGCGCCGCGTGTGCGGTTCTTCGCCGGCTTCTCGTCGCTCACCGGCTGCTCTTCCGGTTCGGACTGCTCTTCCCGTTCGGACTGCTCTTCCGGTTCGGACAGCTCTTCCCGTTCGGATGTCGGATCAGTCATGATCGTCCTCATCGAATGTTCCGGCCGGGCCCTCGAGCACCGAGCCGCTCACCGCGGTCCGCCGTCTGCGCCTGGCGGTCGGAATGCCGAGCAGCAGCGTAAGTCCGAAGATGATCGCCTGCCCAATCAGGATGGCGGAGCCGAGCGGCGTCTCCGTATTGCCAGCGGGGGCCGCGGCATCCGTCTTCGGCAGGCCCTGGTAGCGCCAGAGCAGACCGTTGTCGGTGTTGCCGACCGGGGTGAGAAGCGAGTTGCTGTCGAGCGCGTCGGAGCTGCGAGCGTAGGCCGCCCTGTCTTTGTCGGCCGGTGAGAGCAACACGAAACCGATGGAGAAATGCCGGAGGTCGGATGCCGCGTCGTAGCCGCTGCGTGAGGCGAGGTTGCCCGTCATCCTGGCGAGTTGGCGTTCGTCGCTGTTCAGCTTCTGCACCGTGGACGCCAGGGTGGAACGGTCGTCGAGGCTCGTGCCGGTTCCCCGCGCGATCACGGCCGAGAGGCCGCCGGCGGGCTGCGCGGTGAGCACGAGGGTTCCGATGCGCGGCCGGTCCTCAGCCTGGGCGGTGACCACGGCGGGAAGAATGCGGCCACCGGCGTGCACGACCGCGGTGCCGAGATAGACGGTGCCGAGCAGTGGAAGGGCGAGAAGCACGGAGGTGACACCGGCCAGCAGGCCGAGCGGAACGGATGCCCGCCCCAGGGCGTCAAGTCCGATTACGACGCTGCCCAGCAGTCCGAGCCAGAACAGGCTGAGCCCGGCACCAGCCCAGATCGGTGTGGCGACCGCCCCCACCGCGGCGACCTCGATGTGGGTGCCGATCACGGCGGTGGCGAAGCCCAGGAGGGCGATGACCATGGAGGGGATGGCGCGACGAGAACCAGGGACGAAGAGCGCGAGGATCGCGAGTGCTCCCACTGGAGCGAGGAGCACGGCCACCAGGACGACGGAGCTGGTCGCAGGTAGCGAGAGATTTCCGAGCACGGTTGTCCACCCGTGCATGCCGGTCCCGGCCTCCGCGAGGGCGAGTCGGAGTCCGCTCGTTCCGCCGCTGATGGTCGGCACACCGGGCTCGGCCAGGAGCCCAAGCGGATTGCCACGCATCACCTGCTGCACCACGAGAGGGGCGAAGAGAGCGAGCGCCGGAATCGGGATGCCGATCAGGCGATGGGTGCTCTTCGGCCGGGAGAACATCCAGGCCAGCCAGCACAGCAGCAGAGCAGGCACCAGCACTGGCGCAGAGGCGGCTGTCGCCGCGAACAGGAGTGCGGCTCCCGCCGCTGCAGCCCAGGACCGGGCGGCCGAGAGGGCGGCGAGTACCAGCCATGGAAGCAGCAGGTGGGCGATCACCGAGCCGAAGTGACCGTCGGACAGCGAACCGAGAAGTGGAGGAGCGAGCGCCCAGAGCACGGCGGCGAGCACCGGAAGAACTGGTTTGGCGGTCAACCGGCGCGCGGCGAACCATGCACCGAGGGCAGCGAGCGGCATGGCGAGCACGTAGACCAGCACGATGCTGAACGATGGCGCCCAGAAGGTGATCGAGCCGAGCACGGCGATGACGTAGACGAAGGGATCGGAGGCCCCCACGAAACCGACACCGATCTCACGCCAGCCGTAACCGACGTGCGACCAGAGTTCGCCGACGGTACCGCTAAGCGGGGAGAGCGTGCCGCCCACGATCGAGGAGGCACCGAGAAGCTGGCCCCAGGAGATCACGCCGACGACAGCGGCGACGAGCACCACCCAGAGTCCGCCGTGGGTGACGAACCCGGCCCGCGGTGCGGAGGCGGTCGCGGCCCCGCTGCTGGCGACGGCCGACTGCTCTCGTGCCTGCCTCCGCCGCTCGCGAACCTCGGCCGGCGGCATCCGGAGCAGTGCGATGGATGCCCAGCCCAGCGTGCGAGTGGTGCGGAAGTTGCGCCTGGCCGGGGCAATGCCGCTCCCGCCGAAAGCGGTCGACAGCGCGGTGGCGAACTCCCCGCCGACGGCGCCGGGGCGTTTGGCGATCACCTGCCCGATGGCGCGGACGATCGCCAGCGGCAGCAGTGACAGCCAGTGGAAGGGAAGCGCTCCGCCAGAGGAATAGACCAGGCGGCGATGCAGCTGCGCTGACCTCGCGATACTCACCCTGCGGCGATCGGGTACCGACTTGCGGCCGAAGAGCTCTGGCCCCCCGGCACTCGCGACCTTGGCTCCTGGCACGACCACGACGCGGAAGCCGGCCAGACGTGCCCTGATCGAGAAGTCGAGTGCCGCGTCGATGCTGGGCAGCCCTGGGTCGAAGCCGCCGAGCGCCGTCCAGAGCGAGCGGCGCACCAGCATGCCGCCGGCCGCCACCCCGAGCACGTCGTCCTGCACGTCATGCTGTGCCTGGTCGAGTTCGCCCTCGACGAGCGGAATGGATGCGCCGAACTGCGTGATCGTCTCGCCGAACTCGGCGATCACATCCGGCTGGTCCCAGCGCATGAGCTTCGGGCCGGCGATCGCCACCGACGGCGCGATCTCGACAGCGCCGAGCAGCTGTTCGAGTGCTGTCGGCGCCGGCGCATTGTCGTGGGCGAGCAGCCAGAACCACTCGTTGTCGGATGCCGCGGGGGCCGCGACCTGGATCGCACGGGAGACCGCACTGCCGAATGAGCCACCGGGAGCGGACACGAGCTGGGCGGGGCCGGACGCGGCGAGAAGATCTGAACTGTTGTCGGTCGAGCCAGCATCCACAGCGATGACGGCATCCGGCTGGCGGGTCTGCCTGGCCAGACCGGCGAGGGTGCGCTCGAGGTACGCCGCCCCTGATCGGGCAACGAGTATCGCAGTGACTCTCGCTTGCATTTGATCGAGACTATGCGCGCGGGCGGGTCAGTCGGGGCGTGACACGCAGACGCGCTGCTCTTGAGTAGCGCTCGATTCGGTCGGGGTGCTGTGTACTACGCGCGCTTGCGCAGCTTGCGGCGCTCGCGCTCGGAGAGACCACCCCAGATACCGAAGCGCTCATCGTTCTGCAGTGCGTATTCCAGGCACTGCGAACGCACCTCACAGGACGAGCAGATCTTCTTCGCGTCGCGGGTCGAACCGCCCTTTTCGGGGAAGAAGGCTTCCGGGTCGGTCTGCGCGCAGAGCGAGTCTGCCTGCCAGGAAAGCTGATTCTCGTCGTCGGTGACCTGTCGGACTCCCGGAACGCCCAGGCGAACCGGGTCGACGAACCAGTCTTCGGGTACTCCTCGACGGTGCTCGTCGATCGCCATATCACAGTCTCCCCTCCGCGATGCGTACGGCATGCGCAAACGCTTTAGGGATAATTACACCTGTGTAGTTCGGCCACGTCAAGTCGCAAATCGTAAAGGCTCAATCGGGGATCGAGGGTTCACGACGCGCCGGGACCCCCAAATGGGTGACAGCGAACTCAGCCCTCGGCGGCCCGCCGCGCATCCCAGGCGCTCGAGACCATCTCCCGAAGGCCGTGCCGCATCGTCCAGTCCAGGTCGCGGGCTGCGAGGTCGCCTGCGGCCACGATACGTGCCGGGTCTCCGGCGCGCCTGGGGGCGATCTCAGGCACGAACGGGATGCCGGTGACCTCCGCCACGGTCGCCATGATCTCGCCGACGGAGACGCCGTCGCCGCTGCCCAGGTTGTAGGCGCTTTCGAGAGGCTCTCCGGCATCCAGTCGCCTGGCCGCAGCCACGTGCGCCGCTGCCAGGTCTGAGACATGGATGTAGTCGCGCACGTTGGTGCCGTCCGGGGTCGGATAGTCGTCGCCGTTGATCTTCGGGGTACGCCCCGCGACCAGAGCGTCGAAGACCAGCGGGAAAAGATTGTGCGGACTCGTGTCGGGCAGCGAGGGATGACCGGAGCCGACGACGTTGAAATAGCGCAGTGACGTGTGCCTGAGACCGGCGGCGACCCCCTGGTCGCGCAGCAGCCACTCGCCGATCAGCTTCGACTCACCGTAGGGCGACTGCGGGTTCTTCGGGGTGTCCTCGGTGACGAGGTCGACATCCGGCGTGCCGTACACCGCGGCGCTGGAGGAGAAGACGATCCTGTCGACGCCTCGATCCTGCATGGCGGCGAGCAGCACCGCGGTGCCCGTCACGTTCTGCTCGTAGGTGTGCAGAGGCCGCTGCACGCTGACCCCGGCGTATTTGAAGCCGGCGACGTGGATGACGCCCGTCACCCCGTGCTGTCCGAGCGCGTCGAGCACTCGCTCACCGTCGAGAATCGAGGCACGGATGAATGGGGTCTCCGGTGCCACGAAACTCGCGTGGCCGCTCGAGAGGTCGTCGAGCACGATCGCCGTGAGACCGGCATCCTGCAGTGCCCGAACGACGTGTGCACCGATATAGCCGGCGCCGCCGGTCACGAGCCAGGTCATGCCCCCCAGAGTAGTACGGGCGTCGCGGCTCGCGTTCGCGCTGTTGTTTCGCTGCTCGTTTCTGAAAACGCAGGAGATCGGCGTCGGGAACGCTATTGCAGTGACGAACGGGGCACTTTCGGCACCGATCTCCTGCGTTTTCGGAGCACGGATGCGGATGCCGCGACCGGCGCCCCCGATAGCGCTCGCATCGCGGCTCGTCATCTGGCAGAATCGGCAGCACCAACAACTTCCTGCCATGAGGAGGAATCATGCTGAAAAAAGTCGTGCTGCTCGCCCTACCCGGGGTCGCCCCTTTCGAGTTCGGTGTCGTCTGCGAGGTTTTCGGAATCGACAGGTCGGACAGCGGCGGTCCCCTCTTCGACTTCACCATCGCGACAGCGACGCCGGGACCTGTTCGCACCAGCCTTGGATTCGACATGATGATCGAGCAGGATCTGAGCGTCGCAGCCGACGCCGACCTGATCGCGGTGCCCGCCCACGCGATCGAGTCCGTCGACGAGGCGTTCCTCGAGGTGATCCGCGCCGCGGAGGCTCGCGGCGCCTGGGTGCTCAGCGTCTGCAGCGGGGCATTCGCACTCGCCCAGGCCGGCATCCTGAATGGTCGCCGCAGCACGACGCACTGGATGCACGCCGACCGGCTCGCAGCCCAGTTCCCCGGTACGACTGTCGACGCCGACGTTCTCTACGTCGAGGACCGCAAGGTCGTGACGAGTGCGGGCACGGCCGCCGGCATCGACGCGGCACTGCACATCGTGCGCAAAGAACTAGGCGCGGCCGTAACCAACGTGATCGCCCGCCGCATGGTGGTGCCGCCGCAGCGCGACGGCGGGCAGGCGCAGTACATCGACTTCCCGATCGCCGAGAACTGCTCTGACTCGTTCGCGGCCGTCACCGACTGGATGCTGGGCAACCTCGGCGAGGACCTCACCATCGACCAACTGGCCCGCAAAGCCCTGATGTCCTCCCGCACTTTCGCCCGCCGGTTCAGGGCCGACATGGGCACGACGCCGGCTGCCTGGCTGAACCGCCAGCGCATCATCCGCGCCCAGCACCTGCTCGAGCGCACCGAGCGGAGCCTGGAGTCGATCGCTGCCGACACCGGCTTCGGCGCCGCTGCGGTCATGCGCCACCACTTCCTCAAAGTGCTGCAGACCACGCCGACCGCCTACCGGCGTGCTTTCGGCGAGCGCGTCGCGAGCTGAGGGTCGCTGCGCACCGCCTCACTCGCTGCCTGGGGTTCCCTCACCGAAAAGGCCCTCACCGAAAACGCCTGTCGACGAAAACGTCCGTTGCCGAAAACGCCCTTCGCCGAAAACGCAGGAGATCCGCATCGAAAATGCCGCTGACGGTGTCACAACCGACCGTTTCGCACGGATGTCCTGCGTTTTCGGCCGAGCGCACGGTACGGATGCGTGCGTCGATATGCGGCCAGCGCCACGTCGTCCGCAATGGCCCGCCTGATGGCGGCGAGCACGCGAGGCCAGTCGCCATAGATCTGACGGTAGGTGTAACGCAGCACCCGGTCGCCGTCGATCCCCATCGTCGTGTCTCGATCATGATCCGACTCATAGGTGCTGTCGCTCTCGCCCGTCCATCCGGGATCGTGCTGCGCACCGTCGATCTCGACGTAGACGCGCGCTGACACTCTGAAATCGAGCCGTCCGACGCCGGGCACGTACACCTGCTGCACGCAGGAAACCCCCGCATCGCCGAACCACAATCGTACAAAACTCTCGCCGTGTGACTCGTCGAGCGCGCTGACTAATCCACGCCACGGCCGAACACGCACAGGGGCGCGATCGAACACTGCATCCAGTCGCGCCGCGCTGACCTGGCGATGCCGAAGAGCCGCACCGCAGCAGGCAACCGCGATCTCGCGCGATTCCTCCAGAAGCACCGCGAGAAGTGCCTCGTCGATCGACACCCGCCAACTCGTGCCACCACGCGCCGGACGGTCGATCCAGTGCACTCGCACCGGATCGATCACACCGAGCCGTCGGCTGCGATCGCCGGGTGTGCGCAGCCTGCTGGCCGTGTCCACCACCGCCACGTGCAGCTCGGGACGACGAGGGACTCGCAGCCCATAGCTTTCGAGCGCGGAGAGCGACGTCAGCCGGCCGCCCACGCGAACGGCGTGAACGGCCGACTCCGGCGCATCCGGTACCGAGTACCAGCCCTGACGTACCCGGAAGATGCGACGCGCGGCGAGCGACTTGCAGATGGCGCTATCCGAGTATCCGTACGCCAGAAGGTCACGCCGTCGCAAAAAGAACCCGCTACGCCGAAGGCGCGAATCGATCGACTCCATCGCAGCAGAATTGCGGATCCCGCGGCATCCCCCACGGCTCTCGCCGGATCAGTGGAGGCGCCGTCGAAACCGCCCCCTGTGGAGGAGTTGCCCACCGGACGCCCTCCCCGAAAACGCAGGAGATCGGCGCGTCCACAGTCGTATGAACGTTCCACCGGCGCATAGACGGCTGATGTCCTGCGTTTTCGGAGAGGCGGAGAGGCGGAGAGACGCAGGAGCGGAGGGCAAGGGAGCGGACGGGCCGGCGGACGCGCGACGACAGTGCCCGCGCTACACGCCCGTCGTCGCGAGAAACAGCGTGCCGTCGCCGGTGAAACGCAGCGTGGCCTCGTCGGGCGTGACGTAAAACACGTCACCACGCCCCAGGTTCGCCGATGACGCCTCCCCGGCCAGAGAAACCGACCCAGCCGTGCAGATCGCGATCGCCGGCCCCGTGATCTGATAGCTGGCGTCCACCGCGGAGCCGTGCACCCGCACCAGCACGAAGTCGGGCACGTCGGGCGTGAACTCCTCGATGCCCTCGGCGGGCATCGAGGGACGCAGGTACGGCACCGGAACCGGCGTGAAGTCCAGCACCCCGAGCAGTTCGGGCACGTCGATGTGTTTCGGCGTGAGACCTCCCCGCAGCACGTTGTCGGAGGCCGCCATCAGCTCGACGCCGAGGCCGTCAAGGTACGCGTGGATGTTTCCGGCGGGAAGGTAAAGCGACTCCCCCGCAGTCAGCGTCACCCGGTTGAGCAGCAGTGAGATCACGATGCCGGGGTCGCCGGGATATTCGCCGGCGAGAGTGCGAACGGTGTCGAGTTCTGCGGCGTGATCCGGCAGCGATGCGGATGACGCGAGCACCGTCACCAGCGAGACGAGCGTGGGAACGCCTGCGCCGCTCGAGATCAGCCATTCGAAGGTGGGTCGAAGTCCGGCATCCAGGTATTCGAGAAGGCCTTCGAGCGGCTCCGGCTGCGGGTCTTCGAGCTGCCGCGACGCGTCGACCAAGGCATGCACCAGGGTGCGCACCTCGTCGAGCGGTCGGAATCCGCACAGCGCGCCGAAACTGGGGCTGAGCGCGTAGATCAGTTCGGGTTTCGCTGAGGCGTCCTTGTAGTTGCGCTCCGCGGCATCCAGCGGCACGCCGGCCGTGTTTTCACGCTCGAAGCCGGCTCTCGCCTGCGAAGGTGTGGGGTGAGCCTGCAGCGACAGCGGTGATGCGGCGGCCAGAATCTTGAGCAGGAACGGCAGTCGTCCGGATGCCGCGAACGGTCCGAGCGTGGTCGCAGGGTCTGCGGCGATCCAGACCGCGAGATCTGCCGCGCCGCCGGTCTGCGATGGATCGAGGATCACGCTCGGGGACCCGGGATGCGCACCGAGCCAAAGCTCGGCTTCCGGTTGGCCGGATGGCGTGCGTCCGAGCAACTCGGCGATCGCCGTGGTCGAGCCCCAGGCGTAGGGGCGTGGGGTGTTGGTGATGCCGACAAACATCCGTCTGTTCCTTAGCTGATCTACAAAGGCGGTTCCCGCGGCGCGGAACCCGATTAGACAAAAGTACCAAGCACCTTGGGGCCTCCCAGCACGCCCCCCTAGGCTCCTGTCGTGGTCGGCGCAGGTGGCCGACATCTAACGTGAAGCAACGGAGCAAAAATATGTCGTCATTCGAGCCCATTCCGAGCGATTTCTACGGCTACGAGAACGCCCTGACGGATCGCGAGAAGCAGCTCATCGTCGAGTTGCGCGCTTTCCTGGAGGCGGAGGTGCGCCCGATCATGAACGACCTGTGGTCGAAGGCCGAGTTCTTCCCGCGCTCCATCGTCAAGGGTCTCGCCGACCTCGGACTTTTCGGGCAGCCGTGGGAAGAGACCCGCCAGTTCGAGAACAGCGCCGTCTTTCGCGGGTGGGTGGCCCTCGAGCTCGCCAGGGTCGACGCGAGCGTCGCGACCCTGGTCGGCATGCAGAACGGCCTGGTCATGGGCTCCATCGCCGTGGCCGGCTCCCCGGAGCAGCGCGCAGAATGGCTGCCCAAGCTCGCGTCAGCCGAACTCCTCGGCGCTTTCGGCCTGACCGAGCCGCTCTCCGGATCCGATACCGCTCAGGGGCTGCAAACAGTAGCCACCCGCGACGGCGACAACTGGGTCATCAACGGTGCGAAGCGCTGGATCGGCAACGGCTCGATCAGCGACGTCACCATCATCTGGGCCAGGGATGCAGAAGACAACCAGGTGAAGGGTTTCATCGTCCCGACATCCACCCCCGGATATTCCGCGACGCGCATCGAGAACAAGCAGGCGCTGCGCATCGTGCAGAACGCCGACATCGTGCTCGAGAACGTGGTCGTGTCGGAGGCGAACAGGCTGCAGGGCTCCAAGTCGTTCCGCGAGACGGCTGCCGTGCTGCGTCTCACCCGCGCCGAGGTGGCATGGGCCGCCGTCGGCAACTCGATCGGCGCCTACGAAGCCGCCGTGAAGTATGCCGGCGAGCGCATCCAGTTCGGCAAGCCGATCGGCGGCCACCAGCTCATCCAGGAACTGCTCGCCAAGAGCCTCGGCAACATCACCTCGTCGATCGGGCTGGTCACGAGGGTCAGTCAGATGCTCGACGAGGGCGTTCAGCGCGACGAGCACTCCGCACTCGCCAAAGAGTTCGCCACCAGCCGCATGCGCGAGACGGTGGCCTGGTGCCGCGAACTTTTCGGCGGCAACGGCATCGTCATGGACTATGGCGTCATCAAATACTTCGCGGATGCCGAAGCCATCTACTCCTACGAGGGCACTCGCGAGATGAACACCCTCATCGTCGGCCGCGCCATCACGGGCAAGGCCGCGTTCGTCTAAAGTCTGGCCGCAGCATCCGCTCGCTCCGTCGGTCTGCTGAAAACGCAGGACATTCGACCCGAAACCCGCTCGCACGTCACGTTTCGCCATGTTCTGCCGACGATCTCCTGCGTTTTCAGCAGCCGAGCGGATGCCGCAGCCGCGTCCCAGACGACGCGAACCCCAGCCGGTACCCTCTACCCATGAGCAAACTCGATAGCCGCGGACTCCGCCTGGGGTTCGCGGCCTTGGCCTTGTTCACCGGTCTCGCCGGCGATTTCTGGCGCAACGCACTGAGCTGGTACGGCTACGGCATCATGGTCGCCATCGTCGTCGCCGGAACAGTCGTGCTACTCGTACACAATCGCGGGCGATTCCGTTGGGCGAGCCTCCCCTATCCGCTGCTCGGGTTCCTCCTCTTCTCCGGCCTGTCGATCGCCTGGTCGTTCTACCCGCTGTTCACCACCCTCGGCGTCTTCGTGCAGTGGATCACCGCCACATCCGCCGTCTCGATCGCCGTCACTCTGAGCTGGGCCGAACTTCTCACCGCCCTCGGCTGGGCGCTACGGTTCATCCTCGGCTTGTCGTTCATCTTCGAGTTCATCGTGTCGGTATTCATCCGCCAGCCGATCTATCCGGTCTGGCTCGTCGAGCATCCGGCCCACCCGGCGAAGCTGCTCTACTGGTCCCGTGACCTGCTGTTCTCGGGCGGCAAGATCCAGGGCATCATCGGCAACTCGAGCCTGCTCGCCATGGTGGCGCTCCTCGCTGTGATCGTCTTCGCCATCCAGCTGGCCTCCAGAAACCGCGAGCGCCGCAATACTGACCGTCACAGCGTCAGCCGCCTGTGGGGCTGGTTCTGGATGGTGGTGGCCGTTCTCACGATCGCCATCACCAAGTCCGCCACCATCTTCGTCGGTCTCGGCGCTGTGGTGGTCGTGGCGCTGGCCGTGCTGCTCATTCGGCAGGCACGCACCAGGCGCGGCCGCGTGCTCACCTACGGTGGCATCGGCATCGGGGTGGTGGCGATCGCCGCGCTTGGATTTGTTCTGCGCAACCCCATCCTCGGCATCCTCGGCAAGAGCGAGGACTTCACCGGCCGCTTCACGATCTGGGATGCCGTGATCGGGCTCGCCCAGCAACGACCGGCATTCGGCTGGGGCTGGCTCGGCTACTGGATCCCCTGGATTCCGCCCTTCAAGGGTCTCGTGAGGGCCGGCGGCGTCCAGGTCATGCACGCTCACGACGCCTGGCTCGACGTCTGGCTGCAGGTGGGCATCGTCGGCCTGGTGATCTTCGCCGCGCTCACCCTGTCGACGCTGGTGCGCTCCTGGATCATGGCCGCGGATCGCATCGTCACCACCCCCGGTTCCGTGGGTCACCACTCCTGGCTGGCGCTGCTGCCGCTCCTGATGCTCGTCGCGCAGCTCGTGCAGAGCATCGCGGAGAGTCGCATGCTCCTCGAGGGTGGCTGGATGCTTCTGGTGCTCTGGGCGGTCAAGACCAAGTTGAGTCCTATGTCCGCCGAATTCGCCGTGACAGGGCAGCGCGGCTCATGAGCATGCAGCAGCCTCGACATCCCGCGTTCACGGCGGTCGAGAATTTTTTCGGATCGCCGCGCTTCTCCGCCGCCCTGACGCAGACCATCATCGGCGCCGCACTGGGTTCGCTCTTCCTGCAGCAGTTGATCGGCTGGGCGGGTCTCCTCGCGATTCTGGGCACCCTCGTGGTGCTGGCGACGCTCTCGTTCCTGGCCCGCAGGGATACCGTCGAATGGCACGGCCTGCTGCCGATCTCACTCCTGATCTTCGTCGGCTGGGCAGCGATCTCCGTGTTCTGGAGCCAGTACCAGTGGGCGACCTTCGGCAGCGTGGTCTACTTCGGCACTGTGACCGTGCTCGGCATCTACGTCGCACTGATCCGTGACACGATCCAGATCGCGAGGGCATTCGGCGACGTCTTGCGCGTGGCGCTCGCACTCTCCCTCGTGCTGGAGATTTTCTCCGGCGTTCTGATCGACGCGCCACTGCGGTTCCTCTACATTCAGGGCAACCTCGCCCAGTTCGGCCCGATCCAGGGCATCTTCGGCACCCGCAACCAGCTCGGCGTGATCGCCCTGGTCGCGATCGTCACCTTCGTCACGGAACTCCGCACCCGCTCCATCCAGCGTCCCATCGCCATCGGATCCCTGGTGCTCGCCGCGCTCATGCTCGCACTCTCCCGCTCGCCGGTCGCCTTCGGCACCTTCGTCGTGGTCGCCCTCGCCGCGGCCGCTCTCTACGGCCTGCGTCGCGTGTCCGCGGAGCGCAAGAGGTTCTGGCAGATCGGTCTCCTCGCTCTCACGATCGCCGTGGGCGCGGCGGCCTGGGCCGCGCGAACCCCGATCATCAATGCCCTGAGCGCCAGCGCCGAACTCAAGCTGAGACTGCAACTCTGGCAGCCGATGCGCCTGCTCATCCCCCTGCACGAGCTGGAGGGTTGGGGCTGGATAGGCCACTGGCGCGAAGACCTCCCACCGTTCCAATTCATCCCGGATGTCGCCGCCACCCCCGCCTCCGGCATGAACGCCTACCTCGATGTCTGGCTCCAACTGGGCCTCGTAGGCCTCGCCGCCTTCGTCGGACTGGTGGCGCTCACCTTCATCCGCTCCTGGCTGCTCGCCTCACGCCAGCGCAGCTTCGTCTACGCCTGGCCGGCTCTCGTGCTCGTGGTATTGCTGGTCACAGGCTTCGCCGAGAGTTCGATGCTGGTGGAATTCGGATGGCTCACCTTCGTGGTCTGCTGCGTGAAGGCATCGCGAGAGCTGAGCTGGCGGAAGGCGTTTGCGGCGACCCGAGTCGCATTCGAATAGGTCAGCGGCTCGCGCCGTGTCGCACAAGAGCCAACTCTTGCTCGATCAAGTCGGAAGCCACCATCATGCGAATTAATTCATCAAACTCGACGGACGGCTGCCATCCGAGCTCGGTTCGGGCTCTCGTCGCGTCCCCGATCAGATGGGTCACTTCAGCCGGGCGGAGGTAACGTTCGTCGACTCCGACCCACGGAGTCCAATCTTCGATTCCAATCTCGCCGAATGCGACATCGAGCAAGTCGCGGATGGAGTGCGCCACGCCGGTAGCGACCACGAAGTCCTCCGGTTCATCCTGTTGCAACATGAGCCACATCGCCTCGACGAAGTCGCCTGCGAAACCCCAGTCTCGCCGGGCGTCGAGGTTGCCAAGAACGAGCTTTTTCTGCTCGCCGAGTGAGATCCGCGCAACGGCCTGCGTCACCTTGCGCGTCACGAACTCCGGACCCCGCCGGGGCGACTCGTGATTGAAGAGGATACCGCTGGACGCATGGAGACCGTAGGACTCCCGGTAGTTGATGGTCAGATGATGCCCGAAGACCTTGGCGACTCCGTACGGTGAGCGAGGCCAGAGCAAGGTCGATTCGGTTTGAGGAACCTCTCGTACCTCTCCGAACATTTCGGAACTGGAGGCCTGGTAGAACCTCACTCGTGAGAGGTCGGTTCCAGCCCACATACGGATTGCTTCCAGCAGGTTCAAGACGCCTTTCGCCGTGACATCCGTCGTGAGAACGGGGTTCTCCCACGAATAGGGCACGAAAGAGATTGCGCCGAGATTATACACCTCATGGGGGTCTGACAGCTCGAGCGCGCGCACCAAGCTGGAAATGTCTGTGAGGTCGCTTTTGAGAAGCGTTATCCCTGGAACAGTGTCACGCACGAGGTCGTACTTGGGGTTGTCCTGCCCTCGAATGAGGCCGAAGACCTGGTATCCCTTCGACTGAAGGAGCTCTGCGAGATACAGTCCATCCTGGCCGGTGATACCTGTGATTAAGGCTCGCTTCATTCTCTGCCCTGCTCTGTTGTCTCGGGATATGTGGACTGTGCCGAACCGTTCGAACGCGAAAGTTAGCCTAACCGGGCGGATCAATCCCTCTGGACCATGTCCTCGACAGTCGGCGCTTTCCGCAGAGTACGCAATCGGGCAGCGGCCCGGGTGCGAAAGCGCTAGAAGGTTCCGGCCATCGCACTCCAGCCGGACCCTATTGCGCGCGGGGCCAGCCAGCCGCCCCGTCCATCCCCTGGGTAGAGGATCAGGTTCCCGAGACCGTCAATCGCCAGTACATCGGGATGCCCGTCACCATTAATGTCGCCAGCGTTCATCACGGATGGGAAGGTACCCCAGCCTGAGCCAATCTGAACTCGGGGCAACCAACCGCCAGCGTCCGAGCCCGGATACAGCCACAGGGCGGAACTCTCTCGTGCAATGATGTCAGGGTGGCCGTCTCCATTGAAGTCGCCGCCGGCAATGATCGTCGAGAAGACATTCCATTGGGAACCGATAGTGGATCGGGCAAGCCAGCCGCCCTTTCCGTCGCCGGGATAAAGCCAGAGTAGGCCAGCGGTGTCGCGAGCCACCACGTCCGGATGCCCATCGCCGTTGAAGTCGCCCACTCCCGCAATCGCGGTGAAGACGTTCCACCCGGTACCCACCGGCTGGCGCTCGCCCCACCCTCCTTTCCCATCACGAGGATAGAGCCAAAGTGTGCCAGCGTCATCACGCGCGAGCACGTCTTCGAATTTATCACCGCTGAAATCACCGGCACGGACTAGTGAAGTGAAGCTGCTCCACCCATTTCCTACGAGAATCCGTGGCGACCACACGTCGGCGTTTCGCGGGTACATCCAGAGCAACCCCGATGTGTCGCGTGTGAGAACGTAGTGCGCAGGGTCTGGGGAGGTCATGGGTGCGATCAATGTCGGCGGCGTTGCCGGAGGAGGCTTGGTCGGCAAGGTCGGTGAGGTCGTCACCGCCTCGCTGACTGACCCGGCAACGAGCCCATTTCCGACGATGGAGCTGCTTTGCCATCCTTTGCCGATCATGGATGAAGCGAGCCAGCCACCACGACCATCACTCGGATAAACCAGCAGGGCTCCATCGCTGGTCCGTGCCATGATGTCGGGATTGCCGTCCCCGTTGAAATCTCCTCCCGCGAAAACAGCGGAGAAGTCACCCCAACCGGAACCAACCTTCACGGGTGGGCGAAGCGGGCCGGCTCCGGTGCCTCCGTGAAGCCACAGGTCGCCCGCGGCATCTCTCACCAAGAGATCGGGGTGGCCGTTTCTATCGAAATCACCCGCGTCCACGATTGCGGTTGCCGAGTCAAATCCGGTGGCGAGTTGCACGCGCGATTTCCAGCCCCCCTGGCCATCTCCGGGATACAACCAGAGAATACCCGCCGGCGTCCGAGCGAAAACGTCTGGGTTTCCGTCGCCCGTGGAGTCGTACCCTCCGACTATCGCGGTGAAGTCCCCCCAGCCGCTGCCCACTTGGCGAGGAGGCAACCAGAGTCCGCTGTTCAAGCGCCCATACATCCACAGGATACCGGCGGCGTCTCGCGCCATGACTGCCTGCGTGCCGTCGCCGGCGAAGTCACCCGCGCGGAATACGCCCGAGAAGACGTTCCAGCCAGAGCCGATCTGGCGCGGCGAATCCCATGTTCCTGAACCAGTCTCCGGATACATCCACAGAACGCCACCAGCATCTATCGAGAGGACATACTGGCTCGGGTCGTGCATGGGAGCGGCGGCGCTGGATCCAAACCAGGAGTTGTAATACACCCAAAAATTGCGGTTTCCGTAGGAGGAACAACCGTCGCCGAGTCCGGTCAGGGTGCTGAGCGCTGCAGGATTGGGCTGGTACGGGGTGTAGTTGTACAGAGCAGCCGTCGCGAAGTTCTGCACCGACACAGTGGCGCTTCCGCACGCTGCATTTGGGTTGAATCGGATGTTGAGCGCGCCCGGCTGCATTCCAAACTTGCTCGCCCTGTACGTCTTGAGTTGCAGCGCGGCGGAATAGATCTGGTTTCCAAACCCGAGGGCGGTGGGTGCACAGGGTGCCGAGTCAGAACAGGCCAGACCCATGGCGCGATCTAACGCCTCCATCGACGGGGCTTGCTTCGAAATCAGACCCTGTTCTTTTTGAAGGGTCACCAGGATGACTCGAGCGCTGATGCCACAAGCAACTTGGGCGCGATAGATGATCTCCGAGGCTGAGAGGCGCCCTCCCTGAAACGCGTCACACCGAAGGAGGCCCGTCCTGTCGGAGACAATACGCGCACGGTTCGATACGTCCACGACAAGCACGTTGAGGCACAGGCCGTTCTGGCAGGAACCGATCTTCGCATCGAGGAAGGTTTGAATTTCGGGCTGGGTCATTGCTGCGCCGTCATAGAAGCTGGCATCGTTGATGACGTTTCCAGCAACGAAGTCGCTACCTGATACCGCGCCGGCTCGCGCAGGTGTGAAAGCGGCGAGCGCTATCGCGATGAGGGAGACGATCACCGTCGCCGCCACACCAGACTGCAAGGAGATGCGCGCAAGCCCCGTCCGACCGAACATCGCCGCCATAACTGCCTCCCGCCCAGACCTTTTGAATCCTAGCCACTCCCACTTCTGCTCGAAAGAACCCCGAGCGGGGGGCAGACGGTTGGACATTCTTCGCGATGTCCGTCGGGCCAAAAGACCCAGAACGACCAGCCCAGGACCGTTGGCGGACCGGCCTTCGGACCTGGTCGACCTCCGGCTGTCACCGTGACCGCCCCAGACTGCCTATGGGGCGCCGACATAACGCATATCCGGATGTTCTCCGGATGGGTTTACGCCGCCTCCTTCTTGACCGATGTGTTCGCCCCCGCGTCGTGGGCCGACAACTATCGACCAGCCTGAACACCCATCTTGCCCTCGACGCATTGGAGATGGGGACGTGGACCCGTCGCCGGGCGGGCCGGGACCAGTCCCAGTTGATTAATCACAGCGACGGCGGAGTTCAATATCGAGCCATTCGATACGCCGAACGTCTCACCGACGCCGAGACTGTCGCCTCGATCAAGTCCAAGGGCGACGGCTGAATACAATCGACTGGTTCAACCACCGGCGACTTCGCTGAGAGATCGGCTATCGACCTCCGATTGAGGTTGAGAACGAGCTCCTGAACAGCAGCACCCGGCCATCACATCGATGGAGCGGGATAACCGGCCCTCCACAAAACGCGGGGCTTGACACTTCTCCCCCAAACACTTTCATCCCTCGAAGCACGGCGTGAAATACCCAATTCGACGACGTTACACACGTGTGGAACACGTCTCTTCCGTCCGTGCGGGATGAGGTGCAGTTCACTGCAAATCGTGGGGACGACTGTGCGATCTAGGTCTAATGCCAATCGCCTCTCACCGGAATATTCTTGACAGGAACCGCAAGTCCAGGCAGGTCCAGGTAGGGCGTTCCTGGGGCCAGCTGGCCGAACGGGGGCCTTCCCTGATCAGGGCCGAATGATGGAAGCGACGCGCCGTAATTCCAGAGCGTCTCTTGGATTGGGCGATAGCATCCCATCGTTGTCACAGGGTCGAATGCCTGAATGGTTCCGAGCGCCCTCAATCCGTTCGCGTCGTTTCTCCACACGGGTCCGCCGGCGTCACCGAGGCCAGTCTTCATCTCGGCGCATAGCAAAGTCTGTCCCCGGAAATCGACTGCGCCGACTATCCGACCCTCGGTCCACCCTGTCCCGATACCCATCTTTCCTATCAGCATGCCTGCAGACTGTTGATCGGATGGCATCCAGCCGACAATCGCGCCTGTGCCCGGCTGCGCGCCTGTGAGCGGGTCGCGGACAACTTGAAAAGCATCGTCGCCCGGATTTTCGCGAATAAGCGCGTTCCCGTCCGGTTCCGACTTGGAGACCACGTAACCGAAATTGCGATCAGACCCGCGGACGCTGGAGAAGATGACTGAACATGCCTTGGGTCCGAGAATGAACACACCTGAGTCCCCCCGGATCACGTACCCCCCAGTACACGCGCCCTCGACACCGCCCGAGGCGGTGCCCCCATTGCTGAAGATCACTGGATCCCCCGGTAGGAACGCATAACCCGATTGAGTCTCGTCGGCAAAACCGGGGCTGGCCGCGACCCCAGACATGGCGATGAGAGCGGAACAGATTAGGGTTCCGATCGCGGTTCGAATTATGACTGGTGTGTTCATAACGGGAGGCTACCCGCTCTCGTGGCTGACTCAACTACACGACGGCACCAGCGCGTCCCGCGGGACTGCCGTCCTCCCATTCTTGCCTGGATGGTTTACGGCTCTAACGTGCCGGTTGAACAGAGTAGAGGAGGTGTGTTCGGCAATGGCGTCGCCTGGCCATTCTACTTCCATAGGAAGACCGACGCGACATACTGAGACCACTTTTACCGCGACGATGGCATTCATCGGACCTTTTTAGAACAAGCAACGGCCCGCTCTCAGCCCAGAGCACACCAATCCGCCGCCGCTATCTTCCACGACCGCCGCCATTCGGTTGAAATGGGGCCCCACCCGATTCACACCGCTTGCGCCTAGGAAGAAGGGACCGAAGGAGTTGGCTGCCCGGCTAGGTCACTTTAATCTAGAGCTCGGAGCGATGTGCCAGAGCGATCAGCTCGCGAAGCCACCCAAGAGTCCATGGCTTTGGCCATGAGCGGGTGAGCGAGCCCAAAGGCGCGGAGGTCATCGATCCCCACCGGCAGACTTCCGTAGAGCGCAGCGAGCTTGTCGATCGAATCGGGCGGATGGCCCATGCGCGACATGCCCACGAGGTTTACCCCGTGAACTCGTGCGGGGTTCCCGAATGCCTTCGCGAACGGTGGGATATCTCGTGTTACGACCGATCCCATCCCGACGACCACCCCGGCGCCCAGAAAGGTTCTTTGGTGAACCACTGTCCCGAGCCCAAGGTTGGCGCCCTCCCCGACAGTCACGTGCCCGGCAAGCAAAACACTCGAGGCAAGGGTGGCACCGTCACCAATCGAGCAGTCGTGTGCAACGTAGCACTGGTTCATAACAAAGAGGTCGTTCCCCAGTATTGTGCGCGCGGCCCATCCCTGGTGAACCTGCGCGTGTTCCCGGATCACGTTTCGATCACCAATCAGCACACCGCCGCCCGCGATCGGTGCGTCCGGGGGTGTCGGGTGTTTCCAGCCACGCACCTCCGGGGTTGCGCCGATCACGGCGCCAGCCCCGATCCAGTTGTCATTCCCGATGATTGTCGAGCTGTTGATCACCACGAATGGCCCAACAGTATTTCCGGTGCCGATTACGACATCGGGCGCAATCTGGGCGGTGGGGTGTATCGCGTTCACGATCGAGCTTCTTTCATTCCAGCGCATGTGCGGGCCTGCAACACGCGGGCGAGAGGCTAGGTTATAGTTGCATGCTCCTAAAGAGCGCGTCACACCCCTATTCTCATGAGGTTCCATGATTCCAATCTCCTCCGTCCAGTTCGGATCCGAAGAGGAGGAACTGGTGATCGAAGTATTGCGATCCGGCTCCATCGCGCAAGGCCCGATGGTCCAGAGATTCGAGCGTGAGTTTGCCGCACTGTGCGGTGTGAAGCACGCCATCGCGGTCAATAACGGTACGACCGCCCTGGTCGCGGCGCTAGATATCCTCGACCTTCGGCCGGGCGATGAGGTCATAACGACCCCGTTCACTTTTGTTGCAACGGTCAATGCGATTCTCGAAGCGGGGGCGACAGCGACCTTCGCCGACATCAACGAAGATGATTTCAACATCGACCCGTCCTCGGTGGCCGACCGCGTGACGGAGCGGACTCGAGTCATCATGCCCGTGCATCTGTACGGCCAGATGGCCGACATGGATCCCCTCGTGGCGTTGGCAAAAGCCCATGAGCTGTCGATCCTCGAGGACTCCGCTCAATCGCACGGTGCGACCTACCGCGGCAAGTCCGCCGGAAGCTTCGGCCTCGGATCCTTCTCCTTCTATGCCACCAAAAACCTGACAACGGGGGAAGGTGGGATGATAACGACGGACGACGACGATGTCGCTGACCGGCTCCGCGTTCTTCGCAATCAAGGAATGCGCGAAAGGTATGTCTACGAAATCGCAGGGCACAACTACCGACTGACCGACCTCCAGGCGGCCCTGGCCATTCCGCAACTCGCTCGATATGACATGACCGTCGACAAGCGGCGGTCGAATGCCGATGCCTTGTCTGCCGGACTAGCCAGTATTGTGGGGATTGAGGTACCGCGACAATATCCCGATCGCCGACATGTATGGCACCAGTTCACGATTCGAGTAACCGATGAGTGCGCGCTCTCCCGGGACGAAATGGTCGCTTCGCTTCATCGTTCAGGAGTCGGCGCAGGGGTTTACTACCCGCGACTGCTCTTTGACTATGACGCATACCGCGACCATCCTGCGGTTCTCAAGAGCGATGTTCCCATCGCAAGGCGGGTTGCCTCCCAAGTCATCTCGCTTCCGGTTCACCCACTACTTTCCGCGGACGATATTGCTACTATCACCGAGGTCGTCGCGACGGCAGCATCTACCTGATGGCGGCTCAGAGCAGGGTGATTCTGGTGGGAGCCGGAAACATGGGGCTCAATCATGCTCGCGTCGTGTCGCAGTCAGAGCGGGCGAGCCTCGCGGCCGTCGTCGACCCTCGGGAAGACGTTGGCCGTGAAGCTGCCGCGCGATTCGGCACTGTTTGGCTCCCCGAACTGCCCGATCTCTCCGGCGTCGACGGCGTCATCGTGGCAGCGGCCACTGAAGCTCACCACCCGCTCGCTATGCAGGTACTCAACTCCGCGACACCGCTCCTAGTGGAAAAGCCGGTCGCGGACAATATCCTCCGCACGGAGGAGATCCTCTCGTTGGCGGATCGCCTCGACCTGCCGTTCATGTGCGGGCTCCTCGAACGTTACAACCCCGCAGTCCTGACAGCGCGCAGCATCTTGGATCACCCTTTCCACGTGACGGCGACGCGCCATTCGCCCTACGCTCCGCGGATCAAAACTGGTGTGGCATGGGATTTGCTCGTACACGATGTCGACCTCTCCATCCTTCTCCTGGGAAGCAGCCCGCAGGTCGTCAATTCGGCTCTTGGCCATTTTCATCCGCGGTCCGGAACGGCAGCGGAAGATGTGGCAGAAACTCTTCTCGAGTTCGACAGCGGCGCGATCGCCCATGTTTCAGCGAGTCGCGTGGGCCACAGGAAAATCCGTCTACTATCCATCTACGAACTCGACAAACTGATCGAAGTAGACCTCCTGCGACGGGATGTGACCGTTTATCGACACGTCTCCGAATCCGCTGACGTGGAGGGGCGCGGCTACCGTCAGCAGACCGTCATCGAAATTCCCGAACTTCTGACGTCCGAGGAACCATTGACGACGCAGTTCGAGCGTTTCCTAGACATCATCGACGGGCGCGTCGACGCAGCCGCAGAAAGAGGAACGATTCTTCCACCCCACCTGGTGATCGATCAGGTTACGGCTACGAGACGCGCTGACTAGCATGGCCCACAACGAGCCCGTCGGCCGGCAAGCCCCCCGCCTAGTCAGCCCGTGGCGCCAGCTCTGGACCCACAGCCTCTTCCGCTACGGCATGGTGGGAGGGCTAAGTTTCATCGTTGATTTCGGCTTGGTCTGGCTTCTTCACGTCGCGACCGGATGGCCCCTGTGGCTGGCTACTGCCTGTGCGTTCATCGCCAGCTTCGGTGTCAACTACACGCTGCAGCGCCTTTTCTCTTTCTCGTCTCGAGCACGGCACGGGGGGGCTCTCGTGCGTTACTCGATACTCGTGGCCGCGAACACCGTATTCACCGTGGCACTGGTCTCGCTTTTCGATACCACTATCGTTGGCTGGGGCTGGGGCAAAGTGATTGCGACAATTCTCACGACCGTGGGTAATTACTTCGCGTACCGAATGTGGATCTTCCCGCCTCATCGAAACAACACGAAGGATCAATAGACGTGTACAGAGGAGCAACAATCGCGGCCGTCGTTCCAGCCTACAAAGAAGAATCGATGATCGCCCAAGTCATCTTTAGTATGCCCTCGTTCGTAGACCACATCGTCATCGTCGATGACTGCAGCCCGGATGACACGAGCGGGGCGGTGAATCGCACCAACGATGCACGGGTGACCCTCATCCGCCACGAGGTTAATCAAGGGGTGGGCGGCGCAATTATCACCGGGCACCGCTCTGCGATCGAACTCGGTGCGGATGTCAACGTCGTCATGGCAGGCGACGCTCAAATGGATCCGGAGTATCTTCCGCAATTGCTCGACCATGTCACGGCTGAGGGCTACGGATTCGCGAAAGCGAACCGATTCTTCGCGCCCGAATCATTTGCCGGCATGCCTCGTTATCGGGTTCTTGGCAACATCGTGCTGTCCTTCATGACCAAGATGACGTCGGGATATTGGCACCTGTTCGATCCGCAGAATGGATATACGGCGATCAGAACCGAGGTGCTCAAACGAGTACCGCTCGACCAGGTTTCGCGACGCTACAGCTTCGAGAACGACCTGCTCATCCATCTAAACATTCTCCAGGTTCCGGCTGTAGACGTTCCTATCCCCGCCGTCTATGGAAACGAAGTTTCCAGCATTCGGCTTGGCAAAGTCATCCCAGAGTTGCTCAATCTATTGTTCCGTGGATTTTGGAGGCGGATCTGGTACCGGTATGTTTTGTGGTCGTTCTCTCCCATCGCGCTCCTGCTAGTGATCGGCATGCTGCTCGTCGCCTTCGGACTCGGAGTTGCCGTTTGGGTGTGCTTCCAGATTGTGGCGTCCGTCGTAGCCACCGCCGCAACGGTGATGCTCGCGGCCCTTCCGCTGATGCTCGGTACCCAGATGTTGATCAGCGCGCTCCAACTCGACATTCAAGCTAGCCCTGCGACGCCGACATTCTTACCGTTCGAGGCGAATACCGGACCATTTTCTAAGTAACAGGAATGCCTTAGTCCGAGGTTGCACGCTAGCCGAAGATATTCCACCCGGAGCCGGCGATGGTGGAAGCCGAATACGCTGTGCCCAATCGACCCGCGTTGCCAGTGGACGCGTAATACAGCAGAGCACCGGCCGGGGTCACGGCAATCAGGTCGCCAGTTCTTCCTATAGAGTCATCTCCCGTTGCGGTCACGGTCTGGAAGACGTTCCATCCTGACCCTGTCTGGACTCCCGGCATGGATCCACTGGATGAGGCGGTCATTGCAGCGGTGCCCTGGTAAAAGAACAGGGACCCGTCGGGCCGCCGGGCAACGTAATCGGTGACACCGTCAGAGTTCGCGTCTCCCGCACTCACGAGCGTGCTCTGAGCACCCCACGCGCTCGAAGCAATGCTGACCTGTGGTGCAAACCACGGTGAGTCGGCGACGGTGCGGCGCACACCTCCGCCCAGAGAGAGAGAGCCGTCAATCCGCGTTGCCAACACATCAGCTCGCCCATCGAGTGTGAAGTCGCCCGCGATCAGCGAGCGCATGCCCGCCCATTCGCTTGCGCCGATCTGGACCCCTGGTTTGTAGGCTCCCGTTCCGGATGGGGAGATCACTCCAGTACCCTCATAGAACCACATCGTGTCATCATTCCGGATGCCGATGAGGTCACGAGTGCCGTTTCCATCAAAATCGCCCGCGTCGATGACCGCGGTGAACGCCTGCCATCCGGACCCGATCCTCAGGCCTGGCCGATAGCTCAGATTCACTCCTCCAGCGGATCCGTTTCCTTGGTAGAAGACCAGAGATCCGTCCGTTCCGACGCCAATCAGGTCGGGTTTTTTGTCGCCGTTGATGTCCCCAGCGCCAATAACAGCGCGAAAAACGTTCCACCCCGAACCGACAACCTGACCGGGGTTATATGCCGCCTTCGGCGCTGTCGAACCGGGGAGCAGCTTCAGGAGGCCACCGATCGACCGGACCACCATGTCCGGGTAGCCGTCACCGTTGGCGTCCCCGGCAGCGATGAGCAGATCCGAGGCCGTGATACCCGGTGCGTTCACCCGGACTCCAGCCGAGAATCCGGATCCTGTGCCCGCGTAGAACCAGATGGAACCATCGCTCCTCATTCCTAGCAGGTCATTGCGACCGTCTCGGTCGAGGTCACCCGGAGCCGCAACCTGAGTGAAGATGTTCCATCCAGGCCCGACCAGCATGCCCGGCATGAGTCCGCTACCACTCGGGCCCGACGTTCCCGTTCCGGCATATAGCCAGAGCGTCCCGTCGGACTTGCGAGCGAGAAGGTCAGCTTTATGGTCGCCATTCACGTCTCCCGGCGCAATGATCTGGGTGAAGATATCCCACCCGATTCCAATACGAACAGCTGCGCCGAACATCGCCGTTCCGGCGCCCCCATGCCCGGTGCCAGAGTAGAGGTAGAGTTGCCCGTCTGGTCGTCGAGCCAGGATATCGGCGTGACCATCACCATCCAGATCCCCGGCAGACACGATTTCGTTATACCCTGCCCAGCCAGTGTCGATTTTGATGCCTGCGTTATAGGTCGCTCCGCTCGCCTGCGGGCCAGTACCCGAATAGAACCAGAGAGATCCGTCTGGCTGGCGTGCCACGAGGTCCGGCTTGCCGTCGCCGTTAAAGTCGGCACCGCCCGCAATAGGTGCCGCCATCGCGACTCCTGCCGTAGCAAGCGCCTGAAGAGATGCGTAGCTACCATTTGAGACGTCCTGGTCCCCGGGAAATACTCCAGAACTCGCGAATTGCCAGAACGCATGCGTGCTCCACCCCGCAGGAAGAGTTCCCGGGCCGCTCTGAATGTTCGCTGGATAGCGGGCAATGAAGAGAGGGTTATTGGGGAATGCTGGGCTGTTGCCGGTGCACAGCGACCACCATCCGGTGGTGGTGTAGATCGCCGGCAGGACCCCCGACCGCGCCTTCACTGTGGCGGAGAAATCGGCGATCCAGGAGACCATCTGACTTGGTGTGAAACCGTAACAGGTGTTGGTTCCATCCTTAGCGGTGTAGGGGTCGTATTCGATGTCGAGCAGGGGAGGAAGGGTTCGGCCATCCTGCCGCCATCCCCCGCCGTTCGCCACGAAAAATTCTGCCTGCGCGGCGCCGGTCGACACGTTCGGAATGGCGAAATGATAGGCGCCCCTGATCATTCCGACGGCGAACGACCCGTTGTACTGCTGTGCGAACTGGCTGCTGCGATAGTTGAGATTCTCCGTTGCCTTCACGTAGGCGAATCGACCCCCGTTCGCCCATGCCGCATTCCAATCGACGTTCGTTTGCCATCCGCTCACGTCCATTCCCGGAACACCCGGCACCGCAGGGGCGACCGAATTCGGAGCGACCAGGGCCTTGCTCTCGAGCGGCGACGAGAAACCTGGCTCGTTGTCCGGGATAGTCGAGCCCATGGTGTGGTTTTGCGCCTCGTTCATGACCCCAATGCTCGGCTCAGCCGCGGGATCCGCGCTCGATTTCTGGCTTGGACTAGGGGCGGCAACCCCCGAAGGAGCCGACGCAGCAGCCGCGGTCATCGCACCACCGGTCAAGGACACCAGACTCATCGTGAGCGCAACGCAGATGCACACAACCGCCCCGGATCGCGTTCGCGTTCGCACCATAGCCCCCTTGGCTTAAACCTCCGCAGGCGGCTATGCAGCCGCCAGTTTGTCAACCCTACCTATGGAAGTCCGAATTCGTTGATTTCTCACTGGAAGTAGATGCCAGACTCGGCCGTACCGGGTCGACCGTCCCCATTCCAATGGCGGAGGCCGGAGTGCGCCCAAAGGCCGAATAAGTGCCAAACCACAGGATGATGAGCATAGCCATCGACACGCCCATAAGGACCAGCCAGATAACCACTCCGCCCGGCGGAGACCACAGCAAGGTTCTGAACATGAAGAGGGTATCCGAGCCCGGTAACGCATACCTCCGGATCGCTGTATCCATCGCGTAGAGCTGCCCGACGGTGACAAGTATGGCGACGATTGTCATGATCCGAGACGTGACTCGCGGGGGAATCTTTTCGAAAACACCGGTTGCACCGCTTGCAACTGCGGCGATGAGCAGCGCACAGACAATGGCGATCAAGGTGTAGCGTCCTTGCCAGATGTAGCCGGACCTCTGCACGGACGCAGCCTGGACGACGGCTGGAACTATGCTCACCGAAGCGAAAGCAAGAAACGCCGCGACGAGGGGCCTACCGCGCGCCGTTGAAAGAGCACCCACGATCACCAAGCCGAAGAGAGCGCACCAGGCGAAGTAAGTGAAGTTGGGGGCCGGGGTATCGAGCCAGCCGAAATACCCGACGAATCCGGGATCGGCGGATCTATCGAGCATCATGGTGGCAAGAGCACGCAAGGGATTTGTTCCTGCTCCGGGATACACTCCAAGCGAGCCGAGCGTCCCCGTCGTAATAACCCAGACTGCCGCGAAAACCGCCCCCGCTGCCATCGCGCCGAAAGCGAACCTCACGCGCCATTCTTTGAGGATTTCGAGAGTGTTATTCCAGGGAACGAACACGAGCACGGCGATCCCGATGAGCGCAAGCCACAGGAGCGAGAGCCCGCGCGCGTTCGCGAGCAGAATTCCGGCCGCGGTGGTGACGAGGAGAATGGCATTCCGGTTGAGGCTTACGAAGCGCAGTGAAAAGTACAACAGCCCAACCGCGAGAGCGGCCCCTGCCGCAATTTCCAATGAGTTCGGGCTTACCGAGCCGTTGAGAAATAGCACCATTGGCGTAAGAGCGGCGAAGAATGCGATCCCGGCGATGAGGCGAGGTGCCATGCGCAGCAGAAGTACGAAAACGAAGGCGAGGAAGAAACTGCTCAAGATCGCGCTGAGCGCCCGCATCGCCAACACTGCCAGCTGGGCATCGGGGACGAACAGGCTAGGCCAACCGATCAAGACGTAATAGACCGGGTTATACAAGCCGGCCGATGTCAACGCCGAGCGTAGTTCGAGTCCCGACTTGGTGGGCGGTGCGCAGGCAGCACTGACAGAGGAATTCATCATGAAGCACGGCCAGCTCGAAGCCTCGGACAAGCCGATCGGCACTTCGACGCTGCGATAGTAGGGTTCGTTAGCTCGCGCCCCGAGAAATTCGCCGCGCACGACAGAAGCAGCCTTGATGATGTGGGCAGGTTCGTCGGGGCTTCCCGCCAACGGGGTGGACGCCGCCCAAGCGAGAGAAGCCAGCGACAGCGCCAGCCAGGCAATCAAGAAGGTTGCCTTTCCCGAACCAGAGAGCCTCACGATTAGGTTTCGCACTAGCGACACGACCTCCAGCTAGATCTGGCAACGGAACAGTGTGACGGACCGGCCGTGTTGGCACGTATTCGCCACGGTGAAAGCCATTTTCCATGAAGCGGCCGTTGTTTCGGCTCGTGGGCTCTGGAGGGGGCTAGACGAGTGTCAACCTTAGCAAGCGCCCGCGTGGCAGACGGAAACGAAGAGCTGGTGAGCCGAACCCCGTCGCTAACCACCCGATTGTGCACTGTGCGACACGCGATAAATCGAGAACGTAGAGGGCCCCTGATGCACTGTCTCAACCAGCAAGAGACAGCTTTGTCGTATCGAGACATCACTGAGGACGTAAGTGATGTATCGCTGTGCGAAAGCAGCACAGGAATCGAAGTTGACCAGAATCGCATCAGCTTGGGGGTTCACCGGCCTGGGTGCTCCGGCGCCCCCGTACCAACTCACGCTCGCGAGTCGATTCCACACCTGCCCGTACTTGGATGCAGGATCAACCCGTTTCCACATTTCGGGTGACGGCGCACTTTGAAACCCGTTATAGGAGTGCAGTCCGGATTGTTCAAGAACCACATTGGGAAGGTAGGTGCCGCCAACACCGATCCAGGCGGCGCTCGAGGCGCGAGGAAGCGCCTTCATGTGCCGCACCAGTGAAGTTTTGTTCAAATCGTAGGCTCCGACGTAGAGGGGATTAACGCCACCCGCGGCAAAAATAGACACCCCGAGCAACGCGACGGCACCGAGCAGAGTCGATCGGCGGGCGAAAAGGTAGACGGCAACAACGAATACCGCGACCCCGGGCACCCAGGGCCAGGTGCCCACAAGGTTCGATCCTCGGTGAACCAGGACACCCACGAGTACGGCCTGTGTCGCAATCGCGACCGCGACCGCTATTCCGACAACTATTCGGCGCTGCTTCACTCCCATCGTCTGCGCCATTTCTTCATAACGCGTGGCATAGACCGGAATCATCACAACGCTGAGCAGCCCGAGCCCCAAGCGGATTCTGGCCGCGGGCGACCTGTCGAGGAGAAAAAGGTGGGCGATTGCATCCCATCCGGGCAGCACCAGGTAGGCCACGACAAGGACGAGAAAGGCAAAAAGTACCACCACCAACCAGTCCAACGCTTTATCTTTCCGCCATTTCTTCCCGGTGTTCCAGAGCAGAGGAATGAACAGGAACAGGCCAACGAAGATAAAACTGGATGCCTCCGACGCGTTCAGGTCGAGAGGCTTGTCGATAGCCCCCACATAGCGGGAGATCGGACCAGCCCACAGGCTCAAAATTCCGTCCTTACTGATCGCACCGGTTTCGGAAAGCCGCTGGCCGGGGTACACAGTGGCGGAGAATCTCTCGATGGTTGACAGTCGGGTGACTGCCCAGATCGCCACCACGCCGGTCGCTGCAACTCCACCGACGAGCAGGGGGATCAGCGCCCGGATCCGGGCGGCAAAACCACGGATCTCGGCACTGGACCTGGTAAGGACGAATCCGACGACGAACGCGACCGACATTAGAAGTGCCGGAATCATGAAGGGTACGTAGACGCCGATTGCCACGGTCACTGTCAGGTACCCGGCCAGGACCGACCAGATTATTCTGGACCCGCGATGGGGCGACCGTAATACCCAGATCGCGGCGGTCATGACGACGAAGCACCATGCTGCGGGCCAAAAAGTGACAGGGAGATACCACCATTGGAAAAAAGGTGCGAAAAAGAAGCCCACTGACACGACGGCGGCGGAAACAGGATTCCTCGGGCGGACAGTGAGAAAAAATGCATAGCAGGCTGCCATCAGCGCGAACCCCGGCAACGACCACCGAAGTGACATCGCTGAGTTCTCCGAGAGCAACAGGAATCCTGCGAGGTGGGGGCGAAAAATCATCGACCAATCGCGAGACGGCAAGTCACTCTGAACAGTTGAATCGGTGCCCCCGGGAAGATTCTGGTTGAACCGGGGCAAGCCTTGCTCCATCTGGGAGATGACAAGGGGTGTTTGCACGAGCCACTCGTCGCTGCGAACCGCTTTCGCCGACCCGGCGATCAGCCGATGGTCGGGGCCGTTCTCAAAGAATTGGTTGAGTATTCCGGAAGAAGATCCGGTGATCCCGGCACCCACAAGGACTGCCAGAACAACCAGGAGGAGTAGCGGAAAAGCGAACAAAATCCGGCTGTTAGGAAGATCCGACGGTGTCGGCTGCATCCAGCGATCGCGTGATCGCGCCCACTTCACCCGGTTGAATCCACTCCGGAAGCCGCCCTGGGGGCAATCGACCGCGTCGTTCTGTGTCATCAAGAGATGTCCTTCTGCGCTTTCAGAGTTAAGTACCGAATGTTCACCCAGGTCGACAGATGATCCGCATCGCCCCCGCGTTGTGCGTCAGACCTGGCTCTCGATCCATTCTTGAAGACGGGCAATGCCTTCGTCTAGTGCAAAACGGGGCTTCCAGGAGAGCTCCGCGAGCGTCGGCGCGATGTTGCAGGATGCCGCCCGGACATCGCCGTCTCGGAACTGACCGGTGATGTGGGGCTCTGGCGCCGAGTGGAAGGCTGCGATCGACCTGGCCAGCTCCGCGATCGTGGTCGCAAGCCCCGTACCTATATCGTACGGTTCGGAACGGCCTGCTGGCCCGCGCTGAAGCACCGCGACGAAAGCGTCGGCGACATCGTCGATGAGAACGAAGTCCCGAACAATCGAACCGTCTTCATAGAGCGGAATCGACTTGCCGGCCCTCGCAAGCTGTGAGAACAGGGAGACAATTCCGGTGTAGCTGTTGGTCAGGGACTGGCCCGGTCCGTAGACATTTTGCAATCTGAGGACCGTCAAGGCCGCGTCGTGGGCACCTGCCCATGCCGTCAGGATGTGCTCTTGGGCGACCTTCGTCGCACCATAGATGCTCGTCGGGGCGAGCAGGGTCCCGATCGATGATGACGGCAGCGATGCGGCATCTGGGAAGTCCCATTGCCCCTCGGCAAGCTGGGCGTGTGAACGCTGGCCCGGGAAGAACAACGTGCCATCCGATTTTTGCCAGGCCCCTTCCCCATACACCGCTCGACTGCTGCTCAGGACCATATGACCCGGAACATGATCGTGGCGACCAAAGGCATCAAGCATTTCGGTGGTGCCGACGACGTTGACCTGGGCGTGTCGGGTCGCCTCACTCAGGGACTGCGCGGTTCCCGTTTCGGCTGCGAGGTGAACAACGATGTCTGGGCGGAAGTCGCACAGCAGGTCATCCCACGTCTGGGGGTCTGTGACGTCTCCAACCACCAGTTCGCTGCTCTGGTGAAGCGCATCCGGCCGCTGACCACTTGCATGCACCTGTGGATGCAGATTGTCGAGGACGACCCAACGATCGGCGGTCGGGGCAAGCCGCTCGGCAAGAGCGCACCCGATGAATCCCGCCCCACCTGTCACGAGCACTGTGTCACCTGTTGCCATCGATTATTTCTCCTCTGCGTCTGCGAAGCGGGTCGCGCCATCCTGCCACCGTACTAGCCCGACGATCAGGAAACACGGCGTTCGAGTCTGTAGAAGTGGCCAATCGGCCTGTCTCCCATCTAGTCCCGTACACTTAGACGGTTCACACCCGTGATGACCGGGACGATTCCTCTTCTCATGGTCCGCACTCACCGGAAGCACCACGCACCTCCTTATGACGATCGAATCTACCTTCCCGCCGAGCGGGCGTCGCGTCATTTTCTACCTCATCTACGATGCGCGCGGAAACGTCGATGACTACATTCCGTACAAGCTCGAGCGTCTCAGGCCATTCGCGGATTGCATCGTCGTCATCTTCAACGGAGTGATTTCGGACACTGGGCGTGCCGCGCTCGAGCCCTTTGTCGACGAGCTCTGGGAGCGCAAGAACGTCGGTTTCGACGTGGGCGGCTACGCCATGGCGCTTGAACGATTCGGCGAAGCCCGGTTGGCCGAGTTCGACGAACTCATTCTCATGAATTACACCTGGTTCGGTCCTGTTCGGCCGTTCGAGCCGCTCTTCGATCGCATGAATGCCCTCCATGTCGGCTTTTGGGGGATCACTGACCACGGCCCCACGGACCCCAATCCCGTCACTTTCAAGGGCGTGATGCCCTCGCACATCCAGTCGCATTGGATCGCGGTGCGCAGTTCGGTGTTTCTCACCGAAGAATGGAAGCGCTATTGGGGCGAAATGCCCCGAATTAAGTCCTATCGCGAGTCGATCCTCTTGCACGAATCCCGATTCACTGAGCATTTCGAACGGCTGGGGCACAGCTACGCTGTCGCTTTTCCCCACGAGAACTATGCGCCGAGCATGCACCCGGCCTTCGAGAACGCCATTACCCTTCTCGACGACGGATGTCCCGTAGTCAAGCGACGACCATTTTTTCACGACCCTCTGTACCTCGACCGAGAAGCAATAATCGGACGGTGGCTTGTGCAGTCGGCGACATCCCAGGGATATCCGGAACGTTTCATCTGGCAGAGCATGACTCGCAGCGCTACCGCGAAGATTCTCTACACCAACGCTTCGATGATGGAGATCCTGCCCTCGGATGCAGTGCGCTACGACGGTCGATCGCCGCTCCGCACTGTGGCGATCGTTCACATTTATTACGAAGATATGACCGACGAATTGCTCGATCGACTTTCGACACTCCCCTCCCAATTCGATCTTGTCGTGACGACGAGCGACGAAGCTAAGGCCGAAGTGATTCGCTCGGTCATCGAGAGGCGCACAGACCTGAACCTGGAAAAATCGGAAATTCGGATCGTGCCATCGAACCGGGGTCGCGATCAGAGTGCCTTCTACGTCACCTGCCGGGACGTGCTTCTCAGCGAGGAATACGACCTGGTGGTCAAGGTCCACTCGAAGCGTTCGGCCCAGGACGGAGCGGGGCCCGGCACATTCTTCAAGCGGCAGCAGCTCGACAACCTGCTCTACAGTCCGGGATACACAGCGAACCTGGTCGAACTGTTCCAGCGGGAACCCGGACTCGGGGCGGTCTACCCCCCCATGATCCACATCGGCTATCCAACCATGGGCAATGCCTGGTTCACGAACTTCGATAAAGCAAAAGCCTTGATGAAGAAACTCGGCATCAAGGTGGCGCTCGATGAGTCGTCGCCCCTCGCCCCCTACGGCGGCATGTTCATCGCTCGACCGAAGGCCCTCCTCGCTATGACACGGCACCAGTGGGACTTTGAGGATTACGCTCCCGAGGGCAAGTATGGAGACGGCACCCTCTCGCACGTACAGGAGAGATTGGTAGCTTACGCCGCCGCAGAACTCGGATTCCACACAAGGACAGTCGCGAATGCCGACTATGCAGCGATCAGTCATACCTTTCTGGAATACAAACTCGACCAGATGAGTGCCGGGCTTTCCGGCTTCGCCTACGACCAGATACACGCGATGCGCCCATTGGTGAAGCTGGTGGATGGTGGCCAGCGCAGCGTGATCGCGTACCTTCTCCTCCGGTACCACTTTCGAATTGCTACGATGCTCCTTTTTCTGACAAAGCCTCTGCGGCGCCGTCGCCGCGCGCGCCGCGAGGCCAAAAAGGCCAAGGCGGCAACCCCGTGAAGAGTCTTTCGAGCACCTTCAACCCGCGCGCGAACAGCATCGGCTTTATCCGGTGGCTGATGGCGTTCCTCGTCATCTTTTCCCATGCGGGTCCGATCGGGGGTTTCTACGGCGGCCACGACCTCGGGACCCAGTGGAGCGATGAGCAGTCGCTCGGTGGCGTCGCCGTCGGCGGATTCTTCTTCTTTTCGGGATTTCTCATTACGAAGAGCCGCATGGGGCGATCGACACTTCCGCGCTTCTTCTGGCGTCGAATCCTTCGAATCTTTCCAGCGTTCTGGGTTGCGCTGCTCGTAACCGCCTTCGTCCTGGCCCCGATCGCGTGGTTGCATCGTGTCGGCCCGCTCTCCACTTTTTTTTCGGCTCCGAGCGAATCACCGCTGAGCTACTTCGCAAACAACATGTTCCTCGCGCTCGGGCAGCGGAATATCGCGGGCTTGGGTGAGCAACTCCCGTACTTCCAGCTTCTCGGCAGTCGTGATTGGAACGGTTCGGCCTGGACCCTTATCTACGAATTCAGCGCCTACATCGCCGTTGGAGTTCTCGGGCTAATCGGCGCGCTGGCCAACCGCAAGGTGGGTGCCATCATCGCCTTGTCCATGATCGCCCTCTCCACCCTCCAATGGCTTCGAATCGGCGATCTCGGCAAATACCTCCCGCTGTTCCAGGACATCTACATTCTGCTACTGCTGCCGCCGTTTGCGGTCGGCATACTCTTCGCCCTCTATGCGGAGAAGATTCCCATGGATGGCCGTGTGGCTTTCGCCTGCCTGGTCTTCGCGGTGCTCACCTACGGCAAAGGCGGCTTCCTGGTCTTCGGGCAGTACGCCCTCTACTATTTCCTCATGTGGTTCGCAACGCGGGTCACGATCCTGAAGAACTGGGAACGATTCGGTGACTTCTCGTACGGTATCTATATTTTCGCTTGGCCCATCATGACCTTCGTCGCCTACTTCGGATTGCAGAACCGGGGGTGGCTGGTCTATCACCTCGTGGTGATCGTGCTCGTGCACATTGCTGCATATTTGAGTTGGCATCTGATCGAAAAGCCGGCCATGGGTCTGAAAGATTGGACTCCCGGATTTGTCGACCGGGCGCTTCAGAGAGCCACGCCAGCGCGCGACCGCATCGCTCTCGTGAGCAGCCGGATCCAATCGTTTCTCATGCCGGTCGGGTCCGCGAAGGACACTGGCTCGGCTGACGGGCGACGCTCGTGAGTCTTCGTGAACTTCCGCCGCGGCAGAGGCTCGACCCTCGCCACTGGAGGCGTTGGCGATACGTACCGCTCGTGGTCCTCGTTGTGATTGCGCTCATCGCGGCGGTCGTGGGAAACGTCGTCGCGCACCGTCAAGACGCGGCCGCCGCGAAGGCTGCTCGACCCGCCCCCGTCTCCTCATCTGTATCGAAGTCGACGGGAGAAAGCTCCGCGCTTCCCACCCTGTGCCATCGGTCAATCAAGGCCCCGGCGCAGCAGCCCTGGTTAGGCACGCCGGATGCGCGAGCGCGTGCCGAAGCGGTGTGGACTGCCCACCAGCCGGATCTCACCCAGCCGTATGTCGCGGAGAAAGATGGCTGGTACGACTGGGGGGACGTCCAAGCCGCGAACTTCTCGCAGGCACTCGGCCGGCGTTACCTCACCACTGCCGAGGCGACTCGATGGCATGATCATTTTGCCGCTCTACGGGACAGCCTGAGCGCCCTGAAGATCCCTCTTGTCATCGTGATCACTCCCGCCAAGTGGGATGTTTATCCGGAGAAGCTTCCGGATTGGGCACAGGCGATTCGCGGGTCCGGGCCGCTCGATCAGCTTCTGGCTGGGTATCCTGACCTGCCGATCGTCGACCTTCGAAATCCCTTGCGGAAAGCAAGCGAAGAGCACCAGACCTATAGCAAGACCAACAGCCACTGGACCGACTACGGCGCGTGGGTGGGATGGAAGTCGATTGCGGCGTGCATTGATGCGACTTTGCCCGCGACGGGGGGTCTTTCCGCTCCGACGATCGACGGCGTGTCCGTGACCGCCGATCATAACGAATTCGCGCCGTACGGTATCGCCGATGCTGCGCCGAACTGGACGGTGCCGGACTATGCGACCCCGCTTCGCCCCGTCGTCGTGACCGACCACACCGGTGCGATGTCTACCGTGAGTGGCGACACCCCGACCGACCTGCTCTCCCTTCCTGCCGAGACCCGTACCGAGAGCTCCCAGACCGACCATACCGCGCTATTTGTGCGTGACTCCTACGGGAACGCACTGTCCATACCGCTGCAGCAATCCTTCGCTCAGACCTGGCAAGTCCGACACAATCTCGATTCAACACCAGACACTCAACCAGACATCCCGGCTCTGGCCCGCGAGTATCACCCCGATGTGGTGATCCTGCAGATCACCGAACGTCATTTGAATTTCGTACCAGCGTCGTAGCCCGAACCCGGTGACCTTGGCGACGTATTAGTTCGATCGGCGCAACTTTCTGCCCACGAATCTCAGCGGGGCGGTTAACCGCCAGCTCGTGCTTGCACGAACCTGATCGAGCTCGGCCCGTGATTGGCCGAGCGCTGCGTCCCTCCACAGAAGCTCGTGCCTCAGGTTCGCGTTCTCCTTTTCCAACTCGGTCAGATGTTCGCCTTGGGCGAATAGAGCGCTGACTTCCGCGCCCCTGACCTCATAGGCACGACGCATGCGGACGGGATCGGCGGCACCTGCCGCGAGGAACTCTCGCACCTCCCTCGGCACCTCCGCGCCGAATGCGAGTACACCGAGCCCGTGGCCGTGGTGGAACTCGAAGGAGGGAGCAGTGAGGGACAGTTCGCCCCAGAATTTATGTACTCCGAAGGTAGGTTGAAATTCATGGGTGTCGTGGAAAACGACGACCGCCCTCGAGGAGAGTTTGGGGCGATAGGTTTCGAAGTCTTCGCGCACGTCTTCGTATCCGTGCCGCCCATCGATGTGAAGCAGGTCGATGGATCCATCTTCAAACCGCGAGACGGCATCGCTGAAGTAAGACCGAATCAGCTCAGTCGAGTCGGCATAGTCTTTGCTGGCGATTCGCACTACTGACTGGTAGACATCCTCGCCATAGAACCCGGCCTGGTCGTCTCCCTGCCAACTATCAATGGCGAACAGGCGCGTGCCTAACCCGAGGCGCTTGACTGCTTCCGCGAAAACGAAAAAGGAAAATCCATTGTGGGTGCCGAGCTCTACGATCGTGCGCGGCCGCGTCGCACTAATCAGCCAGTAGCCGAACGGTGCGTGCTCACGCCAGGCGGAGGGCGCCAAATGCCGCGGCTCCCAAAATGACGCTGAACCAAATCCCGCCTCGACCGAGGTGGAGTCATCAGATGTCATCGCGTGGCCCTTTCCCATCATCTGCACAGAGCGTCTCAGAGATTTGGAGTGTGAACAATCGTCCCACCCGCACCTTCGTCGCCGACGATTTGGCGCAGGTAGTCTCCATAGCCGCTCTTGACGAGAGGCGCCGAGAGCTTGAGCAGTTGCTCCGTGTCGATCCAACCGGAGCGCCAGGCGATCTCTTCAATACACCCGATTTTGAACCCCTGCCGGTCTTCAATAACTCGCACATACTCGGATGCCTGCATCATCGACTCGAAAGTCCCAGTATCCAGCCAAGCCGTCCCACGATCAAGTACTTGCACTTGCAGCTTTCCCGCCGCGAGATACCGTTCATTCACCGTGGAGATTTCCAGCTCGCCCCGGGCGCTCGGTTCGATCGACTTTGCTATTTCTACCACCGAGTTGTCGTAGAAATAGAGTCCGGGGACCGCGTAGTTGCTCTTGGGCCTGGTCGGCTTCTCCTCGATCGAAATCGCGATCATTTTGTCATCGAACTCGACGACTCCATACGAGGTGGGATTCGAAACGTGGTAAGCGAAGATCAGACCGCCCGATAGCTCGCCGTTTAATCGCAGCGAATTGCCCAAGCCTGCCCCGTGAAAAATATTGTCTCCCAGCACCAAAGCGACGCTTTCGTCGCCGATGAACTCTTCGCCGATAATGAACGCCTGGGCTAGTCCATCTGGAGACTCCTGCACCGCATATTCGAGATGAATACCGAGGTCGCCGCCATCGCCGAGGAGCGCGATGAACTGGTCGTTGTACTCGGGAGTGGTGATGATGAGGATCTCGCTGATGCCTGCCATCATGAGCGTCGAAAGGGGGTAATAGATCATCGGCTTGTCATAGATCGGCATCAACTGCTTCGAGATGCCGCGCGTAATCGGCCACAGACGGGTTCCCGAGCCACCGGCCAGGATAATTCCACGCACGAGTCAGGCCCCCCGCTTCAATGTGTCGTAGTGGCGCTTCACTTCGTTCCAATGCGGAAGCAGACCGCTGGCCGCGGCCCCGTCCAGGGACGGCGCCTCAGTGTCTTTTGGCGAAAGAAGAAGCTCGCCAGCCTCTGGCGGGAATACGAGACCGACGGTCTCGTCGAGGGGATTTATGCCGTGTTCTTTTGATGCGTTGTAGGTGTCGGAAACGAGGTAGCTCACCGTAGCCCCCCCGGTGAGGGCAACGAACGCGTGACCTAAACCCTCCGCAATGTAGATGGCGCGTCGGTCCACATCGTCCAGTCGCACCGAGTCCCACTGCCCGAAGGTC
Organism: Glaciihabitans sp. UYNi722; assembly: GCF_040549465.1. Lineage (NCBI taxonomy): Bacteria > Bacillati > Actinomycetota > Actinomycetes > Micrococcales > Microbacteriaceae > Glaciihabitans > Glaciihabitans sp. UYNi722. The sequence goes on along the minus strand of NZ_JBEPTL010000012.1, from coordinate 46,403 downwards.
GGCGACCCAACCCGGATGTCGACGACGAAGTCAAGCACTGCCCCGTGCAAAGCAGTCACGTATTTTGCCTGCCCAAGAGGGATGTCGGCAAAGTGGATGCCGCGCACCACCCCCCGCTTCGAGACGGAGCTATTCGCCTGCCGAAGGGTAAGTGGATGTCCGATGACCTCGGAAAGACGGTCGAAGCGATACCACTCCAAGAACACCCCTCGGTCATCCGCCCGTTGGAGGGGGGTGATCTCGTAGGAGTCCGGCACTGACAGTTCACGAATTTGCACGGACTCGAGCTTACCGGGGGGCGCCAAGCGGCTGGAGCAGGTCTCGTACCGCGTCGAAGAGTCCGCGTCCGAAGCTGTGGTATCTGCCGGTTGTGATCTCGCGAAAAACGGGTGTGATCCTTTCCAGGCGGTGGAGAGAAAGGCCGCTTCTCACTCGCTCGTGCTCTAGTTTCTGCTTTACTGAGTGAGCCTGCTTCGCCGAAACGGCTCCCGGGAGGGTCGGCAGCCGCGCGGCAAGGTTCGTTGCTCGGTCGAGAAGGCGACGATTGCGTTCGAAGCCTGCTTCGGCTATTCGCGCGAACCTCGCAAAAATTGAGAGTCTGCTGGCGCCGATCTCATTGTTGCCATGCTGGCGATAGTCGACAAGGGGTTTATCGAGCACATCGAGTTGCCCCACGATGGAAGCGGCCATGGCTATCCACTCGTCGTGCACCCAACCTGCGGGGAAGGGCGCAACCGCACGAGCGAAGTCGCGCCGTACGAGAACCGTGGCTCCCGTGACTACGTTCCGCTTGCAGAGCACCGAGAATGCCTCTCCCTCGTGGACCGCTCGCACCGCAGCACCAGTAAAGCCAATCGCGTGGAAGAGAGAGTCGCCCAGCGGTTCACCAGTGACACCGACGAGTTGTGCGTCACTGAAGAGAAGCTGGAGATGCTCGTCATGTTCGAATCGTGCTGTCATTCGTGAGAGCTTGTCCGGATACCAGACGTCATCCTGATCGCAGAGTGCGATCAACTCGAACCGGCACTCGAGCACTGCCTGTTCGAAGTTCAGCGTGACCCCCAATGGCTTTGGATTCCGTAGGACGACCAGGTCGACTGAGCGCTCATGCGAGGCCACCGTCTCGACCGCGCGCTCCACGGTCGAGTCGGTGGAGGCGTCGTCGGACAGAACTATCTCTCGGGGCAGTACCGATTGCTGAAGGATGCTCCGGATCTGGTCGATAATGAATGCCTCACCGTTGCGCGTGCACAGCGCCACCGAGACCCCTAGCGTCGTGCCTGACACTCGACTATTCCGAGTCCGTGCGGAGGGAGTCGAGATAAGCATCGATGGTCGGCTTCGCGTCCCCAACGGATCGAAGGTGCCCGTGGTCAAGCCAAGCGACGTTGTCACACATTGCCTGGACGGATCCCATCGAATGACTCACCAGAATGACAGTCTTCCCCGCTTTTTTGAGGTCTCTGAATTTCTGGAAGCATTTCTCTTGGAAGTCCTGGTCACCCACAGCGAGCACCTCGTCCACCACCAGAATGTCCGGGTCGACGTTGATAGCGATCGCGAAACCGAGACGCACGTACATTCCCGAGGAGTAGTTCTTTACGGGCTGGTCGATGAACTGCTCGACCCCAGAGAAGTCCACGATCTCATCGAACTTGCGGGTGACATCCTTTTTGGACATGCCGAGGATCGAAGCGTTGAGGAACACGTTCTCGCGACCGGACAGTTCTGCATGGAAGCCGGATCCGACCTCAAGCATCGCGGCGATCTTGCCGAAATGAGTAATCGATCCCTCGTTCGGGTAGTAGATATTCGCGAGGCACTTGAGCAGAGTCGACTTGCCGGATCCGTTACTTCCGATTAGCCCGAAGGTCGACCCGGCTGGTACGTCGAACGACACATCATCAAGGGCGAGAAAGTCTTCGTGCACCGATGTACGGCCGCGCATGATGGCCGACTTGAGACTTTGGTTTCGCTCGTGGTACATCCGGAAACTCTTCGTGACGTGATCGACACTCACTGCGACGTTGTTCATAGTGCTTCCGCCAGGTTTCGTTCGTTTCTGCGGAAAACCAGCATTCCGATCCCCAAAGCCGCGAGAGCCCAGATCAGGCAGATCAGCCACTCGACGGGGTTGGGCCACCGGTTGTCGTAGATGAGTTGACGGAAGAGCGACACGAAATGCGTCATCGGGTTGAGGTCATAGATGCCGATGATCGTTACGGGCGTGCCAGCGAGCGGTCCAACGTTTTTAGACGCATTCTCGACCAAAGTGATCGGGTAGATGATCGGCGTGAGGTACATCCAAAACTGGAGCACGATGCTCAGAAGATATTGGGTGTCTCGAAAGTAGACATTGGAAATGGACAGCAGAAGGCCGACTCCGGCCGCGAAGGCCGCCAACAGCAGCATTGCGACGATGACGAGAGGTATCCAGGGCAGGACGAAGCCGCCGACGATGGAGATCGCGATAAGCAGCACTGCCATCTCGAAACCCCAGTTATAGAGCGCTGAACCGACAGTCGCCAACGGCAGCACAACCCGACTGAACGAGACCTTTTGAATCAGGTTTGAGTTATCTACCAGGGACCCCGATCCTGCGCTGACAACACTGGCGAAAAAGGTCCACGGAAGAAGAGCGCACAGCAACCAGAGCGCGAAGATGTTGAGTCCGCTCGGATCACCGGGCAGCGGCTTGACCTTAATCAGGAAGCTGAATACGAGCGTGTACACCAGCATCAATGCCAGTGGATTGGCGAACGACCAGAGTTGGCCGAAAACCGTGCGCTTGTACTTACCCCGCACCTCGCGGGAAACGAGATTGAAGAGGAGTTCGCGGGAACCCCACACTTCATTCAGGTATTTCATTCATCCTCGCCGGGTTCGCGGTGCTCACGAATCGAGCCGTGAATCTCGGAACAATCTAGCCTAGAAGTATGATTACCTACCGATGACACCCTCTCCGAACACCCCATCGACGCCAGCCGTCGCCGTCATCACGGTGAGCTACGGTTCCGGGGATGTCCTCGATAGTTTTCTTCGCTCCATCCCGTCGGCAAGCACACACCCTCTCTCTGTTGTTGTCGCTGACAATCGCACCGATGACGCAGAGTTGCAATCGATCACCACAGCTGCATCCGTGAATTACCTCCCTCTCGATCGCAACTACGGCTATGGAGGGGCGATGAATCGGGCTGTGCGAACCCTGCCCGAAACCGTCGAGTGGATCCTGATTAGCAACCCAGACGTGGCGCTCGATCCTGGCTCGATCGACATTCTCGTAAACGCGGGAGAGAGCGATCCGGCGATCGGGGCGGTCGGACCAGCCATCATGACCGATGGTAAACTCTATCCATCCGCTCGTGCGGTGCCGTCACTGCGTACCGGCATCGGTCATGCGCTATTTGCGAATATCTGGATTGGCAACCCCTGGACGCGTGCCTATCGACGCGACTCGTCGAACACCGGCGTGCGGCGTGATGCCGGCTGGTTGTCCGGCGCCTGCCTGCTCGTGAGACGAACGGCATTCGATCAACTCGGCGGGTTCGATGACGGCTATTTCATGTACTTCGAAGACGTCGATCTCGGCTATCGGCTCGGTAGGGCCGGCTTTCGAAATCTGTACGAGCCTGCCGCTGTGGTTACACACTCCGGCGCACACTCCACTACCGAAAATTCTGCGCTGATGATCAAGGCGCACCATTTGAGCGCACGGCGATTCCTCAATCGCAAGTATTCGGGCCCACTGCTGTGGCCGGTTCGAGTCGTCCTCGGCGCGGGCCTCTCGATACGCTCTGCTGTTCCCAAACGTCGATCCGGCCATCATTAGAATTGTCCAGACTGTGCCAAGGAGGCAACACTCCCCATGAAAATTCTCGTCACCGGCGGCGCCGGTTTCATCGGCTCCAACTTCGTGCGTCGAACGCTCCAGGACGCGTACCCTGGCCTCGAGGGGGCGGAGGTCGTCGTGCTCGACGCGCTCACCTACTCCGGCAACCTCGAGAACCTCGCGCCGATCGCCGACTCCCCACGCTACGAGTTCGTGCAGGGTGACATCCGGGATTCCGCTCTGCTCGACACCCTACTTCCGCACGTCGACGCCGTTGTGCACTTCGCCGCGGAGTCGCATGTGGACCGCTCGGTGCGAGACTCCGGAATCTTCGTCGAGACGAATGTCCTTGGCACCCAACGACTGCTCGACGCGGCGCTGCGCGCCGACCTCAAGCGCTTCGTGCATGTCTCAACTGATGAAGTCTACGGATCGATCGCCAAGGGATCGTGGGACGAGCAGCGACCGCTCGAGCCCAACTCCCCCTACTCAGCGTCCAAAGCCGGCAGCGACCTGCTGGTGCGCTCGTACTTCCGCACCCATGGCCTCAATGCGTCGATCACCCGCTGCTCCAACAACTACGGTCCCTACCACTTCCCTGAGAAGGTCATCCCACTCTTTGTGACGAACCTGATCGATGACAAGCACGTTCCGCTTTACGGCGAGGGCAACAACATTCGGGACTGGCTGCACGTGGATGACCACACCCGCGGAATCGCGCTGGTGCTCACCGATGGCAAGGCCGGCGAGATCTACAACATCGGGGGCGGCACAGAGCTAACTAACAAAGAGCTGACGCAATTGCTGCTCGATGCGACAGGCAAGGACTGGTCGTACGTCGATCGCGTGGCAGACCGTCTAGGTCACGACCTGCGATACAGCGTCGATATCTCCAAGATCCGTGCAGAACTCGGATACGAACCACTGGTGCCCTTCGAACAGGGACTTGCGGATGTCGTGCAGTGGTACCGCGACAACCGTGCATGGTGGGAGCCGCTGAAAGAGCGCGCCGCGCTGTGACGCCTCGCTAGATTATGGCCACTGATATTTACTATCCAAGCGATTGCAGACAACGATGAAGGCTGTGACAGCAGGACTGGTCTCGGTGGTGCTAGTCAACTTCCGCGGAGCTAGCGACACGATCGAAGCCATCCGTCAGCTGGACGCACTCGATTGGCCGAGTGACGCGATAGAAATCATCGTGGTCGAGAACGACTCAGGAGATGACAGCGCGCAGCAGATTTCGCAGGCCGCTCCGCACGTCAATCTGGTGGTGTCACCGCGCAATCTCGGCTTTGCGGGTGGATGCAACCTTGGCGTTGAGCACAGTCATGGAGAGTATGTTGCATTTCTGAACAACGATGCCAAGCCTCATTCCTCCTGGGTGCGTGCCGCGGTGTCGACTTTCGTCGGAGAACCTCGTGTAGGCGCTGTGGCGAGCAAGGTGTTGGACTGGGGCGGTAAGCGGGTCGACTACATCGGCGCCGGCCTGACGTGGTTCGGAATGGGATTCAAGCCTTTTGCCGGCGAGCTAGTCCCCAAGGACCTCGTCGACGAAAGAGACGTTCTATTCGGAACTGGCTCGGCCATGTTTGTGCGGCGGTCAGTATTCGATGAACTCGAGGGATTCGATGAACGATATTTCATGTTCTTTGAGGATGTTGATCTGGGTTGGAGGCTCAACCTTCTCGGCTGGCGCTTTCGCTACAACCCTGAATCGATCGCCTTTCACAAGCACCATGCTTCCATGGCGTCACTCGGGCAGTTCAAAGAGAATTATCTTCTCGAGCGAAATGCGCTCTTTACACTCTTCAAAAATCTGGAGCAGGGCTCTCTGGATCAGGCCCTCCCTGCCGCGATGGCGCTCTCGGTCCGACGAGCAGTGGCCAAAGGCTCGCTCGATTCGACGGCGCTCGACATCACGCGTCACAGCAGCGACAGCGAGTTGACGATGGACGTGGCGAAGGAGTCGGTTGCATCGCTCTTTGCCATCGATCAATTCGTCGCGCAGTTGCCGTCGCTAAAACTCTCGCGCGAGAAGGTCCAATCCTCCCGAATCGTTTCAGACAATCGGTTGTGGAGACTGTTTGGAGACACGGATGCACCGTCGAACCAGGATCCCTATTATCTTGACGGTTATATGAACATCGCGAACGCCTTTGACGTACTCGACCCGCCAGTTCGAACACGTGTGCTCATAATTACCGGCGATCCCATCGGAGAGAAGCTGGCTGGCCCCGCTATTCGCGCGTGGAGCATGGCTGAAGCGCTGGCGGACAAGCATGAGGTCACCCTCATGTCGCTGACACACGTCGATGAGATGGGTGCGCCCTTCAACATCGTTGAGGTTCGACCGGGCAACGATCGTGATTTCTCCCCCTGGGAACAATGGGCCGATGTCATCATTTTCCAAGGGCACGCGATGGATTCCTTCGAATCGCTACAGCGATCTCAGAAAATCATCGTCGCGGACATCTACGACCCAATGCATTTAGAACAGTTGGAACAAGCCAGAAATCTTCCTCGGGAACTCTGGGACGATCGTGTGACCAACGCTACGAGATCTCTCAACCAACAGTTGTCTCGTGCTGATTTTTTCATCTGTGCTTCGGAACGCCAACGACTTTTTTATCTCGGACAACTCGCTGCGCTGGGTCGAGTGAATCCAGCAAACTACGCCGGGGACCCAGATCTCAATCATTTGATATCGGTTGTGCCGTTCGGACTCTCGCGAACTCCCCCCGCACACGAACGCGATGTTCTAAAAAATGTTCTCGCGGGCGTTGATCGCGACGACAAATTGTTACTCTGGAGCGGCGGACTGTATAACTGGTTTGACCCAGAGATTTTGGTGCAAGCGGTAGCGGTGCTTTCCGAGACACGCCCCAATGTTCGTTTGTTCTTTCAGGGAACTAAACACCCACACCCCGGCGTCCCGGAAATGGCAATAGTCCAAGAAGCTCGCGAGCTTGCGCGCACCCTCGGTGTTCTTGACTCGTCAGTCTTCTTCAATGACTCTTGGGTCGACTATTCCGATCGACAGAATTACCTGACGGAAGCCGACGCTGGCGTGAGCACTCATCGCGCGCACATCGAGACAACGATGTCTTTTCGCACACGAATCCTCGACTACCTGTGGGCTGGGCTGCCAATAGTCACGACTGAGGGGGATGTTTTCGCTGAGCTGGTGGAGACACACAATCTGGGCTTGGTTGTCCGGACCGGAGACGTGGCTCAGCTGACGGAAGCACTTGAAAGAGTGCTGTTCGATGAGGAATTCATCAAGGAGTGCCGCGCGAATGTAGCGCGAATACGCGAAGAATTCTTTTGGGATCGGGCACTAGATCCGTTGATCAGGTTCGTGGCCGATCCGGTGCATGCATCAGATTACCGATCGGCGAATCGGCGGGGTGGCCGATCGGCAATCGAGTTGAGACGCACGGCTCCGAGGCGCAAGAGTGGTTTCAGACACGGTGTATCAAGAACACTCTTCTACTTGAAGAACGGTGGCCCACGAGTCGTCGTACAAAAAATCGCCTATAGACTCCGGCGCTTTCGCTAGCCAATAGCTCAGCTCGCAAGATGCGGTTTTGCAAGACGTTTTACGCCCGCCTCGAAAAGACTCACTTGCCCGTGTCGGGAATACCGCTGCCCGGCTCATTCGTGTCCTCTCCTGAATCTGACAGATAGAAGAAGATGACACCATTGTGAATATGACCAGTTACCTCATCGCCGGAGCCGGCGGCATGCTCGGCCAAGACCTCCAGAGAGCGCTGGCCGGCCGTGATGTCACAGCCGTCACGCGTGCCGACCTCGACGTCACCGACCTCGATGCTGCGCGAGTCGCCGTGGCGGACCACAGTGTCGTCATCAATGCCTCCGCCTATACCAAGGTGGATGACGCAGAGACTCACGAAGACGAGGCCTACGCTGTCAACGCCATCGGCGCCCAGAACCTGGCGATCGCGGCGCGTGAGAACGCAGCACGCCTCGTGCAGGTCTCCACGGACTACGTCTTCGACGGATCCGCCACGTCCCCTTACGCAGAGACGACAGAGCTCAACCCGATCTCGGCCTACGGGCGCACGAAGGCGGAGGGCGAGCGATTGGCGCTTGCCGAGCATCCGAGCGGCACCTATATCGTGCGCACCGCCTGGTTGTACGGAGCCGGCGGCCCGAATTTTGCGAAGACGATGATCAGGCTCGCCGCCAGCCACGATACGGTGAGCGTCGTCACCGACCAGCTCGGCCAGCCGACCTGGACGGCGGATCTCGCCCGTCAGATCGTGGAACTGCTCGATTCGGATGCCCCTGCTGGCGTCTATCACGCGACTAACTCCGGCGAGGCAACCTGGTTCGAGTTCACGAAGGAGATCTTCCTCGTGGCAGGACTCGACCCCGAGCGTGTAAAACCGACGACGAGCGCGGACTTCGTGCGGCCCGCGCCGCGACCCGACTACTCCGTACTCGGCCACGACGCCTGGAGCCGCGTCGGCATCTCACCGATGCGCAACTGGCGCGCGGCACTCTCCGCCGCACAGTCGGCCGGTGTGCTCGACGCCTGACCATGACCCCGTTCGCGGGGCATGACGTCGCGCTGGTAAAGTCGGGACGGGCTTGAGGCAGCCACGACAATTTCATTGGAGCGACATGACGACGACCCTTCGCGTGATCGTTGACCAGATCGTCGCCCCGATTCCCGGCGGAATCGGGCGCTACACCGAAGAGCTCACCCGCGAACTGATTCGCACCGCTCCTGTCGGGTGCGACGTGGCCGGCATCGTTTCGGCCTCCCCTGAAACCGACTACGAACTCCTCACCACGCTGCTGCCCGGCATGTCCGGGCTTTTCAAGAGCACGCTGGCCCGCCGCCAACTCGAGCTGGCCTGGCAGCACGGCTTCACCCGCCTGCCCGGCAGCGGGATGCTTCACGCGACCGGACTCTTCGCCCCGCTCTCCAAGCACGATCGTCTCAACAATGCGGGTGAGCAGTCGGTGGTAACTATCCACGATGTCATCCCATGGACCCACCCGGAGGCGCTCTCGTCCAGGCGGCTCGGCTGGTACAAGGGCATGGTCAAACGTGCGCACAGGTACGCTGACGCCGTCGTCGTACCCACCCACGCCGTCGCCGACCAGCTCTCCGAGATCGTGGACTTCGGCGATCGGATCAGGGTGATCGGCGGGGCCGTCAGTTCCAAGCTCACCCTGCCCGTGGATCCGGATGTCCGCGCGGCCCGCCTGGAACTCCCCGACCGCTACCTTCTCAGTGTCGGCACTCTCGAACCGCGCAAGGGCCTCATCCCGCTCATCAAGGCCCTCGCTCGGCCTGAGCTCGCCGACATCCCGCTACTGATCGCCGGCCCTGAAGGCTGGAAGGGCCTCGATATCGCTGGCATCGCGGCCGAGGCCGGACTCGACCCCGACCGCGTGAGGTCGCTCGGGTACCTCGCCGACGCCGACCTCGCCGTGGCTCTCGATCGGGCAGCCGCCTTCGTCTTCCCCAGCCTTGCCGAAGGATTCGGACTCCCGGTGATCGAAGCGTTCAACTTCGGCACGCCGGTGATTCATTCAGACGACCCGGCGGTCGTCGAGGTGTCGGATGGCGCCGGCGTCGTCGTCGAACGCGAGGATGCGGATGGATATCCTGAGCGCCTGGCGGTCGCCATCGGCTCGGTGCTGAACGACCACGCTCTGGCGGAGCGGCTCAAGTACCTCGGGCAGGACAGGGCACGGGCCTTCAGCTGGTCAGATTCCGCCGAGAAGGTCTGGCAGCTGCACGCCGACCTCTAGCTGCTACGGCGCGGGCGTCGACTTCGGCGCGATCGCCTTCGAGACCATCTGGTGGATCTGGCCGAAGTCCGGGTTGCCATTGTTGATCGCCGGTGGCACCAGCTCGAGGTGGGTGATCGGCAACTTACGAGATTTCTCCGCCAGGTCCACGAAACCACCGAGTGCCGCGTTCGGTACGTCGGTCTTCACCACCTGCGTACCCGCTGCGGCGATGTCCTGGAACTTGCTCAGGATGATGGACGGCTGGAACTGCTTGATGATGGCTTCCTGCACCTGCCGCTGACGCGCCATGCGCTGGAAGTCGTTGCTGTCGTAACGCGTCCTGGAATACCAGAGCGCGGTGTAGCCATTCATCTTCTGCTTGCCGACTTCGATCCAGCCGGTGGGCCGGGCGCCGGTGACACCGCCGATAGGGGTGCGAGCGGGTACGTCCACGGTGACGCCGCCGAGCGCATCCACCAGGTCGGAGAAGCCCTGCATGTCGATGAGGGCGTAATACTGGATTTTGATGCCGAGCACGCCCTCCGCGGCATCCTTCATCGCCTCGACGCCCGGCGAACTGGCATTCTTCTTGGCATTCGGGTAGAGCGACGGATGCTCTTCACCATAGGTATAGAGATAGTCGATGAGGCACTGGTCGCCGCAGTTGTAGCCGTTCGGGTAGGGCTTGTAGAGTGGCGAACCCTTGGCGAAGGTCGCCTTCTCGAGGTTGCGCGGGATGCCGATGATGGTGGTGGCACCAGTAGTGGCGTCGACGCTGGCGACCGAGAGGCTATCGGGGCGGAGGCCGGTGCGGTCGGGGCCGGCGTCGCCACCGAGCAGCATGATGTTGTAGCGGCCGTTCACCGGCGGAGCCATGGTGGAACCGGCGAAGATCTGACTGACGGCGGCGCGCGCGGTTCCGGCTGTCACGGCGCCGTAACTCGCTGTGCCTGCGGTCACCAGAAGGGCGAGCACCGCGAACACGGCGATGAGCGGACGAGCGCCGGGGGCGGCTTTGACCAGCCGGGTGATCCGAAGCGTGTCGAGGGTGAGCACGATCCAGAGGATCGCGTAGGCGGCGAGTAGCAGCTGCGCCACGGTGAGGGCGATCGGGTTCGTGACGATCGTGTAGATCACCGAGTGGGCGATGAGATAGACGATGACGCCGACTACGGCCAGGAACCAGAGTAGGAAGGTCGTGCCGGCACCGAAGCGCCCCAGCCGACGGTTACCGGCCAGAATCTGGGCGGAGCCAGGGATGAGGAGGTTCAGCCCGACCAGCCACCAGGCCCGTTTGGTCATGGTCTGGGGTGAGCGGAAGTCCGGGAACCGGATCGGGCTGACAGCACTCACAGCGTGGACTTCAGCGCCGCGTTCTTCTCAGCGACGAGGGTCTTGAGACTCTCTGCGTAGTCGCTGAGCTTCGAGGCGAGAGCGGGATCGGATGCCCCGAGGATCCGGATGGCGAGAAGCCCGGCATTGCGCGCTCCTCCGATCGAGACGGTCGCGACGGGCACGCCGGCGGGCATCTGCACGATGGACAGTAGAGAGTCGAGGCCGTCGAGCTTCGCGAGCGGGACCGGAACCCCGATCACGGGCAGTGTGGTGACAGCGGCCAGCATTCCCGGCAGATGGGCTGCGCCACCGGCACCCGCGATGATGGTACGGATGCCGCGTCCTGCGGCCTCCTTGCCGTACGCGATCATCTTCTCCGGCGTACGGTGCGCCGAAACGACCTCCACCTCGTGCTCGACGCCGAACTCCGTGAGCGCGGCAGATGCCTCGCGCATAACGGCCCAGTCGGAGTCTGAGCCCATGACAACGGCAACGACGGACAAGGGCATGGCGATCAGCCTAGGTGTTAGTCCTGAAAATGTGCCGCAGCGGCACGCGCCTGAAAGACCACCTGTTCGAGGTCGTCGCCCCCCGCCGTGACGTGCCCGACCTTGCGACCCGGGCGCGGATCCTTGCCGTAGTTGTGCACCTTCACCGTCGGCTGGTCGGTGAACGCCCCGGCGTAACGGTCGGAGAGAGCGCCGGTCGACGGACCGCCGAGGATGTTCACCATCACCGACCAATCGTCGCGGCATCCGGTGGCCCCGAGGGGCAGGTCGAGTACAGCGCGAAGGTGCTGCTCGAACTGGCCGGTGGTGGATCCGTCGATGCTCCAGTGCCCGGTGTTGTGTGGGCGCATCGCGAGTTCGTTGATGAGCAGGCGTTCGTCGGTGGTCTCGAAAAGCTCGACGGCGAGCACGCCGGTGACGCCGAGGCCTTCGGCGATGGTGTGGGCGATCTCGGAGGCGACGTCGGCCAGCTTGCCCGCCGACGAGGGTGCCGGCGCGATCACTTCGGCGCAGACGCCGTCGCGCTGGATGCTCTCGACCACGGGCCAGGCCACGATCTCGCCGCTCGGACGACGAGCGACCAGCTGGGCGAGTTCCCGCCGGAACTCGACCAGTTCTTCGGCCAGAAGCGAATCGCCGCGGGCGAGCCAGTCATCTGCCTCGTCCGCTGCGCTTACGACGCGCACGCCCTTGCCGTCGTAGCCACCCCGGGCGGTTTTCACGACAGCGCGACCGCCGTTGACATCCAGGAAAGCCTGCAGATCCTCACGGCTCTCGATGCGCGCCCACTCCGGCATCGGCAGTCCCAGTTCTGAGAGCCGTTTGCGCATGAGGAGTTTGTCCTGCGCGTAGACGAGAGAGTCGGGCCCCGGATGCACAGTCACCCCACGGGCCACCAACTCGTGGAGTATCTCCTGCGGCACATGCTCATGGTCGAAGGTAATGACATCCACACCCTCGGCAAAACGCAGGACATCGTCGACATTTCGGTAGTCACCGAGCGATGTGGTGGCGAGATCCGCCGATTCTCCTGCGTTTTCGGCGAGCACGCGGATGTCGAGTCCCAGGTTGATCGCCGCGGGAATCATCATCCGCGCCAGTTGTCCGCCACCGATTACGCCAACGCTGAGTGCCATCCGACCAGCCTATCTACGCGCGTTCCCTCAAGCCTTCGCCGGTAGGATTCTTCTTCTGTAGCCGCTCAGCGAACCTAGGACACCAGTGCGCACTCGCCTCGTCGATCTCTTCGGAATGTTCTGGGAGAAGCTGCTGCGCTACGCGCTCAAGTTCGGGGTGATCGGCCTCCTCGGTTATGTGACCGACGTCAGCATTTTCAATGCCCTCCGCCTCGGCGTCATCGGTCACGGACACTTCTTCCAGGGGCCAATCGGCGCCAAGATCATCTCCGCCGCCATCGCCACCGTGGTCACCTGGTTCGGCAACCGCTACTGGACTTTCCGCGAGCACCGCCGCAAGAACTTCCTGTTGGAGCTCGGCGAGTTCTCTGTCGTCTCGATCGGCGGCCTTCTCATCGGCCTGCTCTGCCTCTGGGTTTCGCACTACCTGCTCGGCGTGACCTCGTTGCTCGCCGACAACATCTCGTCGAACATCGTCGGACTGTTCCTCGGTACGGCATTTCGTTTTCTGCTCTACCGCTTCTGGGTCTACGGGCACCACCGCAGCGATGGCCTGACCGCTCTCCAGAACAGGGCAGAGGCAGCGGAGGCGGCGATCTTCGAGGACGACGCCACCGCGAGCCGCGAAGCAGCGAGTTAGCGCGTTCCCCAGGCCGTTGTCTCGTCCGACTGCCGTGACGCCTCGGCCTGCCGTCGTGCGGCGATCGGGTTGAGGCTCTTCTCCATGAGGTCGTGGAGCGCCCCCTGCACCAGGTCTGCGCTCGGAACATCCTTGAGCACCACCGGCTGATCGAGCCCGGTGTTGATGAGCACGTTGCCGCTGCCGAACATGCTCTGCAACCCGTTCTTGCGAACCGTCACGTCATAGCCGCGGCTGTGCAAAAGCTCCTGACGCACGCGCACGAAGAAACCGGTGCGCAGGATGATGCGCCGGGTGGTGATGATGTAGCGCTTGCCCAGCCAGGCCAGAAGCGGCAGAAACCAGAGCAGCAGGATGATGAGGCCGCCGCTCGCGAGCACGGCGATGTTCTCCCACTGCTCCGGAAAGCTGCCCTGGAAGTATCCGATGGCACCCACCGTCGCGATCAGCACAATCGACGGCCAGAACATCGCACGACCGTGCGGCCGCAGGCGCGCGACCACGCGTTCGCTCTCCGGCGCCTCAGAAGTCATGACCTATTCATACCGCAGATGCGTTACGTCGCCGGCGGCGACAGACACAACCCGGCCATCCGTCGATCTGCGTACGCTGAGCCGGCCGGAGCGGTCAATGTCGATCGCCGTGCCGATCAGGTCGTCCCCGCCCGGCAGCTGCACCCTGACCTCCTGGCCGAGCGTGCTGCACAGTTCCGACAGTTGCTGGCTCACCCCGCTCGCGCCAGGATCGGCTCCCCGCCGTAGAAACTCGGTGTAGAGCGCCTTGAGTTCTGCGAGGTAGCCGGCGAGCGCGGCATCCGCCAGCTCCTCACCGGCGAGCACGACACCCTTGAGCCCGAGGGAAGTGGATGTCGGCGTCGGCAGGTCTGCCTCGGCGAAGGCGAGATTGAGCCCCGCGCCCATCACGACGGACTCCCTGCTGAGGAGCAGTTCGGCCAGGAGTCCGGAGACTTTGCACCCGTCGATCTGCACGTCGTTCGGCCATTTGAGCGTGACTGAGTGCTCGGGCACCAGAGTGGCCACGGCCTTCGTCATCGCGATGCCGGCGATCAGCGGCAGCCAGCCGTAGTGCTCGAGTCCGAGCGGTTCACCGGCCGGAAGAGTGGGCCGAAGCAGCACGGAGATCGCCAGCGAGCTGCCGGGCGGCGCGACCCAGACTCGGCCCAGACGCCCGCGCCCGTTCGTCTGGCTGGTCGTCACCAGCACCGAGAAGTCTGGCCACTCCTCGCCGAGAGCACCGGATGCTCGACTCACCAGTTCCGTATTGGTCGAGCCGACCTCGTTCAGAAACTCGAAGCGGTTGGCGATCGCGGCACTGAGGGGAAGCTGCATCCCCCAAGGGTATCGACCGGACTCTGTAGGACATCGCCAAGGGGGTGGCGGTGATACCCGACGGTAAAGTGAACGCGTGACTGCAGACAATACGGTGCCAGCCCAGAACGATATCTATACGACAGCGGGCAAGCTCGCCGACCTGAAGGTGCGCTATCACGAAGCGGTGACCGCCAGCGGCGAGGCCGCCATCGAGAAACAGCACTCCAAGGGCAAGAAGACCGCCCGGGAGCGCATCGACCAGTTGCTCGATCACGGCTCATTCGTGGAGATCGACGAGTTCGTGCGGCATCGTACGCATGCGTTCGGCATGGAGAAGAAGCGGCCGTACGGCGACGCCGTCGTCACCGGAACCGGCACCATCCACGGTCGCCAGGTCGCCGTCTACAGCCAGGACTTCACCATCTTCGGAGGCTCGCTCGGCGAGGTCGCCGGCGAGAAGATCATCAAGGTCATGGACCTGGCGCTCAAGACCGGGGTGCCGATCATCGGCATGCTGGACTCCGGCGGCGCGCGCATTCAGGAGGGTGTCGTCGCCCTCGGCAAGTACGGGGAGATCTTCCGGCGTAACACGGCCGCGTCCGGTGTGATCCCGCAGATCTCGATCATCATGGGCCCGGCGGCCGGCGGCGCGGTCTACTCGCCTGCGCTCACCGACTTCGTGATCATGGTCGACAAGACCAGCCAGATGTTCGTCACCGGTCCTGACGTAATCAAGACCGTCACCGGCGAGGATGTCGGCATGGAGGAGCTCGGCGGAGCCCTCACCCACAACAAGATTTCCGGTGTCGCGCACTGGCTCGCGAGCGATGAGGACGACGCGCTCGACTACGCACGCACGCTGCTCGGCTTCCTGCCCGACAACAACCTCGCCGAGCTGCCCGTCTACGACCACGAGGTGGAACTTGAGATCACCGACGAGGACCGCAAACTCAACACCCTGATTCCCGACAGCCCGAACCAGCCCTACGACGTCACGACGGTCATCGAGCACATCGTCGACAGCGGCGACTTCCTAGAGACCCAGCCGCTGTTCGCCCCCAATATCGTCGTCGGTTTCGGTCGCGTCGAGGGCCGCTCAGTCGGCGTTATCGCCAACCAGCCGAACGCCATGGCCGGCACCCTCAACATCGAAGCCGGCGAGAAGGCTGCGCGCTTCGTACGCTTCTGCGACGCCTTTTCCATCCCGATCATCACCCTCGTCGACGTGCCTGGCTACCTGCCAGGCACCGACCAGGAGTGGACCGGCGTCATCCGGCGCGGAGCCAAGCTTCTCTACGCCTACGCGGAAGCGACGGTGCCGCTCGTCACGGTCATCACCCGTAAGGCCTACGGCGGGGCCTACATCGTCATGGGCTCCAAGCAACTCGGTGCCGACCTCAACTATGCGTGGCCGACCGCGGAGATCGCCGTGATGGGAGGGCAGGGTGCTGTCAACATCCTCTACCGCAACGAGATCAAAGCGGCAGAGGCAGCCGGTGAGGATGTCGCTGCGGTGCGCACCAAGCTCGCCAACGAATACACCTACAATGTGGCATCCCCGTTCCTCGCTGCGGAGCGTGGAGAGCTCGACGGCGTGATCGAGCCTGCCGCTACCCGCGTGGCTGTGATCAAGGGCCTCAGAGCGCTCAAGACGAAGCGGGCGACCCTGCCGCCCAAGAAGCACGGGAACATCCCGCTGTGACCGACGAGCGTGCGGATGCCGCGGCTCCAGTGTTCGCAGTGACCGGCGGTAACCCGACCCCGGCTGAACTGGCGGCCGTCACCGCCGTGCTCGGTGCCGTGTTCGAGCAACTCAGTGACGAGGGTGTGCGCGACGACCGCACGCCGAGCGCCTGGCAGCGGAGTCAACGGCCTATCCGTGGAAACCTCACACCCGGTGCTGGCGCCTGGCGAGGGTTTTCGGCCTGAATGTCCCCCAAAGGGGTGTAATTCTGCGGTTTCACGACCTGAAATGGTTCATAACGACGAAATCCGAAGGAACTGCTACGGATATCGCTGTAGACCCCTCGGAACACGGAGGAAAAGGCCAGCAAACAGTCAGATGTACCCCGCTTTCCGTTGTTCGGTGGGCCAAATCCCGGCGTTTTCAGGCTTATTTTCCTAGTAGGGGTACAGAAATGTACCCCATAAGTCCCCCAAAGTGACGACTTTGCCGACAGGTCGGTCTGCGGCACTATTGATCTTGCTAGGTGTCTCTCTTTGGAGTTACACCACCATCCATTAGCCGACTAGGGTAAGCGGGCTAATGACGTGGGGGCGGGTCAGGGCGATATTCGGGTTATCGCCCTGACCCGGGGTTTGGAACGGGATCGGCCTTCGGGCCGGTCCCGTTTCCCGTTAAGCGCCGAGTGCCCGCGCGAGTTGCCGTAGCGGCGTCCGCGTGCGTCAGCGCTGCGTTTTGTTATCCGCGCGCCGGTTACAACATCCGCGCGGATAACGAAACACCGCGCGGATGGATGCGGCGGCCAGGCGCGCGGCTCAGATTACGACGCGCGGCTCAGCTCGCGGCACGCGGAATCTCCAGCCAGAGGTCGACCTGGTCCTCTTCATCGTCGATGTTGTGGCTACCGAGAGCGCTCGCGTGGCCGTCATCGAGTGAACTCAACCCGACCACCGTGATCGCGATGTCCGATCCCTCGGGAACCGTGCGGGCGATGAGCTTGCCGGTCTGGGTGTCGCGAATCGCCTCGGCGAGCCTGTTGAGTACGCGCTCCAGATCGCCGGCGTCGAGGTCGTCGAGGCCGCCCTCGTCGAGCAGGGTGACCGTCGTTCCCTTGCGCCTGGCCACCATGATCTGCTCGCGCACCCGGTTGTTGAGCAGTTTACGTCCGCGGATCTCATCGCGAATGGCGCCCTCGAGATAGAGGCACTCCAGACGCTGGCCCTCGGTGAGTTCCGCGCCGACCGCCACGATCTGGCGGAGCATCGGCAGCGACATCCGGCTGGTCTGCCCGAGGCGGAACTGGCGTTCGGAGACGTGCGCCTCCTGCGCGGCCCGCCATTCGACGGCCTCACGCTCGGCAAGGGCGTACTGGCGGGTGTCGCGGCCGGCCTTGGCCAGGGAGAGCGAGAGGGCGTGGGAGACGCCGACCCAGAGGACATCGCCCACGACGCCGAAGGCGATAAGCCCGCCCGGCCCCGACCAGGCGATCGTCTCGACGATGAGGGCGCCGATGCCGATCCAGGCGAAGGTGTGCCGGTGCCGGGTCGAAGTGATCACCATCAGAGTGCCGATGGCCGCCGTGTACCAGGCCGCATAGCTGTCTTTCGGCACCTCCTGCACCTGGCTGGTGACCAGGAGCGGCACAACCAGCGCCACGACCGCGTTGAAGGCAGCCATCCAGATCGGCATCCGCGGGCTGCGCGAGAGCCAGAGACTGGCGATCGTGGCGATCGCATACAGGGCCATGGCCGCGATATACGGCCCCTTCTCCCTCGGCACATCGATCGAAACCGTGGCGAGGAGCAGGTGGTAGGCGGAGAAGATGGCGGCCAGGCCGATGATGAGATAGCGCGGAACGGAGATGATCACGGCGCCACCTGCTCGCCGATCGCGGTTGCGGCGAGAGTGGGCATGGCGTCCGGATGCGGCCAGACGATGCTGATCACGGTTCCGCGGCCAGCGCTCGATTCGACCTCCACGGTTCCGCCCGCGTTGGCCACCCGTTCGATGATCGAGACCCGGAGTCCGAGACGCTCGGTCGGCACAGAATCGACATCGAATCCGGCGCCGGTGTCTCCGACATCCACCTGGATACCGCCACCGACGCTCGCCTGGATGGTGAGCCAGCGGCGCACATCGTCGCCCGCCCCCGCGTGCTGGAGGCTGTTCACCATGGCCTGCACGGCCGCGGAGTACACGGCCTCCGCTGACTGCACGGGGATCACGCCGTTCTCGATGTGCGCGGTCTTCAGCTCGAAGGGTGCGGAGAGTGTCGCGGTCGCGCCGACGATGCGATGCGCGAGCTGGTCCATGCTCACCGTGGCATCGTCATCCGGTGAGGTCGCCGCAGCGTCTTTCAGATGACCCATGGCGTTTCGTGCCATCCGGGTGGACAGCTCTTTGGCCTCCGGCGTGTATGCCCTGGCTGCCGAGAGCAGGGTGGTGAGCACGCTGTCGTGCACGATCGAGTCGACCTGCACCCGCTCCACCTCCGTCGCGTGCTGGCGCACCGCGTGCGCGTAGCGATCGAGCGCTGTCGACTGGGCATTGTCAACCGAGGCGGCGGCCTGGCGTAACAGGGTGATCAGGATCAGCACGGCACCGCCGAGGATGATCGCGTAAGCGGTGTCGAGGGCTGCCGACTCCCAGGTCTTGCCGCCACCGGATGGCGTGATCCGCACAATGCCGTAGACGACCGGTGCGAGCACGAGATAGACGGTCGCCGCCCAGGTGCTGAAGGCGACGGCGGCGGCCGACGTACCGACGGTGCACAGCAGCCAGAGCCATGGGCGGTCGTCGGCAACCATGCCGGGGTCCCTCGCCACGAAAGGCCAGATGACGAGCGCGACGAGATAGGCGAGGGCGATATAGCCGTTGATGAACCTGACCAACCGACGCGCGAACGAGGCAACGATGGAAGCCACGAGGCCGCCGAAGATCCCGATGGCCATGACGTAGTACCAGACGGTCTGTATCTCCGACATCTGGCCGAGCATCGCCGGCACGGATTGCGCTCCGAAGGCGAGCCCGAAAATAGCCACTGAGCGCGAGACGACAGTCTCGATCTGCCGGCGACTGATCGGGTTGTGTGGTTGTCGCGCCTGCCCTATCGGGACGCTAGCGACCATCGCCGCCATCCGGGTCGAGGCCCGGGAGAATGCCGTCCTCGACGGCGCGGCGGAGCAGGTCGACCTTGGTGGGAGCGGGGCGCCCCACCTCGACGTACTTCACCCGGATGCGGTCGAGGTACTCGCGCGCTGTCGAGTACCCGATACCGAGCTGCTGGGCAGCCAGTTTGAGCGGCAGGCCGGAAGCATAGAGGTGCAGGATCTCGCGCTCACGGCGGCCAAGCTGGGCCTTCGCAAAGTCACGGTCGGCATCGATCGCCGTCGCCCACTCGAGGTTGTTTAGCACCTCTCCGCGAGCCACGGTCTCGACCGCCGACATCACGGTCTTGGTGGCCGACGACTTGGGAATGACGCCGGCAGCACCGGCGGCGAGCGCCTCGCGAACGGAGGCGACCCGATCCGCGATGCTGTGGATCAGCACAGCCGAACCGGTGGCCTGCACACGCTTCACGTTCTCGGTCACGGTGGAGCCGTCGCCAAGCGACAGGTCGAGCACCACGACGTCGTTCTCACGACCGTTGAGATTATCGACGAATTCCTGCACGGATGCCGCAGCCAGGATGAAATCGAAGCCGGCCTCGATGCACGCGGCTTTCAATCCGAGTCGCACCGATTCGTGGTCATCGACCACAGAGACGCGCACTCCGGTCGGTCGCACGCTCGCTCGCGGCTCATCGGTTGTCGTTTGCGCCATGACCAATCCTGTCTCCCGCAGTGGTTCTGGAATCCAGCTGTTCCTGGGCCAATCGTACCGGCCCCGAGGCGGGTCGAGGTCTGCACCTGACCAACGGAGTCGTAACGCAAACAGGACGAGCTTCCGATGACGACGCGGCTACCGCCTGTGCAGGGTTGCGACAGCCTCGACGTGATGGGTGTTCGGGAAGAGGTCGAAGGCACGCAGCCTGGTCAACTCGTAGCCGCGTTCACGGAACAGAGCGACATCGCGGGCGAGGGCGACGGGATCGCAGGCCACATAGACGATCTGGGCGGGGCCGAGCGAGGCGAGTTCGGCCACCACGGCCTTACCCGCGCCGGAGCGTGGGGGGTCGAGCACGACTGTCGCCCGATCGAGGTTCGCGCGCTCGGTGGCAGTCGCGGATGCTCCCAGCTGCTGCACGAACCGTTCGACCCGAGCGGTGACGGCGGCGGCCCCCACCCACTCTGCGAGGTTCCCCGCCGCGTAGTCGGTGGCGAGCGGATCGCTCTCGACAGTGGTGATCCGCAGGTGTTTGCCGAAGCGGTCGCCGACGGCGGCGGCCAGAAGCCCCACTCCCCCGTAGAGGTCGAGGTTGGCCGCCCGCAGATCGAACAGCGTCTCGTCGATCGCCTCCTGCACGGCTGTCGTGAGCGTCTGCGCCGCCCCGCGATGCACCTGCCAGAAGCCACGGACGTCAAGTCGGAAGTCGCGATCGCCAACCCGTTCCACGATGCGCTGCGCTTTCGGCCTCTCCCGGCTCCCGGTGAGCACGAAGGGATTCCCGACCGACGGCACGACGACATCGACGTGATCGGCCCCGGGGAACTTCTCGTCGAGTGGCGCGATCGCTGCGACCTCGGCGGTGGCCAGCGGCACGTCGGTGACCGGGATCACGCGGTGCGAGCGGGCGGCGTAGGGACCAGGTGTTCCGTCCTCCGCGACGTGCAGGTGCAGGCGGGTGCGCCATCCGGTGCCATCGTCAGCTCCGGGGAGTGCCTCGACCGCGACATCCGTCTCGATGCCGGCCATGCGCTTGAGCGAATCGGCGAGCACCTGGCGCTTCAGCTCGCGCTGGTGCGCGATGGCGATGTGGCCGAACTCAGCACCCCCGGCACGATCCTCCGGTGCACGATCGATGCTCGCCGCCGACCAGATGTGCGGCCGACGATGCTCTGAGGCTGTGAGCACCTCGACGGTATCCGCACGCCAGAACGATTTCTTTGAATCCTCGGTGATGCGCGCCCTGACCCTCTCACCGGGAATCGCGTCGCTGACGAAAATCACCCGGCCGTCGTGACGAGCCACCGCCACACCCCCGTGGGCTACGTTGGTAACCTCGATCTCGACCTCTGTACCCAGCCATTCGCCCATCCCTCGAGCTTGCCACAGGAGCGCAGTGCCCATTCCACCGGTGCGCTTGTACCTCGCCTCCACCTCCCCGGCGAGACTCGCAACGCTCAGGGCCGCGGGTATCGAACCGGTGGTACTCCCCTCATTCGTCGACGAGGAGGCGGCAGTCGAGGCGGCCTCGCCATCATCGGCGGTGGAAATGGTGCAGTTGCTCGCACGGCTCAAGGCTTCGGCCGTGGTGTCAGCGGAGATCGACGGGTTCATCCTCGGCGGTGATTCAGCCTTCGAACTCGACGGCGTGATCTACGGCAAGCCGCACGAGCCCGCGATCGCGCGGGAACGATGGATTCTGCAGCGCGGGCGCACCGGACACCTCCACTCCGGCCACTGGCTCATCGACCATCGCGGCGGAGTGCTCGGCGAGGCACGCGGAGCTGTGGCAACCGCCGGGGTCACCTTCGCCACCGATATCTCCGACGCCGAGATCGACGCCTACATCGCCACCGAGGAACCGCTGGAGGTGGCGGGAGCCTTCACCATCGACAGTCTCGGGGCGCCGTTCATCACCTCGGTCGACGGTGACCCGCACGCCGTTGTCGGGCTGTCGCTGTCCACGCTGCGCTCCCTCTTTCTCGAGTACGGCGTCGAGTGGCACTCGCTGTGGAATCGCCGGGACTTGTAGAAGCTGTCCGCACGTCATCCATCATCTTTGTAGGCCAGCGCCAAAGGCGGTCGCTCCCCGCCCAATAAGCTAAAGGACTATGCCCCGCATCACGAAGGTCCTGGTCGCCAACCGAGGCGAAATCGCCGTACGAGTCATCAGGGCAGCGAAGGACAGCGGTATCGCATCCGTCGCCATCTATGCCGACCAGGATCGGGATGCCCGCCATGTGAAACTCGCGGATGAGGCCTACGCCCTCGACGGAGCCACCAGCGCCGAGACCTACCTGCGCATCGACAAGGTGCTCTCCATCGCTCGGCGCGCGGGAGCGGACGCCGTGCACCCCGGCTACGGATTCCTCGCCGAGAACGCCGAATTCGCCCGTGCCGTGATCGACGCCGGGCTGATCTGGATCGGACCATCGCCCGACGCCATCGAGAAGCTCGGTGACAAGGTGTCCGCACGTCATATCGCCGAGAAGGTCGGCGCGCCTCTGGCGCCGGGGACGCTCAACCCTGTCTCCGGAGCCCAGGAAGTGCTCGACTTCGTCGACATCCACGGCCTGCCCGTCGCGATCAAGGCCGCTTTCGGCGGTGGCGGGCGCGGTCTCAAGGTCGCCCGCACCCGGGAGGAGATTCCCGAGCTCTTCGAGTCCGCGACGCGTGAGGCCATCGCCGCATTCGGCCGCGGGGAGTGCTTCGTCGAGAAGTACCTCGACCAGCCGCGGCACGTGGAAACCCAGTGCCTTGCCGACTCCTTTGGCAAAGTCGTGGTGATCTCCACCCGTGACTGCTCGCTGCAACGTCGACACCAGAAACTCGTGGAGGAGGCGCCTGCGCCTTTCCTCACCGACGAGCAGAACGTACTGCTCTACTCCGCGTCGAAGGCGATCCTCACGGAGGTCGGCTACCTCGGCGCCGGCACCTGCGAGTTTCTCGTCGCCAGGGACGGGACCATCTCCTTCCTTGAGGTGAACACGCGACTGCAGGTGGAGCATCCAGTGTCTGAGGAGGTCACCGGCATCGACCTGGTGCGCGAGCAGTTCCGCATCGCCGAGGGTGGCGCACTCGACTACGACGACCCGATCGCCGAAGGCCACTCCTTCGAGTTCCGTATCAACGGCGAAGACCCAGGGCTGGGCTTCATGCCGGCTCCAGGCCCGGTGCACGCCCTCCGCTTCCCCGGAGGTCCTGGGGTGCGCGTCGACAGCGGTGTGACCACGGGCGATGTCATCAGCGGTGCCTTCGACTCGCTGCTCGCCAAACTCATCGTCACCGGTTCCTCCCGCGAAGACGCCCTCGAGCGCTCCCGTCGCGCCCTCGACGAGTTCGAGATCGCCGGCCTGCCGACAGTGCTGCCCTTCCACCGCAAGATCGTGCGCGACCCCGCGTTCACCTCCTCGCCCTTCTCGATCTACACCCGCTGGATCGAAACCGACTTTGTCAACGACATCGAGCCGTGGAGCGGGTCGCTGGCGGATGCCGCGGCGCCCGTCGCCCGCCAGAGCATCGTCGTCGAGGTCGACGGCAAGCGCATCGAGGTCTCGCTGCCCGCACGGCTCGGGTCGGGATCCGCATCTCCCCTTGCCGCTGCCGCACCGAAACGCCGCGGTGGGGCTGGAGCGGTGGTGACCGCCACCGGCGACTCCGTGAAGGCGCCGATGCAGTCGACCGTGGTCAAGCTGGCCGTCGCCGAGGGCGACACGGTCGTCAAAGGCGACCTCATCCTGGTGCTCGAGGCCATGAAGATGGAGCAGCCCATCACGGCGCATAAGGACGGTACGATCGCGAACGTTAATGCCGCGGTCGGCTCGACAGTGGCATCCGGTTTCCTGCTGCTCGATATCGCGGGGTAGCTGCCGCGCGCTCTGTTAGTACCCGGTAGCTGCCGCGCGTTTCGGCGGCATCGCGCGCCGACGGCATCAGCGCGGTCCGATAGCATCAGCGCGGTCCGACGGCATCAGCGCGGTGTTTTGTTATCAGCGCGGCGGTTACAACATCCGCGCGGATAACAAACCTGCGCGCGGATGTCTCAGCGCACACCCGCGCGCCCGAGATGCTCGCGCAGTCGAGTCGGCGAGAGGGCTATCTCCCACGGCCACCTGCTCATGCCATGGCCTGCGGCGCGCAGGTCGTCTTCGCGTGCTTTCTCGTCGAGGAGGACCTGCTCGGGCGTGCGGCCCAGCAGAAACGCAGGATCGGTGTACTTGAACCGCCCATCGAACTCTCCGATCATGTCGAATTCCTCCCACCAAAAGTCCGCAAAATATTCGCGGCCAGTTGCGCCGCGCAACGCGACCTGAAGCTGTGGCGGGGTAATGCCCGCGACGTGCATGCTCACACGGCTGAGGGACTCACCGGGGCGGTCCGCTCTGCCGTCGGCGAAGTCGATGGTGCGCCGCACTCGCGCTGATCCGCGCCGCAACGGTATGCCGTCCAGCTCCTGGTAGAGGTCGCTCTTATCCAGAGTGGTCAGCGGGATTCCGCTGAGAGGATGCTCCGTCCGTCGCAGGGCGGCGTCGGCGAGCGTCACGGACTGCCCGAAGGATGCTCCGGCCGCCAGGTCGACCACAGTGCGGGCCAGCGTGGTCACCGCCAATCCCTCGATCGCCTCGATCTCGATCGGAAGACCGACGGAGTGCCTCGCGAACATCGCGTTGGAGCGACCGCCGTCCGCGATCGGCTGCACCACGTGCGCCCTCGACGGCCACTCCCCCAACCGCGGCAGACGCCACAGGGCGGCAGCCGAATCGTGCGAGAACACCACCGGCCGCGGCGAATAGATTGCCGCCGCGTGTATCCGCGCACGATAACGGGCGTCGCGGTCGAGCTGATCCCAGAGCGTCAGCGGGAAATAGACACCCCGGTAGAGGGATAGGAGATCGCCGCCACGGACCCGGCTGAAAAGCTCCGCTCGTTCTCCGGCCAGTTCGACGGTGCGAGACAGCAGAATCTGGTCGCGCCATTCCTCTCTCGCTACCGGGATCATCCGTCCATCCTGGGGTGGCCGCCTCGCTCATTCGTCGGATGTGATGCACTCGTGCACTCTCCGCGGGATCTCTGGCCGGTGGAGGACCGGAGCCGCCGCATCAGCGCGGGAGTTTGTTATCAGCGCGGCGGCTACAACGTGCGCGCGGATAACAAAACCCCGCGCAGTCGAGCGCGGGCAACAGGCCGCGCACACTCGAGTCGCGCGCAGAACAGGCACCGCACAGCCAAGTCGCGCGCAGAACACCCCGCACACAGCCGAGCCGCGAGCACGCAGAACAGGATGGCACCGGCGCCCTCACACCGGATAGTTGACGGCGACTTCCCCGCGAGGGTCGGCAGGCGTTCTAGGAAGCGACGATCACGCTCACGCCGGCGGCGACCAGTGCTTCGTCGAGCGCCGTGGTGACGGGAGCATCGGTGACGAGCACATCGATCTGGTCCAGTCGGCAGATACGCGCGAACGTCGATTTGCCCAGTTTGGTGGAGTCCGCGACGACGACGACGCGTTTGGCGACCTTACCGAATTCCTGGCTGACCTCTGCTTCGCCCTCGTGCAGGGTCGTCGCGCCGAACTGGGCGCTCAACCCGTCGACACCGAGGATCGCGACGTCGAGTGCGAGTTCGGACAGCGTGTTCGAGACCAGCGATCCCACCAATTCGTAGGACTGACGGCGTGCTACACCACCGGTCACGACGATCTTCACGTGCGAGCGAACGGAGAGCTCATAGGCGATATTGAGCGCATTGGTCACGATCGTCACACCGAAGTCGCCGCCGGAGCGGGTCAGACGCTCGGAACGCCCCAGGGCACGTGCGACCTCACTCGTGGTCGTCCCACCGTTGAGCCCGACGGAGTCGCCGACCGAGACCAGTTCCGCTGCCGCTCTCGCGATCGCGAGCTTCGCCTCCGCCTGGCGGGCGATCTTGTACTGCAGCGGCAGTTCGTATCCGGTACCCAGAGCGGATGCTCCGCCGTGGGTGCGCGTGACGAGACGCTGCTCGGCCAGCGTCGACAGGTCTCGCCGTGCGGTGGCGGCAGAGATGTCCAACGCCTCGCTGATCTCCGCGATGGACACGGTGCCACGCTCGCTGATCAGTTCGAGCAGCTCATTCAATCGCTGTTGCTGAGTCATGCTTTCGGGCTCCCGATGCGCTGTTCGTTGTCTTCTGGCCCATCCTAGAGCCAGAATCATCATCAAACGTGATTGACTTTGACGTTTTTAGCTAGCTTCGATCAGAACTGATCGCTATACTCCTGAGAGCATTCGCTAGAGAATGGCGAAGATCGAAAGGGAACCATGACCGACACCTTTGTTGCAGCCGAACTGGCGTCGCAGCCATCGACCTGGCGCACCGCCGCCTCGATCGCGCCCACATTCGCCGATGTGCTGCCCCAGAGGGGCGAGCGTGTCGCAGTCGTCGGCTGTGGCACCAGCTGGTTCATGGCCATGACCTACGCCGTATTGCGCGAGCAGGCCGGCTTCGGTGAGACGGATGCCTTCGCCGGCTCCGAATTCCCGGCCGACCGTCCGTACGACCGCGTCGTCGCGATCTCGCGCTCGGGAACCACCACCGAAATCGTCACACTGCTCACACAGCTCGATCCCGCGAAGACGGTACTCATCACCGCCGTCGAGGACCCCCCCGCCGCCGCCGTCGTCGGACATACCGTCGCACTGCCCTTCGCCGATGAGCGTTCCGTCGTGCAGACCCGCTTCGCCACGACCGCACTCTCCGTGCTTCGCGCGAATCTCGGCCACGACATCGAAGCCCTCGCCATCGAAGCCGAGCACGCCATGGAGATTCCGATCGACGACCTGCTGGATTCCGACCAGGTCACCTTCGTCGGACTCGGCGCCGCCATCGGGCTCACTTTCGAAGCCGCCCTCAAGACACGCGAGGCCGCACAGTTCTGGGCAGAGTCCTACCCCGCGATGGACTACCGCCACGGTCCGATCGCCATCGCGCAGCCGGGCCGTCTCGTCTGGTCACTCGGCGAGGCGCCAGAAGGCCTGCGCGACGAGGTCGGCCAGACAGGCGCGACATTCGTGCAGCATCCGCTCGATCCTCAGGCCGGCCTCGTGGTCGCCCAACGCTTCGCCGTTGCGCTGGCCGGCAAGCGTGGTCTCGACCCCGACAAGCCGCGTTCGCTCACCCGCTCGGTGATCCTCTCCCCGTGACCTCGCCGACCGTTCTCGGAATCGACATCGGCGGCACCAGCGTCAAGGCGCTACTCGTCGATGGTGAGGGCGCGGAACTCGGCGAATGGCGAGAGTCGACCCCGCATGACGACTCATCCGGAATCGCGACAGCCGCACTCGTGATCGGCCTACTGCAGACCGCGCAGGAGAGGTCTGCGGTGGCCGCCGTCGGGCTGGTCGTTCCCGGGGAGGTCGACGACGACACCGGAATCGTGATCAACGCCGTCAACCTCGGCTGGCTGCAACTCCGGTTTCGCTCGATGGTGCAGCAGTCGATCGACGTACCACTCGCCTTCGGACACGACGTACGCGTCGGCGCCCTTGCTGAGTCGATCTCCGTAGATACGAACGGCGCCATGCTCTTCGTACCGATCGGCACCGGCATTGCGAGCGCCCTCGTGGTCGATGGAGTCCCGGCCTCCCGACTCGAGTGGCCAGGAGAGCTGGGCCAGGTGGTGATCGACCACGGAAATCTGGCCGGCCAGCGGCTGGAAGACGTCGCCTCGGCCGGCGGCATTGCGAGGCGGGCCGGGCAACCGAACGCTCACGCCGTGGCCGAACTCGTGCTGGCCGGTGATTCGGCCGCGCGGGCAATCTGGATGGATGCGGTCGAGACCATCGCCGACGCGCTCGTCATCGCGACTCTCGAAGCCGACCCACGAACCATCGTCATCGGTGGCGGGCTCGCGGAATCGGGCGCCCTGCTCTTCGATCCGCTCATCGCCGCCGTCGAAGTGCGGATGCACGGCCGCCAAGTTCCCGACATCCGCCCCGCACTTCTCGGAGATCGTGCTGCCGTCATCGGCGCTACCCACATCGCCCGCCACCTCCGGGAACGGGTGAGCTGATGTCTCCCGTCCTCGCCGCCGACCGCCTGGTCACCGAGGCCGGTGACTGGAGTCCCGGCTGGATAGCGATCGACGACGGTGTCGTCACGGAGCTCGGGGGCGGCGATCCCCCGGTCGCGGTATCCGAGCATCTCGATGGAATCGTCGTTCCGGGCTTCGTGGACATCCACAGCCACGGTGCCGTGGGAGTGGACTTCGGGTCCGCCGACCAGGACGGAGCACGCGCCATCCTCGGTTATCACGCGAGCCGAGGCACGACGCGCATGCTCGCCTCCGTCGCCACGGCTCCTCTCGATTCGCTCGACGAGGCCGTCCGCAGGTTGCGGCCGCTCGTCGAGGACGGCTCTCTGGCCGGCATCCATCTGGAGGGCCCATACCTCTCACCGGCGCGACGTGGCGCGCACGACCCGGAGTTGCTGCGCCTGCCGAGCCTCGACGAGATCCGCCGTCTCGTGTCGACCGGCGGCGGAGCCATCCGCATGGTCACTATCGCCCCGGAACTCGAGGGGGCCGAGGAGGTCATCCGCTGGCTCGTGGAGCAGGGCATCACCGTAGCGCTTGGCCACAGCGACGCCGATGCGGCAACGGCCCGCGTCGCGATCGGCTGGGGCGCCTCCGTTGTGACGCACCTCTTCAACGGAATGCGGCCCCTTCACCATCGAGAGGCCGGTCTCGCCGGTGTCGCCCTACTGGACGACGGCGTCACTGTGGAGCTGATCCTCGATGGCCACCACCTGAGGTCAGACATTATAGAACTGGTTCGCCGAATGGCACTGGGCAGACTCGCTCTCATCTCGGACGCCATGGCCGCGACCGGGTGCGGCGACGGCGAGTATGGCATCGCCGGCTCGTCGGTGCGGGTCGTCGGCGGCGTCGCGCGCCTCACCGA
This sequence comes from Glaciihabitans sp. UYNi722, assembly GCF_040549465.1. NCBI lineage: Bacteria > Bacillati > Actinomycetota > Actinomycetes > Micrococcales > Microbacteriaceae > Glaciihabitans > Glaciihabitans sp. UYNi722. The sequence goes on along the minus strand of NZ_JBEPTL010000012.1, from coordinate 17,400 downwards.
CGGTTCCTCCCTGGCCGGCAGTACCATCACCGTCGCCGACGGATTCCGGATGCTCGTCGACACGCTCGATTCCCCGATGACCGCCGCGGTGCGCGCAGCCACCGGCACCCCGGCACGAGCTGTGCGTCTCACCGACACCGGCCTTGCCAGTGGATCTGCGGCCGACCTGGTCGTGCTCGACGGCGATGCAGTCGCGCGAGTGATGAGGAGGGGCGAATGGCTCGAATCATCGTCGTGACCCCCAACCCGGCCGTGGATGTCACCTATCGCGTCGACCGCCAGGTGCTCGGTGAGACCAACCGCGTGCTCGAAGTGACCCGGCGAGCGGGCGGCAAGGGCGTCAATGTGGCGCGTGGGCTCGCGGCCCTCGGCCGTGACCCGATCTGCGTGCTCCCACTCGGCGGCGCGACGGGATACTGGATCGCCGAAGCGCTGCGCGATGAGGGGCTGGAAGCGAGCACGACGACCATCGCTGGTCTCACCCGCACGACCGTCGCGGTCACCGACCAGCACGCGCATCCGACGCTCCTCGTCGAGCCTGGTCCAACGCTTTCGACAGCTGAGTGGTCCGCGCTGCACGCAAATATCGAGCGACTGATCGCGGATGCCGACATGCTCATCGTCTCCGGTTCGCTCCCGGCCGCGGCCGATCCGGCGGAGGTTGGACGGATGGTCGCTGCCGCTCGGGCAGCCGGCGTTCCGGTACTCGTCGACTCGTCCGGCGACGCGCTGGTCGTTGCCGCGCGCGCCGGCGCGGACATCCTGAAGCCGAACCTGCAGGAACTTCTGGAAGCCACCCGAACCACTAGCCCCGAAACTGCCCTCTCCGCGGCCATGGAACTCGGCGCTGGACTCGTCGTCGCCTCCCGCGGGGCCGACGGCATTATCGCCCGCGATCATGAGCGCGACTACTCGGTCGCCGCCGTGGGCGGTGTCGACGGCAACCCGACCGGAGCCGGCGACGCTGCCACGGCGGGTCTGGCCGCCGCGCTGCTGGAGGGCCTCCCGATCGACGAGGCCCTGCGCTGGTCCGCCGCGCTGGGAGCAGCGGCAGTCCTGCGCCCCGTCGCCGGCGACGTCGATCTCGACGCATTCCACCTCTTTCTCAGCCGACCAGACACCACGAAATGAGCCAGTCATGACCCGGAGCCTTATGTCCATCCTCGAGTCGGCGCAATCCGCCGCCACCGGCGTCGGCGCTTTCAACGTCGTACTGCTCGAGCACGCCGAGGCGATCGTCGCAGGGGCAGAAAACGCGGGAACTCCGGTCGTCCTGCAGATCAGCGAGAACTGCATCGCCTATCACGGGGGGTTGGAGCCGATCACCAGGGCATCGCTCGCCATCGCAGAGCGGGCATCCGTCGACGTCATCGTGCACCTCGACCACATCGAAGACGCCGATCTCATTCGCGAAGGCGTGGAGCTCGGCGTGCAGAGTGTCATGTTCGACGCCTCCCAACTGCCCTATGCCGAGAACGTGGCTGCCACCCGCAGCATCGTGGAGCTCTGCCACGCCGCCGGCGTCGCCGTGGAGGCTGAGCTGGGTGAGGTCGGCGGCAAGGACGGCGTGCACGCGCCCGGTGCACGAACCGACCCGCACCAGGCAGCGACCTTCGTCGCCGAGACCGGGGTCGATTCGCTCGCCGTCGCCGTGGGAACCTCGCATGCCATGACGAGCAGGGTCGCCGCTGTGGACCGCGAACTCATCACCGCACTGCGGGCCGCAGTGCCGGTGCCGCTCGTGCTGCACGGGTCGTCGGGGCTGCCCGACGACGAGCTGCGAGCCGCCGTCGCCAGCGGTATGACCAAGATCAACATCTCGACGCATCTGAACGCGCTGTTCACCCGCGCGTTGCGTGAGGTGCTCGATGCCGATCCCGACCTGGTCGACCCGCGCGTCTACGTGCGCAGCGGACGTGACGCGATCGCCGCCGAGACCTCGCGGATTCTCGAGTTGCTCGGGCATGCCTGAACTCGCCCGCGAGACCATCACCGATGTCATCGCACGGATGGGTCTCTCCCACACCGAGTCGCAGGCCCTCTGGGCGGAATGCGATCTGAGCTCCGTACCTTCGCAGGTCGAGGTGCTCACTGCCCATATCGGGGCCGCGGATGCCGCGCCGTGGCCCCGAGGAATGTCACCGAACGCCGCTCTCCTCGCCATTCTCGCGACGGTGCCGCACACGGAATGCTGGAATGCTGGGCATCGTGTGCCAACCGAGGTGACCGAGGCGACCATCGCCGACATCGGCACGAAACTGCGCCTCTACGGTCTCGAGCTGACCGGGATCGACTGGTTCGCGTCGATAGTGCAGGCCCGCGTCTTCACCCTGGGCCGACTGCAGTTCGAGGTCGGGGCGTTCTGTCCTCCGACTGATGAGTCGGCATGGGCGCTACACGTGCCTGAGCTCGGCCCGCTCACGCCTGCCGCCTGCGACGACTCGATCGGGAGCGCGGCATCGTTCTTCGACGCCGTCTTCGGCGACACGACCACCCGCACCATCGTCTGCTCGTCGTGGCTGCTCGACGCCCAGCTGACGGAGTATCTGCCTGCCGACTCGAACATCCTCGACTTCCAGCGACGCTTCACGATTTTCGACGGGGGCCACGACACGGATGCCGGCGATCAGGATGTCGCTAAGTTCATCTTCCGGCGGCCGCTCTCCGAGCTCGCAGCAGTCACGCCGAAGACGCGCCTCGAGACCGCAGCGCTCGGCCACCTCGCCGCCGGACGGCACTGGCGAGAACCGTCAGGGTATCTTCGGCTCTAGTTGACGATGTGCATGGCACGGGCGGCATCCGTGATGCTGTCCGAGAGCGACGGGTAGACCGCGAAGGCGCGGGCGACCTGGTCGACGGTGAGGCGATGCTCGACAGCGATCGCGATGGGGAGGATCAGCTCGGATGCCCGCGGCGCGACGATCACACCACCGATCACGGTGCCTGATCCGGTGCGGGCGAACAGCTTCACGAAGCCATCTTTGATGCCCATCATCTTCGCGCGAGGGTTGGATGCCAGCGGAAGCTTGTAGATCTCGCCCTGGGCTATGCCGTCTTCGATCTGCTTCTGAGTCCAGCCGACTGTCGCGATCTCCGGCTGCGTGAAGATGTTCGACGTGACGTTCCGCAACTCGGTGGGGTTCACGGCATCCCCCATCGCATGAAAGATCGCCGTGCGACCCTGCATCGAGGCGACGGATGCCAGCGGCAGGAAGTCCGAGCAGTCGCCGGCCGCATAAATGGAGGGCATCGAGGTGCGTGCGACCCGGTTCACCCGGATATGGCCGGAATCGGTGAGCTGAACGCCGGCCTCCGTGAGACCGATGCCCCGGGTGTTCGGGATCGAACCGACGGCCATGAGACAGTGGCTGCCCTCGACGGTTCGTCCGTCAGCGAGGGTCGCGACCACGCCGTCCTTCGTGCGTGTGACCGACTCGGCGCGGGACTTCGAGAGCACCGTCATTCCGTTTCGCCTGAAGACATCCTCGATAACCCTCGCCGCATCCGCGTCTTCGCCGGGCAGCACCTGGTCGCGCGAAGAGATCAGCGTGACCTTCGAGCCGAGGGCGGTGTAGGCGGAGGCGAACTCGGCACCGGTGACACCGGAGCCGACGACGATGAGGTGTTCAGGAGTCTCCTGAAGGCTGTAGAGCTGCGTCCAGGTGAGGATACGCTCGCCGTCCGGCTTCGCCGAGGGAAGAATGCGCGGGCTGGCGCCGACCGAGACGACGATGGTGTCCGCGTCGATCTCGTCGAAATCGGTGCTGGTCTTGCCTGTGCCTGTCGACACGATCACGCGGCTCGGGCCATCGAGACGCCCGTCGCCCTGCACCACCCTGACACCGGCCTTGATGAGCTGCGACTTCATGTCTTCCGACTGCTGGCGAGCGAGCCGTTGCAGGCGCTGGTTGACCGCAGCGAGGTTGACGGTGACCTCTGGACGGATGGGGCGGCCGGAGTCGCCGCGAGTGAAGAACTGCACACCGAGGTCGGTCGCTTCGCCGATGGCGTTGGCCGCCTCCGCCGTCGCGATGAGGGTCTTGGACGGCACGACATCAGTCAACACGGCGGATCCACCGACGCCGACGCGCTCGATCACGGTGACGTCGGCGCCCATCTGGGCTCCAGTGATCGCGGCCTCGTACCCGCCAGGGCCACCGCCTACGACGACGACGCGTTGCTTACGCTCGAATTCATAGGACATGCGTCCATTGTCTCGTGCCGAGTGCGTGGCGGCCAAACCGCACCCCACCCCACTCCGGGGCTGTCGAAAATTCAGGAGATCGGTATCGATCGATGCATCCACGCTGCCATTGCGCACCTTCCACGCGCCGAAGTCCTGAGTTTTCGATGGGGTGCGGCAATAGAGTGGACGGATGCCCACAACGCACCCGAATCCCCTCGAAGATCCAACGGCGGACCCTTTCGAGATCGCCGCCAGGGCTGCGGCCGAGATCGCCGAGAAGACGGGCGTGGAACACCACGACATCGCCCTCACCCTCGGCAGCGGCTGGGGCAAAGCCGCCGATCTGATCGGCGAGACGACAGCCACCATTCCGGCCCATGAGATCAGCGGTTTCAGCAAGCCAGCCCTCGAAGGGCACGTCGGCACCCTGCGGTCGGTGCTGCTGCCCGGCGGCAAGCGCGCACTGGTGATCGGCGCGCGCACCCACTACTACGAGGGCCATGGCGTGCGCCGGGTCGTCCACAGCGTGCGAACCGCGGCCGCCACCGGCGCGACGGTGATGATCCTCACCAATGGCGCAGGCGGCATCCGCGAATCGTGGAAGCCCGGCACACCGGTTCTCATCAGCGACCACATCAACCTCACGGCCGACTCGCCGCTCGAGGGCGCCACCTTCATCGACCTCACCGACCTGTATTCGAAGCGGCTGCGCGATCTCGCCAGGACCGTCGAGTCCAGCCTGGACGAGGGCGTCTACGTGCAGTTCCGCGGACCGCACTATGAGACACCGGCCGAGGTACAGATGGCTAAGACCATCGGCGGCCACATCGTCGGGATGTCCACGGCTCTCGAAGCGATAGCCGCACGGCAGGCCGGCATGGAGATTCTCGGTCTGTCGTTGATCACGAACCTGGCTGCCGGCATCCAGAAGACCCCACTCAGCCACCAGGAGGTCATCGAGGCCGGGCGTGATGCCGAGTCCGTGATCAGCGCTCTGCTCGCCCGGATCGTGGCCGAGCTGTGACACCTCGACTGGCTCAGCGAGCGATCGTTGAGATCGCAGCCGCCTGGCGCGACCAGGATCCGGACGCCGAGACCCGCGCAGAGCTCGACCGGCTGATCGCGGATGCCACGGCCGGAGATTCGGCGGCCGAAGCGCAGCTGCACGACCGCTTCGACACCCGCCTCGAGTTCGGCACTGCGGGCCTTCGAGGCCGCATCGAGGCCGGATCCAACCGCATGAACCGCGTGCTGGTCGCGCAGGCTGCGGCCGGACTCGCCGCGTTCCTCCTCGGCAAGGGGGACAACCCGAGCGTGGTGATCGGTTACGACGGTCGTAAGAACTCGCAGGTCTTCGCGACCGACACGGCCGAACTCATGGTCGGCGCCGGAGTGCGCGCGATCATCCTGCCGCGGTTGCTCCCCACGCCCGTGCTCGCCTTCGCCGTGCGACACCTCGGCGTCAGCGCCGGCGTCATGGTGACGGCGAGCCACAACCCCCCGCAAGACAACGGCTACAAGGTCTACCTCGGTGGGGACGACGACGGCTCGCAGATCGTGCCGCCAGCCGACGGCGAGATCGCCGCGCAGATCCTGCGGGTCGCGGCGGAGCAGAACGTGCTCGAGCTTCCGCGGTCCACGGACTACGAAACCGCCGGCGAGGACGTGCTCGACGAATACGTGCGTCTCACGGCAGCGCTGGCCGGACCATCATCCGCTCCCGTCACGTACGTCTATACGGCGATGCACGGTGTGGGCTGGGAGACCGCGCGCCGGGTCTTCATCGACGCCGGCTTCGGCGAGCCGGTGATCGTCGCGAAACAGATCCAGCCGGATGCCGACTTTCCCACGGTGAACTTCCCGAACCCTGAGGAGCCGGGCGCCATGGACCTCTCCTTCGCCACGGCGACCGAGGTCGATGCGGAGCTCGTCATCGCCAACGATCCCGACGCGGACCGGCTGGCCGTCGGCATCCCGGATCCGGACGGCGGATGGCAGCGGCTGAGCGGCAACGAGGTCGGCGCCCTGCTCGGCTGGCGCATGGCCGAACGGCTCAGTGTGGCCCGAGAGCTCAGTGTGGCCCGGGAGTTCAGTGTGGCCGGACAGGTCAGCGCGGCTGCACCTCACGGCGTCCTCGCCGCCTCGATCGTCAGCTCCCCCGCCCTGGCCGCCGTGGCGAGCCACTATCGGCTCGACTACGCCGACACCCTCACTGGATTCAAGTGGGTATCGCGGGTTCCCGGGTTGTTCTACGGATATGAGGAGGCCCTCGGCTATCTGGTCGATCCGGACAAGATCCGGGACAAAGACGGCATCTCAGCCGCCGTGGAGTTCATCGCCATGGTGGCGGACCTCAAAGCCGAGGGAAAGACACTGGAAGAGCACCGGCTGGCCTTCGCCGAGACATTCGGAGCCTTCGCGTCAGACCAGATCTCGGTGCGGGTGAGCGATCTCGCTGACATCCCCCGGATCATGGACCGACTCCGCGCCACGCCACCGGAGATGATCGGCGACGTACCTGTTCGACTGATCGACGATTTCGCCGACGGCTTCGAACAGTTCCCGCCGAGCAACATCCTGCGCATCTGGCTGGACGACGGCTCTCGCGTGATCGTGCGGCCGAGCGGCACGGAGCCGAAGGTGAAGGTCTACCTCGACGCGTCCAGCACCGACGGGTCTGCCCTCGAGAGGCAGGACAAAGCTCAGGCCGCGGTCGACGCGCTGGGTGCTGGTGTGCGGAAACTTCTCGCCGACGCCTAACTACCCAGGGCCGCTTCGAGTTTCGTCGACAGCTCGGCGGTGTCGAAGTAGTTCTCGATGACGATCACGTCGGCGAAGGTCTTGCCGATGGCGTCCACGAATTCTGCGGAGGTCAGGATGATCTGGGCGTCGGCTGCGTCGCTCGTGAGGGTTCCAAGGTGGGCGGCCGTGACATCCGCCTCCAGTCCGAGTCGTGTGAGCACCCGCTCGGTGTTCACCTTCAGGATGCCGGAACTACCGATGCCGGCCCCGCAGATCGCCACGATCTTCATATTGTTCCTCCCATGATGCGCTGCACCTCGGCCACCGTCGTGGCTGCAGCGAGGTCGGCGATCGCGCTCGAGTCGTTGAAGACGTTCGCGAGATCGGCGATGGTCTCGATGTGTTCGTCTGGCGACTTGGTCGCGAGGCCCAGCACCACCCGCACAGGATCGTTGTGCGGATGCCCGAAGGCCACCGGCGTCGCCAGCGTCACGACCGCGAGACCGTCGGCCAGCACCTCCGGGCCGGGCCGCGCGTGGGCGAGCACCAGACCTGGCGCGATGACGACGTAGGGGCCATGCTCCTCGATCATCCTGATCATCTCGTCGGAATAGCCGGGCAGAGCGGCTCCGGAGTCGACGAGCGCGCGACCGGCCTGTCGCACGGCGGCGCGCCAGTCGTCGGCATCCGCGCCGATGATGATCGCCGTCTCGGCGAGCGGTGGGAGGGACATGGTCAGGCGCGTCCGAACCCGTCGATGATCTGGTCGGCGAGTTCCTCGCGATCTTCGACGGGTAGGAAGGCGGCGGCGGCGGCGTTCAGCTGGAACACTTCGAGGTCACTCAGGTCGTAGTCGAAGGTCTCGCTGAGCAGCGCGAGCTCCCGGCTCAGCGACGTGTCGCTCATCAGGCGGTTGTCGGTGTTCACCGTCACGCGGAATCCGAGTTGGTAGAGCAGGTCGAATGGGTGGTCGATCAGCTCGTCTCCCCACTCGGTGATCGCACCGGTCTGCAGGTTGGAGGAGGGGCTCAGCTCGAGGGCGATCTCGCGGTCTTTGACCCACTGCGACAGGCGCCCGAGCTCGACATAGGTGTTCTCGTCGTCCTCACGGTCGACGGTGATGTCCTCTGCGATGCGCACGCCATGACCGAGACGCAGGGCGCGACCGTCGAAGAGGGCACCGCGGATGCTGTCCAGCCCATCAGCCTCACCGGCGTGAACCGTCGCGGGGAAGAAGTGCTGCGCGAGGTAGTCGAAGGCGTCGCGGAGATTACCGGCCGGGAAACCGGCCTCTGCGCCTGCGATGTCGAAGCCCACCACCCCGTTATTGCGGTGGCGCACGGCGAGTTCGGCGATCTCGAGCCCCCGGTCGGCGTGCCGCATGGCGCTGACGAGTTGCCCGATCCGGATGCGACCGCCAGCGTGGGCGACCTCCTGCACACCCTCGTCGATGCCCTCCTGCACGGCTTCGACGACCTCGTCGAGGCTGAGACCACGGGTCAGGTGCTGCTCGGGAGCCCAGCGGATTTCGCCGTAGATCACGCCGTCGGTTCCAAGGTCCTGTACGAATTCACGGGCGACGCGGATCAGTCCTTCGCGGGTCTGCATTACCCCGGTGGTGAGGTCGAAGGTCGTGAGGTACTCCACGAGGGAGCCGGAATCGGATTTCTCCACGAACCAGCCGCCGAGGGTATCCGCATCCCTCTCCGGAAGCTCGAGGCCGACAGACTCGGCAAGATCGATGATCGTCTGGGGGCGAAGGCCGCCGTCGAGATGATCGTGCAGCGAGACCTTGGGCAGCGTGCTGATGTTGGCTCCGCCGCCGGGCAGGAGAAAGTCGTGGGGAACTGTGTTCATAACCCAAATCTATCGGCTGGAACCGACCACTAGCCTGAGGAATATGGTGAATAAGATCATCCTCGACTGCGACCCGGGCCATGACGATGCGATCGCGCTGATACTGGCCCACGGCAATCCCTCGATCGAGCTGGTCGCCGTCACCACGGTGCACGGCAACCAGACCATCGAGAAGGTCACGCGCAATGCGCTGGCTGTGGCGCGCATCGCCGGGATCACGGGGGTGCCGTTCGCGGCGGGAGCGCACCGGCCGCTGGTGCGTGCGAGAGAGGTTGCGGCATCCATCCACGGCGAGTCGGGGCTGGATGGGCCCGTATTGCCGGAACCGACGCTCGTACCCGATGCTCGCCACGCCGTCGACCTGATCATCGACACGATCATGGATTCGCCTCCCGGCACCATCACCCTCGTACCGACCGGTGCCCTCACCAACATCGCGATCGCCGTGCGCAAAGAACCGCGCATCGTCGACAGGGTGAAGGAGGTGGTGCTGATGGGCGGCGGATACCACGTGGGCAACTGGAGCGCGGCCGCCGAGTTCAACATCGTGATCGATCCCGAGGCCGCCCACATCGTCTTCAACGAGAGATGGAAGCTGACGATGGTCGGCCTCGACCTCACGCACCAGGCCCTCGCCACACCGGATGTCGTGGCCGCCATCGCGGCAGTCGGCACCGGCCCCGCGCGCTTCGTGGTGGAACTGCTCGACTTCTTCGGCCAGAGCTATAAAGACATGCAGGGTTTCGACTCGCCGCCGGTGCACGATCCGTGCGCTGTCGCGCTCGTCATCGACCCGACAGTGATGACGGTGGTGAAGGTGCCGCTGGATGTCGAACTCACCGGATCGCTCACTCTCGGCATGACCGTGGCCGACTTCCGTTCCCCCGCTCCGGAGGGCTGCACGACCCACGCCGCGACCGACCTCGACCACGCCCGGTTCTGGGCGCTCATCATCGACGCCCTGGTACGGATCGGCGAGCCCGCGCTGTAGCGGCTGCCTTCCTCTGTCTCCCCCAGGGGACAAGATCTGTTGCTCGCGGATCATCAGACCATGCTTTTGTGTCCCCCGACCTCTCGTTCACCTTCCCGCGAGTGTCCATCTCTACACCTCGAAAACACCTTCCGCGATAGGTCGGGCTCGGATGCGTCATCCTCGACACCATGTCGGCCCGGATACCTCTGCCAGCCCCATTCGACAACGAACCCTTCTTGGTGGGGGCAGCCAACGAAGCGGGCGTCGGCCGCGGACGACTCCGCGGCCGCGATCTCGAGCATCCGTTTTGGGGCGTGCGTGTTCCACGGAGACCGTCATCTGCGAGAGCGGATGTCGGGAGCCAGGGTCACGCAGCCGACGCGGTAGTCGAAGAAAAGGTTGCAGCCTTGTGCGGGGCTTACTCGGTGCGGATGGCGCCCAATCAATTCTTTTCGCACCTCACCGCCGCGCGGCTCTATCAGGTTCCGTTACCCGCACGCTTTCGCGCCGACGACCGGCTCGATGTCAGCGTTCCACCGCCCGCCCGCCCGCGCGGTGCGCGCGGCTGGCATCCGTGGGCACAAACAGCAGGTCGAAGAGATCGACATCGCAATGTTCACCGGCTTCGCGGTGTCCTCTCCACCGCGCCTGTTCTGCGAACTGGCAGGATTGCTCTCCCTCGAGGAACTCATCTGCGCCGGTGACTATCTGCTCTGGTGGCGCCAGCCGAAAGCCTCGCCGGAGGATCTGCGGGCCGCGGTCGGGCGATATGCGGGTCGACTCGGTCGTGCCGAACTCGAAGACGCTTTGCCCGAGCTGTCCGACCGCTCGGATTCCCCACCGGAGTCGAAGATCCGCTTTCGCTTCGGACGCGCAGGTCTGCCCGACCTCGCGGTGAATCAGGAGATCTATAGTTCGTCCGGCGTTTTTCTCGCAATGCCCGATCTTGCCTTCATACGCTACAAGATGGTGCTCGACTACGAGGGAGATCATCATCGTTCCGACAAACGCCAATGGCGCAAAGACCTCAAGCGAGTGCCCCGGCTCGAAGATGCTGGCTGGCACTCAACGCGGATCAGCGCGGACGATATCTGGGATTCGACGGAGCTGATCGATCGGCTGAAGCGGCTGCTCAGGGCGCGGGGCTGGAGTGGCTGACTTCCAGGGGACACGTTCGCACCTCAGAGCCGTGCGCGGGGGTGCGTTCTTGTCCCCCGGTATCGGATACCCGGCACGAGAGAGTCCAAGGGGCACGTTTGTACCCTCGCGGGCGGGCGGAAGGTGCGTTCGTGTCACTTGATATTGGATGCCCGACACGGGCTGGACTCGAGAGTGTCGCTGCGGCTAGTTTCGCGAGCGACGCCGCGCAAGATACGCGATGCCGCCGAGGGTGATCACGCCCAGGACGCGACGGAACGGGTTGACCCCGCGCGCGACCTCGTCCACGGCCCACCAGGCGAGCGTTCCGACCGCGGCAACCCCGGCTGCCATGCGCACCGGGCCGCGCGGCAGGAAGATGCCGACCAGAGTGGTGCACAGGAACAGCTTCTGCGACAGGTTTGCCGGCTGGCCGATCGTGTACCTGCCCGTTTCGCGGTTGCGGAACATCCAGTTAGTGACACTCGTCATGATCCAATCCTCTCAACGATCAGCGGGCCGCCGCTGAGAATCTCGTCACCGACATCGCCGATCCGGTAAGCGCCCTCGAGTGCTTCGAGCGCACGGGCAAAACGCTCAGGCTCGTCCGCGTTGAGAGTGAAGAGCGGCTGGCCCTCCACGATCTGGTCGCCAGGCTTAGCGTGCAGGTCAATGCCGGCGGCGTGCTGCACTGGGTCCTGTTTGCGGGCGCGTCCGGCACCCAGTCGCCAGGCCGCGATGCCGAAAGGCAGCGCCCGCTGCTGCACGAGAATGCCCGAACGGGCGGCAGTCACCACGTGGGTTTCGCGCGCGACGGGCAGCGCGGCATCCGGGTCCCCGCCCTGCGCCGAGATCATCGCACGCCAGGAGTCCATCGCCCGGCCGTCGTCGAGGGCGGCCTCGACATCCGCGTCGGCGACTCCGGCGAGTGACAGCATCTCGCGTGCCAGAGCGACGGTCAGTGCGCGCACGTCGGACGGACCGCCGCCGGCGAGCACCTCCACCGATTCGCGCACCTCGTTGGCATTGCCGATGGCGAGGCCGAGCGGAACATTCATGTTGGTGAGCAGAGCGGATGTCGCGACCCCCGCGTCTTCACCGAGGGCGACCATCGTGCGGGCGAGCTCCCGTGACTGCTCGATGTCTTTCAGGAAGGCACCGGAGCCGAACTTCACGTCGAGCACGAGCGCGGACGTTCCCTCCGCGATCTTCTTGCTCATAATCGAGGAGGCGATGAGCGGGATCGCCTCGACGGTTCCGGTGATATCGCGCAGCGAATAGAGTTTGCCGTCAGCCGGGGCGAGGCCGGAGCCAGCAGCGCAGATGACCGCACCGACCTTCTCCAGCTGCGCCATGAACTCGTCGTTGGAGATCGAGGCGCGCCAGCCGGGAATGCTCTCGAGCTTGTCGAGCGTGCCGCCGGTGTGGCCGAGGCCACGCCCGGAAAGCTGCGGAACGGCGACGCCGAACGAGGCGACGAGTGGCGCGAGCGGCAGGGTGATCTTGTCGCCGACCCCGCCGGTGGAATGCTTATCGGTGGTCTTCTTCGAGAGGCCGGAGAAGTTCATCGTCTCGCCGCTCGCGATCATCGCCAGGGTGAGGTCGCGGATCTCCTGTCGCTCCATACCATTGAGGAAGATCGCCATCGTCATGGCGGCCATCTGCTCATCGGCGACATAGCCGCGGGTGTAGGCGTCGATGAGCCAGTCGATCTGCTCGGTGGAGAGGGCGCCCCTGTCGCGCTTGGTGTGGATCAGGTCCACGACGTCGAAGGCTTCGATGGTCACTGGTTCTCCGAGTTCTCGTACTCGGCGAGCTGACGCGGGCCGAAAGCATCCGGAATCACTTCGTCGATCGTCTTCACTCCTGAGACGGTTTCGAGAAGCATGTCGGGTGCGGAATGTTCGTACAGCAGCTGGCGGCAGCGGCCGCATGGCATCAGGATGTTGCCGTGACCGTCCACGCAGGTGAACGCGACCAATCGGCCGCCGCCGGTCATGTGCAGGCTCGAGACGAGTGCGCACTCGGCGCACAGTGTGAGCCCGTAGGAGGCGTTCTCGACGTTGGCGCCGGAGATCACCCGCCCGTCGTCGACGATCGCGGCGACTCCGACGGGGAACTTCGAATAGGGAACGTAGGCGTGGGTACGTGCCTCGTTCGCAACGGCACGCAGAGCCTCCCAGTCGATGTTGTCGGCCTCGCCCTGAGTCTGTCGAATGGTCATGACTTCACGTAGGGTTTGCCTGCCGCGGCGGGCCCGCGCACCTGCCCGACGAGCCCGGCCACGGCGAAGATCGTGACCACGTAGGGCAGCATCAGCATGAACTCGCTCGGCACCGGCGAACCGATGATTCCCAGCACATTCTGCAGGTTGGTGGCGAAGCCGAAGAGCAGGGCGGCAAGGGTGGCCCTGATCGGATCCCAGCGACCGAAGATCACCGCCGCGAGAGCGATGAAGCCCGCGCCCGCCGTCATCTCTTTCGTGAACCCGCCGACCGATCCGAGGGTGAAGTAGGCACCGCCAAGACCCGCGATTGCACCGGCGAGCGACACGTTCCAGAACCTGGTTCGGTTGACGTTGATGCCGACGGTGTCCGCCGCCTGTGGATGCTCACCCGACGAACGGAGACGAAGGCCCCAGCGCGTGTGGAACAGGCAGTACCAGACCACGAAGACGGCCACGTACATCAGATAGATGATGATCGTCTGGCGGAACAGCACCGGCCCGATGATCGGTATCTCGCTGAGGAGCGGGATGTTGATCTTCGGAAAGCGGTCGGGCGAGTTCAGCGCATCCGTGTTGGCACTCAGCACCGTGCCGTAGAAGAAGCTGGTGAGCCCGGTGACCAGCACGTTGAGCACGACACCCACGATCACCTGATCGACGAGGTACTTGATCGAGAACGCGGCGAGCACGAAGGAGACCAGCATTCCGGCAACCATCGCTGCGAGCAGCCCGAGCACCGGCAGGTGGGTGACGGATGCCACGACCGCCGACACGAACGCACCCGCGAGCAACTGCCCTTCGATGGCCACGTTGACCACGCCGACTCGTTCGGAGATCACGCCGCCGAGCGCCCCAAAGATGAGCGGGACGCTGAGACTGACCGCTCCGACCAGGAGTCCCGATATGGGAACGGTATGGCCGGTCGCTGACCAGGCGAGGAAGGCGACCAGGAACAGGACGGCGAAGACGGCGATGATCCAGATCGGCACCTTCCGCGCGGCGGAGACCCGCCAGGTGGCGAAAGCAGCGATCGCGACGAGCAGCACCGACACCACGACGCCGGTCACCCGTGAGTCGAGAGGTAGCTGCGGGATTTGGAAGAAGTCCGAGTCGGTTGATAGCCGGAAGTTGCTGATGCCACTCCGGCCGAACACGATGAACAGCACGATCGACAGCACGGCGAACACGGCGAGCACGATCGGGACCTTCCAACTCTTCACCACCGTTGTGGCCAGGGCGATCGTCGTGTTCGGGTTGCGCGCCTCTCCCGTTACGGCGCTCACTTCGTCACCACCGCTCTCTTGCCTGTGACGCTTGCTCTTCTGACCCGGGGGAGATCCGAGGGTTTCGGCAGGCGGAACACCGACCGCACGAGCGGCGGGGCCGCGATGAACAGCACGATGAGCGACTGCACGACGAGAACGATGTCGACAGGCACGCCTTCGAGGGCCTGCATAGTGAATCCGCCAGCCTTGAAGGCACCGAAGAGAAGCCCTGCTCCGAAGACGCCCCACGGCCGCGAACGACCGAGCAGCGCGACGGTGATCGCGTCGAACCCGATCCCGGCGTCGATACCCGATCCGAAGCCCGTGGTGATCGAGGCCTGCACCTGGTTGGCGCCGGCCAGGCCGACCAGCGCACCGGAGATGAGCATCGCGAATACGTACATGTTCTTCACGTTGATGCCGGCGACTCGTGCCGCGCTCGGGTTCTCACCGATCGCACGGAACTTGAAGCCGAGGCTCGACCGGTTGAGTAGATACCAGACGATGATCGTGGCGATGATCGCGAAGACGAAGCCGACGGTGACCGAGTACTGCAGCCCGAACAGGCGAGGGAAGATCGCCGTCGGGTCGGTCGGCGGCGACTTGGGGTTGTTCGACCCCGGCGCCTGCAACAGGCCAGGGCTGCGCAGCATGTAGGCGACGAGGTTGTAGGCGACGTAGTTGAGCATGATCGTCACGATCACCTCATGCGCCCCGGTTCGCGCTTTGAGCAGGCCGACGATGCCCGCCCAGATCGCGCCGCCCGCGAGACCGGCGAGCAGAGTGACCACGAGGTGGATGCCCCACGGCAGTTCGACGGAGAATCCGACCCAACCGGCGGCAGCGGCGGCGATGAGCATCTGCCCTTGGCCACCGATGTTGAACAGGCCGACCCGGAAGGCCAGGGCGACGCCGAGGCCGGCCGCGATGAGAGGCGTAGCAAAGGTGAGGGTGTCGAGGAATGGCTTGATGCCGTTCTCGAAGCCCGGCCGGCGGAAGTTGTAGATCGCTCCCTGGAACAGTGCGGAGTAGGCGCCGGAGACCGCGTGCCAGATGGCGGAGAAGGTGTCACCGGGCCGGGAGAAGAAGTATCCGGATGCGGTGCGCACCCCCTCGTCGGTGATGGCGATGAGGATGCCACCGGCCACCAGGGCCAGAACGACGGCGAGCACCGAGATCATGGCGTTGCCAGTGGAGATATCTTTCAGCACGCTGCTGAAACGCGACGGCGACTCCTGCGGTTCGATCTCTGCCGGGGTCTGCCCCGGCTCGAGAACTGTCTCCTCTGCGGGTTTCTGGCCCTGCGCGGGAATCTGCGGGTCGCTCACGCGGCCACCTCCGTCGTCGGCGTTTCGCCAGCCATCATGAGTCCGAGCGCCTCTCGCGGGGTGTTGCCCGGCACGATGCCCACGATCCCGCCGCGATACATCACGGCGATGCGGTCGGCGAGCGCCACGACCTCGTCGAGTTCGGTGGAGACTACGATCACCGGGGTACCGGCGTCCCTCGTGGCGACGATCCTGGTGTGCACGAACTCGATCGATCCGACGTCGAGACCACGGGTCGGCTGGGCGGCCACGAACAGGCGGAGGTCACGGCTGAGTTCGCGGGCGAGCACAACCTTCTGCTGGTTTCCACCGGAGAGTCGTCCGGCGTGAGTGCCGATGCCCTGGGCGCGGATGTCGAACTCCTTCACCTTCTCTTCGGCGAATTCGGCGAGTGCGCCGAGCTGCAGGCTTCCCGCTTTGACGAATGGCGGCTTGTCAGAACGGTCGAGCATCAGGTTCTCGGCGATGGTGAACTCGGCGATGAGTCCGTCTTCTCCGCGGTCTTCCGGTACGAAGCCGACACCGGCATCCAGCACTGTTCGCACGCTTGCCCGACGCAGTTCAGCGCCATCGAGGGAGATCGAACCGGTGACCCGTGGCTGCAGTCCGAGGATCGCCTCGGTGAGTTCGGTTTGCCCGTTGCCCTGCACCCCGGCGATCGCGAGGATCTCCCCCGCGCGCACCTCGAAGCTCACATCGTTGACGACGAGCTGGCCGTGTGCGTCGATCACGGAGAGGTTCCGGATGACGAAGGCCGGGTCGCCGGGCGTGGCTGGTTTCTTCTGCACGGTGAGTTCCACCGCGCGACCGACCATGAGCGAGGCGAGCTCGGTGTTCGTCGCGGTCGGCGAAGCCTCGTCGACGACCTTCCCGAGACGGATAACGGTGATACGGTCCGCGACCTCGCGCACCTCGCGCAGCTTGTGCGTGATGAAGACGATGGAGGTGCCTGCCTCTTTGAGCTGGCGCATGATCACGATCAGCTCGTCGGTCTCCTGCGGGGTGAGCACAGCTGTCGGCTCGTCGAACACCAGCACCTTTGCATCACGCGAGAGGGCTTTGATAATCTCCACCCGCTGCTGCACGCCGACCGGCAGGTCGTCGACGAGGGCATCGGGGTCGATGTCGAATCCGAACCGGCTGGAGATCGCCCGCACCTGTGAGCGAGCGGCCGCGAGGTCGAGACGCCCGCCGAACTTCGTCTGCTCATGACCGAGCATGACGTTCTCCGCGACGGTGAAGACCGGAATAAGCATGAAGTGCTGGTGCACCATACCGATGCCCGCGGCCATCGCATCGCCGGGTCCGGCGAAGTGCTGCACGACGTCGTCGAGCAGGATCTCGCCCTCCTCGGCCTGATACAGGCCGTAGAGCACGTTCATCAGGGTGGACTTGCCCGCGCCGTTCTCGCCGAGCAGGCAGTGGATCTCCCCCGGCTGCACCACGAGGTTGATGTGGTCATTGGCCACCAGCGCACCAAACCGCTTGGTGATGCCACGAAGTTCGAGCTTCATGCTTCCCAATCTATCCGCGCGACGCTGCCCGGATTCGTCTCTCTAGTTAAGCCGGTCGGGGGGGGGGGGGGGGGGGGGGGGGCCCCCCCCGGGGGGGGGGGGGGGGGGGGCCGGCGGGCGGGGCGCGGGAGACGGATGGGGCCCCCGGGGGCCCGCGGGGGGGGGGCCGGG
>NZ_JBEPTL010000011.1:0-120318 GCF_040549465.1 Glaciihabitans sp. UYNi722 | reverse complement strand
AACCAGATACGACAAACTCGCCCTCACCTACCGCGGCGGAGTCGTCCTTCGGGCCATCACAATCTGGCTCAAACCGTTAGGAAACACGCCCTAGGGCGCCTGGTTGCCCCTCCGTAGTGACCCGCGTGAACCCGAAGGCACCGCATCCTCCGAGTCAGCGGTTCGCTGGAACGAGCGTGAGCTTCTGTCCCAGCGCGTCGGCCAAACGCAGGAGCGTCGCTGCGGTCGGATTCCCAGCGCCCCGCTCGATACGGCTGATCTCAGCCTGCTGAATGCCCGTCAACTCGGACAGCGCCGGCTGAGTAAGGGATTGGGCCTTGCGTGCGGTCGCAAGCACAGCGCCAAGCTCAGCACGCTTGTTCACCTCGGCGGCGAACTCTGAAGACGCCGCCTCGTACACACGTCGAGTGTCGTCAGACCATGTCGCCTTCGCACGGTCAACGAGTTCGTTGAAGTTCTTTGCCATCATGGCCTCCTCTCCCCCACCATTATGTGCTACAACACATATGCGGTCAAGTGTTGCGTTGCCGCTTCCAGCGCTCGTGGATCTTGCGAGCCTTCGCGATCTCGCGCTGCTGACGCTTCGCTGACGGGTCGGTCTTCTTGTTGTAGCCGTGGTAGAGCAATACGATCTTGTCGCCGTGGAACGTGCAGAACACGCGGAGCAGCACGCTCCGATCCACGCCTGCCTCTCCTGGCGTATCAAGGCCAGCGCTCACAAGAATGGTGCGAAGCGATTTCCGTATCCGGAACTCGTACAGCCCCTCCCCCAGAGGCTTGCCCCATTCGCCTGAACAGATGTCGATCCCGTAGACCTGAAGAACATGCCCAACGGCCGCCACTAGAACCGCCTGCTCATAGGCCGGTAATGAGAACAGGAAACGCTCGAATGCGTCACCCTCGTACTCAACCGACCATACAGCCACGACTCGATCAACCTTCCCGGCGCCCACGCGTCAGGCACCTTCCCAGCGTACTTGAGGGACTCCGAACGCATCTGGAGGTCAGGGGCCGCTCGGGGAAACTAGGAGTCTGAGGACCTGTCGTGATTTGTCGCCGCTGGAAGGATGCTCGTGCCAAGGCCGTTTCCTAAGGATGTCTTCTCCCTTGCGGCTGAGGATCGTGCCCGCAATTCGGACGGTCGGTATCGGGCTGGTCAGGTCGACGTCTTCAGCGTGCGCGACGACGTCCCTTTGGGTCTGGTTCCCCCAGTATCAATCGAATGGTCATCACACATCTCCACATACCGCCCGTTGGAATCCGGCTTTCGAAGGACGTTCTCAATCGGTCGGGTCGAATCCGCGCCCGCATTCGCTGGACAGATCCCGTGTCCCACCGACGCCGAAGCTACTCGGTCACTGTTGACGATCTCGGCAAGGCGAATGACTTCTTCGAACGAATGGAGGCGCCAGACCGCACCACAATGGATCCGTTGATCTCGCTGCATAAATACACGGAGATGATCGGAAACCGCTATCTCCGAGGGCTCGACCCGACATCCACCGCGAGCAACTATCGCGGAGCAATCAACCTGCGAGTGCTCCCCGCCCTGGGACATCTGTCGATACGAAGCATCACCACCGGAACGATCGACCGAACAATCGACACATGGGAGATCAGCTGCTCGTCTGCGACGCTGAAAAACACGACCGCGGCACTAACGAGAGTCCTCGACGAAGCGGTCCGAGACGAGCTCATCACCACGAATCCCACCCGGACGCGCGCCAGACGTCAACGCCAAGCCGCACGGATGGTCACTGTGCTCGAGATCCCATCGCTCGCGACTGTCTTCAAACTGGCGGACCTCTGCCGTACCGTGCACGCGGCCTACGGTGACTTCGTTCTGCTCAGTGCACTACTCGCGGCCCGCAGCTCCGAGGTCGCCGGCCTTCTCGTCGGCGATATCAATTGGGATCAGAAGGTAGTGACCATCGCACGTCAATATTTCCCCGGAGCGGGCGGCCTCTGCGTGAAACCAACCAAGGGACGTCGAGTACGAGTTATCCCAATCCTGAAACCGCTGGAGACAACCCTAAGACGGCTCACCGACAATCGCGATCCAGGCGAGCCGCTCCTGCGAGGTCCTCGCGGAGGAGTCATCACCACGGGCTCACTTCGTCAAGCAACTAACTGGGACTCGCTCGTCACGGCTCTCGGCCACTTCGGGTTGCGACGACATGATCTCAGGCATGCCGGCGCCACGTGGTTCGCAAACGCAGGGGTCCCCTTGCACATTGTCAGCGACATCCTCGGACACGCATCCATAGAGACGACCAAGATTTATCTTCACTCCGACCGAACTGAACTCACGCGCGCAGCCGCCAGAGTCGATCGATACTTGGCGCACGAACCAGCAGCTGTGTGAGTCTCCGCCTAAACCCCTTGACTTTGTTTCGAGGTGGGAGTTATCGGATGGGAACAAATTGGGTCCAAATGGACCGGGAGGAACGCCTCGTTGGCAGTCGTTCGCACCCGCTCACGGAGCGAGCGGATCACTTGTCAATTGCTCACGGAATACGAAATGCCTGGTGAAAACTCCTTCTCACCAGGAATTTTCTGTCGGGATGACAGGATTTGAACCTGCGGCCCCCTGGCCCCCAGCCAGGTGCGCTACCAAGCTGCGCCACATCCCGTTGTTGAATTATTTGGCTATTTCCACAAATCTGAGCGAGGTGACCCCCAGGCGTCCAAACGGCTTGAATCGAGCCGAAAACCGCGTAGTTCCGAGTCTCAAATCATGCAGGGCACGTAATGAAATGCATGGTTTGCATGATTGTGGTCCCCTTTTGGTCCCCCTCGGCGTCGCCTTAGAAAGGACGCTACTCTCGGGTACGCGCGCCCGCGCACCCGCGGACGCAGGTCCGAGACCTCCTCGGCGTCGCGCAAAATTCCAGCGACAACATGCGCCCGGATAAAATACGCACACAGCAGGCTGTTATGTGTAAGGATTTTATCCATGAAGGCAATCGGTGAGGACTTGCCGTTGACGTTCACTACGGAGACGGCACGGACGCACGGCGTGCATCCGCGTGACCTGTATTCCTGGCGGGATGCGGGGCAAGTCGTGGAGCTCTCCCGCGGCGTGTTCCGTCGCGCCGATGCCCCACCGGCGTCGTATCCGGATGCGCTGGCGATCGCGTATCGGACGCCGCGCGCGATCGTGTGCTGTGTGTCGGCGGCGGCACTCCACGAGCTGACCGACGAGATGCCGCCCGCGGTGCAGATCGCGGTGCCGAAGCGCTCGCACTCCCCCGTGATCGAGTATCCGCCGGTGACCGTGTTCCGTTTCGACGAGACCACATTCGAGCTCGGCTTGTCGTCGTTCGAGGCGGGGCCGGGCGAGATGGTGCGGATCTACGACGCGGCGCGCACGGTGGTGGATCTGATGCGCTTCCGCCGCCGCCTCGGCGAGCCGATCGCGCACGCCGCACTCAACCGCTATCTGGCGTCCACCGGAGCGCGACCCGCTCGGCTGCTGGAATACGCGGACGCACTGGGCACGTTCGGGCCGGTGCGCGCTGCCCTCGACGTGGCGAGCGCCCGATGAACCGGCCCACGCGAGACAGCGCAGCGGGCCGCGCGTATCTGGATCTGCAGAACCGTGCCCGCCGGGAGACGCGCGGTACACAGGAACTACTGACGATGTACGTCGTGGAGCGGTGGCTGGCACGGCTCTCCCTCTCGCCCTACGCGGATGATTTCGTTCTCAAAGGCGGGATGCTGCTGGCGTCGTTCGGTACCCGTCGCCCGACCGTTGATGCTGACACGCTTGCTAGGAACATGGCATCTGACGAGGCGACCGTCGCCCGGCGTGTTGCCGAGATCGCGTCGCTTGAGGACCCGGACGACGGTGTGGAGTTCCTGCCTAGGACGGTCACGACCGCGGTGATCCGTGACGATTCGCTTTACTCGGGTGTCCGGGTGACGATGGGTGCGCAGCTCGCGACCGCCCAGGTGAAGCTGCGACTCGACATCAATTTTGGAGACCCAGTCACCCCGGCACCCCGCCTGGTGGAGCTGCCGGCATTGCGGCCAGATGTTGCACCGATCCTAATCCTGGGCTACCCGATCGAGACGGTGCTAGCCGAGAAGCTGGTCACAGCAATTGACTTGGGGCGGGCCAATACTCGCGTGCGAGACTTCGCCGACGTTTACACCCTCACCGGCACGCAGAGCGTGCGTTGCGATGAGGTACGCGCGGCGGTCGAGGCGACTGCGGCTTTCCGTGGCGTCACACTGGCTCCCTTTTCGGAGGCCACCGAAGGTCTGGGAACGCTGCGCGCAACGACATACGCCGCTTACAGGAACAGCCTGGGATCGACTGTGCAGGGTCTGCCGCAGCAGTTCGTCGACGCGATCGCCGCTGTCGTTGCGTTCATTGACCCCGTCATTGACGGACTCGACGGCGATGCCACTTGGGAACCGTCGATGCGTCGGTGGGAACTCGAATGAGCAGTCCTCCCCACCGGCGGCTGACTTCGGGCGATCACAGGCTGGAGGGGCTCCGAAGGGTTCTGGAAGTGGCTGTGCGCAGTTCCCGAGCATGGAACTCGAAGGCCTTCGAGGTTCGGCGCAAGGGAGTCGACGATCAGGCGAAACCTTCGTGGCCGACCGGGATCGGCACCCGCCGCCTCATTCGGCAGGTTGCGCCATTACGAAGCCTTCATTCGACATCACTCGTCTGCGCCGTAAGTACATGCGCTCCAGGATCGGCACGTTCGTATCGCGGTAGTCGTGAACGATCGCGGGCATGGATTGCTCCGCTCGTCCACGCGCGATGCGACCGACCTGCTGAATTATGCACCCCTTGAAGGAGACCGGGACAGTGAGGAAGAGCGTATCGAGAGTCGGGAAATCGAGGCCTTCACCGGCGATCTTGTCGATGGCGACGAGAACGAACGGTTGCTGCTGCGCGTCCATCTCCTCGAGTGACTGCCTGATCTCACGGCGTTTACCGGCGTTGAGGCGCCCGTGAAGCCGGATCACCAGTGATGCGCACGGTTCCAGTGCGTCCGCGAGCGCATCGAGGTGTTCGAGCCTGTTCGTCAGTACAAGGCAGGTATGACCCTGATCGACTGCGCCGCTGATTTGCCCGGCGAGAATCGTGTTGCGCTCGGCATCGGCGGCGAGTTCTGAGTAGATCGCTTGGATAGCGGGACCGTCGGTTCCTGTCTCTTCAGTGCGGAAGGTCGTCTCATGGACGACCATTTCGCGAGCGACGTGATCAGCCGAGTCGACCACGTGCCGGATCGGACCGCACTGCATCGTGATTAGTCCGTTCATTTGATCCGCATGGTGAGGGTTGCCGTCATCCCTGCCCAGTACCGGACACTGACGTTGCGCAGGGCTGCCTCGGTTGCTGGTGCTGCCACGGCATGGCATTCGTCGATGATGACTTGCCCGTACTCCTCCAGGATGCTGGGGTCCGAGTTCCGATGCGAGACCGACTGCATCATGATCAGGTCCACGACCCCACGCCGTTTCCGTCGCCCCGCCCCGAGCTGGCCAATCTGGCCATCGATCAGGCCGAGAAACTGCTTGAGATGGTCGCGCCACTGGGCGAGTTAGTTCTGCACGATTCACGAGGATCGCCGTCGGCGTCGCGCGCTCGGCGATGAGGGCGCAGGCCATGACCGTCTTGCCTGCGCCCGGAGGAGCGACGAGCACTCCGGTGTCATATGCGAGGAGCGCATCGACCGCATGCTGTTGCTCATTTCGGAGTTGCGCCGCAAAGGTCAGCTCCAGACGTCCCTGCAACTTGGCCACTGTCTCGGTCGTTGTCTGGAATCCTGCGTCTGCGAGGAGCGCTACAGCTTCGTTTGTAAGCCTTCGCGGCAGGCGCAGTTCGTGCTCGTCATGTTCGAAGCTGGTGACAAGACGCGGCGTGCCGAAGGTGCTGAACCGCTGAGCAAGTCTGCGGTAAAACTCCGGGTTTGGGACGGACGCCATGTGTTTGAGTTCGGTAATCACGATCCCTGGAAGGAGCTCCGTCGGGATGTGCAGAACCGCATCGCGGTGCAACTCCAGCTTTCGTCCGGCCATCGTGCGCGCAACTGCCCTGATATCCGATCGCCGCGGAAGTGCGCCCAGCGACTCTGCGGGCCCCACGCGCGACTCCGCGAGGCTCATCAACCGAAGCTCTGCGATCAGTTCAACGGGTACAGGGGTCGTCATCGCGAGTGCCGCGAACTGATCCTCATGCGGATCGCAGGTCCCGGGATCGACGAATACGGTAGTCCCTCGTCGGCGGCAGTCACCCTGCAGCGGTAGCGCGATGAGATTGCCCAGGCGCGCCCGCCCAGGAGATCGTTCCGGCAGGGTGTCTTGCGACGGGAAGAAGCGATCGTAGCTTTGGAAATCTATCGTTGGTCGACGGGCCATGGCGGTGCGCAGCAGCCGCATTCCGGCTGCGCGAGCCGTCGCCGCCGGGACAAGGTCCGCGAAGAATATCCAGACATGCGCACCCGCACCTGATCGTGACGCCTCCGTGAGCACGTCGATCCCGGCACGCTCACACTCAACAACGAATGCTTCGGCGTCGTGACGCCACTGTACGCCGTCGAAGTCGCAGACCAAGAGACGACACTGATCGCCCTCAAGCATCGGGTAAAGTCCAGCGTGGAACTCGCGCTCTCCAGGTTGAGAAGCACCTCGAAGGTGCCGCTCGACGATTCGTTCTTCAAGCGGCAGATAGTCCGCGGCTGTCTCGTGTCCGGTGTAAAACCCACCGCGCACCGCGGGACTCCACCCCGACTTTCCGTGCGCACGCTGGTCCATCGCACCGTATGGACATCACTCCTGCCGACGAAGCGAGCGCGGAACAAAGCGAGCTTCTCGACACTCGACGATGCCGCCGTCACCATAAGCAGCGGGCCGCCACGAGCAGGCGCAGCTACCGGGATCTCTCCTGGGGCGAGCCTCACACGCTCAAGTTCTCGGAACTCACTGCGAACTTCCTCAAGCTCGCGCTCCAGTTTTGCGATCCGTGACCGCAAAACATCGATCTCGGCGTGATCCCGTCCCTCGCGGCGGGCGAGGGTGCGCAGCTCGTCATATTCCTGCCCTGCAGGAGTGTCTCGTGCTGGTGTTAGCGGAGTCAAAGGAGCGCCTCGAGCGCCTGGCGGATCCGCGGCTGTGCCTTCGGGAAAAATGACGCAACCTTCTACAGGACTGCCGGTGAGTTTCTGCGGCGGCGCACCCACCGTCGGAGCGCTTCGTAGGCGACATCGCTCCCTTCCTGGTGCATAAGCCGGAAGCAATCCACGATCGTTCTCTCGGCTGAGTAGGTGGTGAGCGTGAATCCGTTTCCGGCATCGATGTGGTCGCGTCCGATATGGAAGGTTGTCGGGTCGAAGCTGCGCCATGCAACCTGAGCGAGCCCAACGGGATGATGGGTGCCACACGGGAGGGCGATATCGGACTTAGGTCAAGTTTTTTATGGTGGTGTATCGATTTCTTTGTGATCCTTCGTGTTGTTATGCGCTGAGGGCGTGGAAGTCTGGGGTCACCCCCTCGGGTTGGCTGGTGCCGACGGCTTTGGATTTGGTGAGGGCGTCGAGGCCGAGGTAGCGGCGGGACTCGGCCCACTCGTCGTGCTGCTCGGCGAGGACAGCGCCGACGAGGCGGATGATCGCGTCGCGGTTGGGGAAGATGCCAACAACGTCGGTGCGGCGGCGGATCTCCCGGTTGAGGCGCTCGTTCGGGTTGTTCGACCAGATCTGCCGCCAGAGTTCTTTGGGGAACACCGTGAAGGCGAGGATGTCGGCTCGGGCAGCGTCGAGGTGGGCGAACGCTTTCGACAGTTTGTGTTCCAACGCGTCGAGGACCCGGTCGAACTGGGCGTGCACCGACTCGGCATCGGGTTGGTCATAGACGGAGTGCAGGAGCGTTTTCACCCAGGGCCAGGAGCTCTTCGGGACGGTGCTCATCAGGTTCGCGGCGTAGTGGGTTCGGCAGCGTTGCCAGGCCGCTCCGGGCAGGGTTGCCGCGGTTGCGGCGACCAGGCCGGCGTGAGCGTTTCGAGGTGACCAGTTTCACCCCGGTCAGTCCCCTGGCGGTGAGGTCGCGGAAGAACGCCAACCACCCCGCCCCGTCCTCGGTCGTGGCAACCTGCAGGCCCAGGATTTCGCGGTGCCCATCGCCGTTGACGCCGGTGGCGACCAGCACCGCGACGTTGACCACCCGGCCGCCCTCACGGACTTTCATCGTCAGGGCGTCGCAGGCCACGAACGTGTAAGGGCCAGCATTCAGGGGTCGAGTCCGGAACTCGGCAACGTGCTCGTCCAGATCGCGGGCCATCACCGAGACCTGCGACTTCGACAACGAGGTGATGCCGAGGGAGTCGACAAGTTTCTCCATCCGCCTCGTCGAAACGCCGAGGAGGTAACAGGTTGCCACGACCGTCGTCAGGGCCCGTTCGGCGCGGCGGCGTCGTTCGAGCAACCAGTCGGGGAAGTAGGTGCCCTGCCGCAGCTTCGGAATCTGAACATCGATCGTGCCGGCACGGGTGTCGAAATCGCGGTGCCGGTAACCGTTTCGCCGGTTCGTGCGATCGTCGGAGACGGTGCGGTAATCGGCCCCGCAGACGGCGTCCGCGTCAGCAGATAGCAGTGTGTTGATGAAAGTGGTGAGCATGTCCCGGAGCAAGTCCGGCGACGCCTGCTCGAGGTGTTCGTGGAGGAAGCGGGCAGGGTCGATACTGGGTGCGACGGTCATCGTCGTAGTTCCTTTCGAGATGGATTTAGCGGTTCTCTCGAAGGATCACGCGGTGACCGTCGCCGTCTGCGACGACACGCTCACCGAGATCCGATACACCACGTTAAAGGACGCAACCCGGACTTAAACGGGGTGGTGTCGCTCAGGTAGTGGTGTACGAGCGCGCTCGTCAGACACAATGTCGCCTCTTGGCGCACAGCCGTTGCTGCGGCGAGCGAGGCGAAGGCAGAGTCGATCGTGTCAGGACGCAGATACACGCCTCGGCCTACTCGTTCGATCTAACCCTTCGCGAGAAGGTCGTAAACCTGGTCCTTCCGCAGGCCTGCGGCTCGAGCGACGCCGAACGTGAATACGGATGCCAGATTCGCAACCACAATATTCACCTCTCAACTCTCTGCACGTTAAGGCTATCTGTCGCGAGTTGGGAAGGCAGCGATGCGGCATGACTCTCCGTGCTCGACGGGTCGCGGAACTCGAGTCAATCCTCGAGACGTGGCTCGAGGATCAGGAGCAGGGGATCGCGGCCGTCATCAACGCTCGCGGCTAAGGTTCACCCCACCGACAGATCCGCCAGAAGCTTGTCGATCACTTGCTCCTCTTCTAGACGCGAGCCTCTCCGTTCGAGAGCTGGACGGATCGCGGCATCCCATCGGGCGTCGACGGGGGATCCCTTCAGGTCGGTGCCGGGCAAGTGAGCCGATTCATCGAGGTCAGATGCGCTGTACCTCCACGGCTCGAACCCGAACAACTCATGTACCCGATTAGCGATGCGCAATCCACCCCAGTCGAAGTCGCCGTGATACCGGATGCCCGCGCTCGCCACTGCGCGCAGCAGCACAACTGCGGCGAGGCTCGGTTGGCCCTGGATGCAAACGATCGGGGGAGAATCCGCTGCGAGCTCACGAGCCGCCGCATCAACGATCGACGGGTTCTCGCACACGAAGACCGGACTCGACGGAACGGAAATCTCGAGCCGTCGAAGCTGACGGAGTGTGATGACCACCGGTTCGCCTGTGCACGTCAGTTGCCCCAGCGCGCCGGGAAGCAGAAGCCGGTGAACGAGCACTGTGCTCGAGAGTTCGTCCATCGCTATCCCGGCTCGAGCCCAGACTTCCCTGCGTCCCTGCGATCCTGGCGGCACGACCCCGGCTTCCGCGACGGCCGAAAGCACGAGGGCGGACTCCGGGGTCCCGACATCAAGCGCGTGAGCGGAGCCGAGAACACGCGCCGCCAGCCGCGAAAGCGCTTCGCCGCTGGACGGCAGTTGCTCAAGGACACCCAGGACCCGCTCGAGAAGTTCCCGCGCGGCATCCGGAGTTCGCGCCAATCGACGAAGCTGGCCCCGTGACCGAATCGACTGTGCCCAGGATGCAGCGTCGGGATGCTCGGCCAGATAGTTATCCAGCGGTGCATGAACCTCGTCCCACGCCAGTCGCTGCGCGTCGGCGAACTCGGCGCGCACCACCAGTGGTCCGCGGAGATAGTGCACCGCCTCGGCGAGCGACGCAGCGGCCCCGCTGTCCCGGACGATGCGGTCGAGGAGCTGGAGGTCCACGGAGATGGTCGAGCCTGACCCGGGACTGCGACCCATGAGCGCAGCGATTGCCGATCGCTCCCCCGAGTCGAGGATCCGCACGGCCAACCGGCCCAGGAGTGGACGTCCACCCTCGATCCGCTGCACGAGCTGGTTGACAAGCCGCTGGAGTCCGGGCTCCCCTAGCAATCGCTGCACGTGCGCAGGTTCGCCGGTCATGTCTCGTCGATTTCGAAGACGAGCGCGTCCTGTCCCCACTCGAGGGGAGGCGCCGACTCGATGGCAGATGTCCCGCCATCGGCGACCCGCTCGCGGCTCACACCATCCCAGGTC
Organism: Glaciihabitans sp. UYNi722; assembly: GCF_040549465.1. NCBI lineage: Bacteria > Bacillati > Actinomycetota > Actinomycetes > Micrococcales > Microbacteriaceae > Glaciihabitans > Glaciihabitans sp. UYNi722. Next base: position 109,736 of record NZ_JBEPTL010000011.1, on the reverse strand, counting down.
CAGTGTTCAACGAAAACCGCATCGGTTCCCGAGAGTCGGAACAGATTGGCAATGGCGATTCCGGGAATCTCGGGATAGGTCGCCCATTCTCGTTCGCTCGTCATCACTACGTCGAGATCGAACTCGGCAAGCAAACCAAGGTAGCTCGCTCGGGATCGGTCATCGACTCCAGCGAAAGCTTCGTCCAGGAGGATCAACCGGGGCGCGTGAGGGTTGCCCGCCGAGGCATAATAGCTGGCCGCAGCCGCAAACAGGGGAACGCTGGCCGCGAGAACTCGCTCTCCGCCCGAGGCGGGACCAGACGCAGAGCGCCACACCCCGTTCTGGTGGAGCTGCACCGAAAAACGATTCCACGAACGGTAGTCGAAAGCGGCGCGAAGGCGCTCGTGCCAACTTCCGTCCGGTTCCTCCGCGCGGGAGCTCGAGATTCGAGACCGCAGGTAGTCACCGATCGCCTCTCGATCGGCGGGCGACCACGCCGCAGCGCTCTGCTGCAGAAGCGCACGGCCCTGTTTGTCGAGTTCGCCATCCGCTGCCTCCCAGATGATCCGCAGCCTAAGACCGCTTCGAGTCGGGCGCCGGTCCAGTTCCTGGTTGATGAGGGCGACCTGTTGTTGCGCCTCCCTGACCCGATCGTGCAGCTGGGCACCGACCTCGTCGATCAGGTGCGTCTCGAGGATGGCGCGCTCTTTCTCGGTGAGCAGTCGTTCGCGGTCGAGGAGCTCACGCTCGAGTTCGGCGAGCAACGATCCAGGCGCGACGTACTCCGAGCCGTGCTGGACCGAGACAACAACAACGCCATGGCGCTGTTCCCAAGCGCACTGGCGTCCCTGGGCGCTCAGCTCACCCTGCAGGATTTCGAAAGCGCGGTTGAGCCGGCCCGCCGCTGCATCCAAATCGTCAGCGCCCGCGTCGTTCCCGCCGAGAAGCTCAAGCGCGCGGCGGGCGATCCTCACGGTCGGATCTGGTGCCCATGGCGTACCGAGGTCTGGAATCTCCAGTGCGGGAACCGCGATGGCGAGCAGTCCGGTGCTGACAAACAAGCGGAATTCCCCGGCTGCCGCGTCGCGCCGGGCGGTCGCGGAGACGACAGCCTCCTCGACCGCGGTGACCTCGATCGTCGCCACGGCGACCTCATTGGACGCCGTGCGGACCTCGCTATCGAGCCGGGTGCGCTGTGACGTGGCAGTTTGGAGGTCGCGCTCGACGCCCTCGAGCTCCCGCTCGATCTCCCGGGCTTCCTTGCCCACTGTCGCTTCGAGTGTGTCGCGGCGCTGCTCGGCCGAGACGGCTTTAGCCAGCGCGCTCTGGGCATCGCGCTCCGCTGCGGTACGCGCTTCGACGGCGTTGCCGTCGGTCGCTTCGCTGGTGGTGGCCCGGCGCTGAAGCCTCTCCCACTCCTCGAGACCGTTAACCAGCAGGAGCACCGCAGCCGGAAGGTTTCCGAGTGCGGTTCGCACGGCGTCCAGCGTTCCGACGTCGATCGAATACAGCTCGGCCGCTTCAGCGACAGCCACACCGGCGACAGACTGGGATTCGATTGCACCGGCTAACATGCCTCGTCGTGCGTGTACGGCGCGGTCCGCTTCCGTGCGTCGCTCGGCCGCGAAAGCAGCGCTGGAGTTTGTCGATCGAACGGGCGTGTCATCCGGAAGGCCGTCACGTTCGGCCTTGAGGGATGCCCGTGCGTCGCTCACGAGAACACGCTGGTGTTCCCATCCGGTGAACTCAGCGAGGAGCGCATCGTGCTCGGACTCTGCTGACTCCAGTCGGGCCAGCCGTGCCTGCTCGCGTGCCGTCGACCCCAGGTACTCCGCGGACGGTTTGCGCCAGGATCCGACGAGGGGACCTAGAGCGAAGCCTCCCGACGTCGAGATCGCGACCTGACCCTCCCTGGGGTCATCGCTGAGCGCCACGCTTCTCAGGATCGATTCGACCGTTGCCGACGGAACTGTGCGCACATCCAGGGGAACAAGCAGGTCAAACAGCGACGGCCCGTCGCGCGGGACTGGCCGCAGCACAGCATCACCCTCCACTCCGATCACGGTGCCATCGTTGCTGATCCAAGCATCAAGAAGCCCGGCCGCCTCCAGCGCGGCTTCCATTCCGGCGGCGTCCTCGGCCGGAACATGAGACCGCACGTCCACGCACTCCCAGAACGCCGCTCCCCCACCGTCGTGACGCCGCGCCGGACGGGTGGGAGCCGCAGATGGCCGACGAATCGTACCGGCCATCAATTCGGAGGTCTCCACTTCGAGTTCATCAATGGCACGTCGCAGGCGACTCAACTCGGTGGCGTGGGCGGCATGCTCGGCCTCGAGCTCCGCGTCCACTCGCCGAACTGTCTCATCCGCCCATCGCGACGCGGGATTCGCGCCCGCCAGCGGCACCGAAGTCCAGTCCCTCGCCTCCTCGAGTGCCTCGTCGAGACCGTCGCCACGGAGGAGTACCGCTGTGCCCACCTGTTCGCTCAGTTGTTCGAACCAGAGGGCGGCAGCGTCCGCCGCGTGTGCCTGAGCCGCCAGCATTGTCTCGTCCTCGTGCGAGAGTCGGGTCTCGGCCTCATCGACCGCATTCTGCGCCGAGGCGCGTGCCCGTTCGGTCTCAGCCACGGTGTCGAGGAGTGTGTCGAGATGAGTGACATGTCCCTGTCGGCGGGCGACTTCTGTCGAGCTCGAACGCGCGACGGTCTCTGCGCTCTCAGAGTCGACCGGCAACTCGATCCGCGCAGACGACGCCAATGCCAGCACGGTCTGTCGTGCAATCTCGATCTTCTCATTCTGGCGGGCAAGATCATCGAGAACCTGATCGAGCGCATTCTGCGCGGCCCGGGCCGCGACTGTCGCCTGGCGCAGTGCGTTCTCCGCTGCCGAGGCAGCGGAGCGCAGGGCAGCGGCGAGATCCCTTGCTGAAGCGAACTGCACCAGCTCATCGGATTCGCGGCGCTCCCGCAGTGCCTCGCGCGCACCCTGCAGCTGCGCCAGTCGCACACCCCCCGCGGCGGCGTCCGACTCGGCCATCTCGAGAGCCGCGCGGGCACGCTCGAAGCGCGCCCCGGCATCCCGTGCCCGCCTGTTCTGCTCCTCGTACTCCGACTGCGCTCGTCTCGGAGAGGCCGTTGCACGAAGAACAGCGACCCTAGCGTATCGCTCATTCTCGGCGGTGAACGCGGCGACCGCGACCGTGCTCGACCGCATGGATGCGAGGGCGCGCTCCTCCTCTTCAAGCGACTGGTACGACTGGGCGATAGTGTCAATCAGGGCATCCGGCATCGGCCGCAGCGACTCGGTCAGCGCCGCGCTGAGCTGCTGTTCATTGGGCCGTTTCGACAGCTGCGGCTGCCGGAGGTGTACGAGCAGGTCGACCAGCGCGTCGTAACGATCGTGCAGGCCGAACAGGGCCTCATCCACCGCTCGCTTGTACCGCTCTGCCGTGTCGAAGACCGTACCCCGTGCTCCGATTGCCTCGATGAGCCGCTCGCGAGTGCGCACTGTCCGCGTGCGATCGATGAGATGAAGCTCGTCACCGATTCGCTGGTCGGTGATGAACCACCATTGTTTAACAACGCCGCGCTGCCGCACCGCCTTCAATCCCAAGCCGATCGTGACGAAATGCTCTGTGCCGTCGTCGTCGACGCGGCCGAACTCTACCCAGCTGTAGCCCGTCCGCTCCTCGTGGGCGTCACCCATGAGCAGGTTCCACGCCATGCGTTTGTTCGGATCAGCATCCGGCTCCATGCGGATGGGAGACAGGTTTGCATCGAGCAGCAGGGGCAAGGTCAGCGCGAGCACCTTGGATTTGCCGCTGCCGTTGTCGCCGCGCAGCAGGAGCCGACCGTCGCGGAACGGGAACTCCTGTGCTTCGTACAGGAACAGCTCGACCAGGCCACAACGCAGCGGCTTGTATCTTCCCGGCGAGGGCGCGGGGAGCGTCACGACACACCGCCGGACACACGCGCGGTGCCGAGTCGGAACCTCGAGAGAGCCGGATGCGCTGAGATGGAGTCCGCCCCCACGCTCACCAACGACAGTGCACGGAGCCGCGAGACCGCCTCCTGTGCGAGCTCCGATCGGGGCCTCGACTGGATGGTGCTTCCCCAGATGGTCGCATTCGTCTCGCACATCTCGGAGACGTACGACACGACGGCCTCCTGTGTCATTCGCCCTTCCGATGCAAGTCGGGTCGCTACCAGGAGCGCAAGATGACCCGGGGCGCCTCCCTCCGGCATCCGCACGTCGGTCAGTCCATCTTCGGGGTCGAGCATGGCAATTCCTTCGGCTCGCACTTCGGCGACCAGCCCCGTTGCGTCGGTGATGCGGTCGGTGATGGCGCGCCGTTGGTTCGCCATGTACGCACTCTCGTTCTCGGTCAGGGTGGTGTACTCGACCACGGGGTCGTCAAGCAGTCGTCGGGTCAGGATGCGGCGAAGTGAGCGATTCCGTGCGTCATCCGTATCGACAAACTGCTGCTCCGTTACCGCGGCCAGCCGACCTTCGAAGCCGCCGCGTCCGATTCCGGATGGGGCTTGTGCCGACTGCAGCATGACGCCCACGATGCCGTGCTCGATGTCATAGAGCACGTCGACGCTGGCGTCGACGAATCGCTCCTCGTCGCCTTCGACGCGCCGCAGCGCGCCGATGCTCAGAAGCACTCGCACCACCGCGACGATGTCTGATCGTTCGTCACGACCGCCGAGCGTGAATTCGAGGCCGGCCGCCGCGAATCGCGGATCGCCCAGCTCCCCGATCACGTCATCAGCTAGGCGGCCCAGCGTCACTTGCCCGCCGGACCGCTCGAGCACAGCCAGAGACAACGCGAGCAACACATACCGACGCCGGGTGAACAGTCGTCGTTGACCATCGACGAGACCCCGAGTGGGATCATCGCCTGTTCTGCGCTTGTGCAGGCGGGCAGCGCTCGTGTCGACAGTGAGCCGCCACCCGGTATTGGCGTCAAGCCAGACTCTCAGCTCGGTCTCGAACTTCCTGACCCGTCGATAGTCGGCTTCGGTGGGGCCACGCGCAGCGAGCACCGGGCGTGCCAGCAAGGCGCGAAACGCACGGCGGCGCTCAGTTGAGCGGCTCTCGTCTATCGCCGTCGCGAGCGCGCTCATCTTGCCTCTCCGATGCGAATGCGGTGTGCGGGGCCTTCCAGGACACCATCGACCATCGCGAGTGTCGAGCGACTCCCATCGGCCGGATGAACTTCCACTTCGTATGAGCCGTCGATGCTGCGAGTTACGACTACATCGTCGGGTCGACCACGATGTGCGAGCGCGTCGCTGAGCAAGTGGAGCAGGACAGCTCGTGCCTCCACATCGACCAGCGGAAAGTCGCCAACCTCGGCCGGTGAGTCATTGAGAAGTTGCTCGCGCAATCGGGCGAGCTCGATTCGCTGGGCTTCGACGGACCGCGCGATCGCGCGGCGCGCCGCCGCCCGGTCGCGCACCTTCGTCGGAGATCCGCGTCGCTCATAGCTCCCGGTCGCGCGCAATCGAGGACTGATCTCGATCGGCGGCGCGTCGGCCCACGGGGTGTTCGGTGGCACGGGATGCTTGGCCCGCTCATCCAATGTGTGGTCGTCGATGGCCAAGTGCCGTGCAGAATACAAACCGAAAGCGACCGCTGCGAGACGGTGTCGATCGTCGTCGGTTGGCGCCTCGGCGAACCAGAGTGCGAGCGTTCGGAAGTCCGCAGCACGGTCGCTTCGGCCGGCTCGACGATCCCCGAGCCGCTGCACAACTCCCAGCATCGCCGGGATCGAATTGATCGCCATGTGACGAAGTTGCTGGGACTGGCTGGCGGTACCGGTGTTCCCCACAAACCACTGGCGAAAGCCCGCGAATCGCTCTCGCCAGAGCGTCAGCGACATCTCGAGCGCTTGACTGGAACCCTCGGCGTCGGGCGCGACATCCGCAGCCTCCCTGAGAGCAATCGAGCGCAGAATCCTGTCCTCGTCGGAGGCGGAGATGGGTTCGAGAAGCCCGGCGATCTCGGCGGTTCGGGAGACCAAGTCCTGGATGAAGCGTTGGAGGTAACCGATCAGCCGCTCTTTGTATGCGATGAACGCATCCGTGTCCACGCCACGCAAGTCAATCGTGCGCTGAAGGTCGCCACTGAACGCTTGCGCGTTTTCGGCAAGACCGGTGAAACGATCCGTCAGAGTCCTGAGAGCGAGTGCCGACTTGGCCTCGTCCAGCTCGGGAAAATCCAGTTGCGCGCGGATGACACGCAATTGGTCGACAATATCGTCGAGCGCCCAGGATTGCAGGGCGCCCGCGGCACCGAACGTCCTATCGAAATCGCCCAGGACGCGCTCCGCGGATTCTCCTGCCAAGGTGAACTGGTACACGAAGCGAGCCCGATTGAACTCTTCCACCGACGACACTTTGCTCGTGTCGGGATCGGCTTTGAGATTGCCCCACTCGACCAGTTGCGCCAGGAGAGCAGAAAGATTGACTGTGCGCTCGACGGTATCCGCAAGTTCCTCCGGTCGGAGATGAACGATGAAACGCGCCTTCGCCGCAGCAAACTCCCGCATGATCGACCGATACGCATCAGCATGCTCTGTCGCGGCGAGATAGCGGAATACCCCATAGCTCGCCTCAGTCATTCGAACAGCGTAGCGAAGGCGGGCGACACTGCTCTTTTAATAAGATTTCGGCGGCGCGGAGCTTAAGGGCAGTCTGGATCGTGTGCGAGCGAGCCTGACGCACACCAGGGGTGCCGAAGTTTGAACAGTCTCCCGCCTCTAGGCGCGTGGGTCAGTAGTTAAAACGCCGCCTGATTTCCCGGTCTTTCGGTGGTGGGCTGGGAAATTGGGTAAGGGTGATTTGGATGGTCTCTTTGACGCGGCTGATCTTGAGTATGTCGAGCCGGCCGGGGCCGGTGTTGAGGTTGGCGCGGGTGTCAACAAACGGTTTCGGGCGTTCGAGCCTCATGCGGTGATGCTGGTTCCGCCGTCGTTGGATGAGTGGTTACCGCAAACTCATTTGTTTCGTTTCATCGCCGATGTGGTCGAGACGCAGCTGGATTTACTCAAGTTCTATGCCCCCCATGGAAAGGCGAAGGGACCGCTCTTTATTTAGGGAGAAGAAGTTGATGCCGGGGCCTGCATCCATGATGGGACGCTGGCTCATAAGGGAGCGTCATCGTCCTCCAGGTCGCTGAGGTCTACATCTACGTCCGGCAAGTCTTCAACGCTCACGTCTGTCGCCTTGTGCTGGACCGGGATGATTCCGGCCTTGTGAAGCTCTTTGAGTATCGAATCAAGGCCGACTCCACGGAGCGTAGCGATGACCTGCGCACTCACGATTCCTTCCGCGTACCCTTTAATGGCCCGAGCAACCAACGATTGAGGTGCGCGAAGGCGGCCTGAATCATCTTGGAGGGCAGCATAGTGATCGCTCCATCCATATCGCGTAGCAAGTTGAGAAGTCCGATACTGCATCCAGTTCTGCGCAGTCGAGGGACTGACGTAGCCAGCGTCACGCAACGCGATCGCTGCGATCGCAGGCGAGACCAAGAACCGCTGCACCACAGCGGCAAGTTCCACCTCTGAAACCGAGTCACGATCCCCGAGAAACTCTGTGATTCCCTCGATGGGAACAAGGAGATGGCGCGCGAAGGCATCCGCTCGGATCTCCTCAGGCGATCGTTTCGCGGACTCGACCCCCTCATTCCACCCCTCGAAGACCAGGTGCCCCAGTTCATGAGCGAGCGTGCTGCGCTGGCGCATCGGATGCCGGCTACGAGCAACCCCGAGGAAAATAGCGCCTCGAAGCGGGTCGCGCATGGTCAGGCCATGCTCGTCAGGATCGGCATCGAGGATCGCTACGTCGTAACCGGTGGTCTGCTCGATGAACGCAACCAAATCGCCGAGCGGCTGCACCCCAAGCCGATGCTTGCGTCTGAACTCGTCGGCAGCTTGCTTCGCCTGTTGTTCCATGCTGAGGCTCATCGCGCTACGGAAATCCCCTGGTCATCGAGGTAGGCGTCAAGCTCTATGAAGTGCAACAGTCGCTGGCGCATCGTTGCCATGCTCGATCCGTTTGTCGCACGCGCCGCACACTGCACGCGCGCCGCAACACCGCTACCGGTCAGCTGAGCAACTGTGCAGCCGGTAGCGTCGGCGATCTGGATGACCTCAGTCATCTTCGCAGTCCGCTCACCACTCAAGATTCGGTTCAGGGTCGCTTGCGAGAGCCCGGTTCGATCTGCAAGTGCACGCTGCGACAAGCCAGCAGCCGCACGAGCGCTCTCGATCGCTACGCTCATATTAGATATCATCACAAACACCTCTTGAATCACTTTTATAAAGTTGATTCAGTTTAGCTCCTCGGGACCACCCGATCCAGTCCATCTTCTGTGAGTTGGGTGGATGCAGCAAGGCTAACGATCCCAACAAACCAGAAGTCAAGTGGGTCAGCGCCCTCTCCAGTGGCTAGAACCAGAGAACCCCGGAATCTCGCCAGAGAACGCCTCAGCCGACTAAACCATGAGGGCAACCAAGCCCAGATTTGACAACCCCGGTGCACGAAATTGGTCCTCTTTTGGTCCCCCTATGCGCCACAATAACGACAAAGTCCTGATGAGATACACCATCTCATCAGGACTTTTTTGTCGGGCTGACAGGATTTGAACCTGCGACCCCTTGACCCCCAGTCAAGTGCGCTACCAAGCTGCGCCACAGCCCGTGGCTTGTGCCCTGAACCGCGGGCACGAAGAGAAAGCTTACCGTTTCATGGGGCTGCTCGCGCGCACCGTCAGGCTCGGAACATCTCGAGAACTGTCACGGCCTCCGATGGTACAGAAAGCACCTCGATCGAGTCCCCCGCAGTGATCGACCCGGTCCGTACCACGCGCAGGTAGGTGCCGAGGCGGCCCTCCGTACCGAACCTTGTGACCCAGCCGCGTTCATCCGCGCCTCCGACCCAGCGGGCAAAGGTGGCGCAGGGTGAGCGCGGCATGGTCACCTCCACCTCGACGGTGTCGCCGATCCGCCAGCGTTCGCCCACCCGTGCAGCATTGACGTCGATGTCGGAGACGCGCAGGTTCTCGCCGAACCAGCCGGGTGCAAGCGGCCGGCCGAGTTCGAGTTCCCAGAAATCCGCATCCTCCTGGGCGTAGGCGTAGAGCGCTTTATCGAGACCGCCGTGGTTCTTGCGATCAGCCTGTACGTCGGCGTGGAGGCCGTAGCGGTTCACCTTCACTGCCCCTGCTACGGAACGCTTGTCGATCGCGGTGACACCGACTGTGCCATCGTCAGTTCTCAGGGCGCTGACGACGCAGGGAGTAATGAGTACAGGCATGGATCAAGTCTAGGTCGAGGGGATCTCGACAGGCTCAATCGACGAGGCTGCTCGATCGACGAGGCTGCTCGATCGACGGCGGGGCTAGGTGCGCTTGCGGCGCTCACGCACGCGCATGTTCACGTTGATCGGGCTTCCTTCGAAGCCGAAGATCTCGCGCAGGCGCCTGGTGATGAACCTGCGGTAACCGGGGTCGAGGAATCCGGTGGTGAACAGCACGAAGGTCGGCGGGCGGGTCGCAGCCTGCGTGCCGAACAGGATGCGCGGCTGCTTGCCACCGCGAACGGGGTGCGGATGCTCCGCCGCAAGCTCGGCGACCAGCGCGTTGAACTTGCCGGTCGGGATGCGCGTGTCCCAGGACTCGAGGGCGGTCTCGAGGGCGGGAACCAGCTTCTCGAGGTGACGACCGGTGCGCGCGGAGATGTTCACCCGCGGAGCCCAGGCCACGTGGGCGAGATCCTGTTCGATCTCGCGCTCGAGGTAGCGACGACGGTCGTCGTCCATGAGGTCCCACTTGTTGAAGGCCAGCACGAGGGCGCGGCCCGACTCGAGCACGAGGTCGATGATGCGAACGTCCTGCTCGCTGATCACGTCGCTCACGTCGAGAACCACGACGGCGACCTCGGCCTTCTCGAGTGCGGCGCTGGTGCGCAGCGAGGCGTAGAAGTCAGCTCCCTGGGCGAGGTTGATCCGACGACGGATGCCGGCGGTGTCGACGAAGCGCCACACCTTTCCGCCCAGTTCGACCTGCTCGTCGACAGGGTCGCGAGTGGTGCCGGCGAGGTCGTTGACGACCACGCGCTCCTCGCCGATCGCCTTGTTGAGAAGGCTCGACTTGCCGACGTTCGGGCGGCCGAGGATCGCGACGCGACGTGGACCTCCGACCTCCTCTTTGGCGACAGCGGAGACCTCGGGCAGCACGGTGAGAACGTGGTCGAGCAGGTCGGCCACTCCCCTGCCGTGCAGGGCCGAGACCGGCCACGGCTGGCCGAGTCCGAGGCTCCAGAGCGTTGCGGCTTCCGGCTCCTGGCGAGCGTCGTCGACCTTGTTGGCGACGAGGATCACCGGCTTCTTCGTTGCGCGCAGCATCCGTACGACATGCTCATCCGTGGACGTCGCACCCACGTTCGCGTCGACAATGAACAGCACCGCATCCGCGAGGTCGACGGCGATCTCGGCCTGGGCTGCGACAGAGGCGTTGATCCCCTTGGCGTCCGGCTCCCATCCGCCGGTGTCCATCAGGGTGAAGCGGCGCGTTCCGTGCTCGGCCTTGTAGGCCACCCGGTCGCGAGTGACGCCGGGGGTGTCCTGCACGACGGCTTCGCGGCGACCGAGGATGCGGTTGACCAGCGCCGATTTTCCTACGTTGGGTCGTCCGACGATCGCGAGCACCGGAAGCGCGGGCAGGTAGATGACAGCGTCAGGATCGTCAACCGCGCTGTCGAGGATGTCGAGGTCGTCTTCGTCCAGCTCGTAGTCCAGGAGGCCCGCACGCAGCGCGTTCGAGCGCTGCAGGGCATCCGCCTCGTCGAGGGCGGCAAGCTTCTCACCCAGCTGCGGATCCAACTCGGGATAGTCGTCCCGTTCGAGGTCCTGGTCTGCCATGCGTTGTCCTTTAAGTGGTTTCGATGCACGCGCTTCGCACGTTACTCAACCCGCGCCTGATTAACCAGGGCAACGACCGCTGACACGGTCTGGTTGAAGTCGAGATGGGTTGAATCGACGGTGGTCACACCATCGGCGGCGTTCATGAAGTCGACAACCCGGGAATCCTGGGCGTCGCGCGAACTGAGTTGCTCGGCAACCTTCCCGGCAGACTGCCCGGGGATTTCAGCTGAACGCCTGGCCATTCTAGCTTCTTCGGATGCGGTGAGCAGAATTCGCACATCGGCGTCGGGTGAGACCACCGTCGTGATGTCCCGGCCCTCGGTGATGATCCCCGGTCGTTCGCTCGATTCGATGACCCGGCGGAAAAGGTCGACGAGGTAGGAACGCACAGCAGGCACGCGCGCGATGTGGGAGACCACGGCGGAGATGCGCGGATCACGGATAGCCTCCGTGACATCCGTTGGGCCGACGCGCACGTAGTAATCGTCGGGGTCGGTGCCGATCGAATAGTCGAAATCGCCGAGCGACGCGATCACCGCCTCCGCATCCTGGGTGTCGACGCCGCGCTCGAGAGCGTTCCAGGAGAGGGCGCGATAGGCGGCTCCGCTGTCCTGGTAGTCGAAACCGAGAGCACGAGCGGATGCCCGGCTCACGCTCGATTTGCCGCTCCCCGCCGGACCATCGATCGCCACCAAAGTCCTGGTCATTTCCACGCTCCCGCAATCTTCCATCCGCCGGCTTCGAGTTCTTCGACCAGTCGCTGCTCCACCTCGGGCAGCACGGATATCTCGGCGAGTCCGATCTCGGCACCCGGCGAGTGCTCGAGCCGGAGGTCTTCCATATTCACGCCCGCTTCGCCGATCTCGGTGAGCAGCCTGGCCAGCTCCCCCGGCCTGTCATCGACCATGATCACGATCTGGCTGAAGCGGCGATCCTGGCCGTGTTTGCCAGGGATGCGGGCGACGCCGGCGTTGCCCGCGGCCAGCACCTCGGCGAGAGCGCGACGTGCCCCGGGAACTGCTGGTGCGTCCAGCGCTCCGAGCAGGCCATCGAGATCCTCCCGAAAGCGGCGGAGGATCTCGACGATATCTGTCGAGTTCGCGCCGAGAATCTGTACCCACAGCTCCGGATCGCTGGAGGCGATGCGCGTCGTGTCCCTGAGGCCCTGCCCAGAGAGGGACAGCGCGGCCTCCGTGGATCCGAGCAGCTGCTTTGCGAGCAGTGTCGCGATCACCTGGGGAACGTGCGAGACGAGAGCAACACTGCTGTCGTGCTGCTCCGCGGTCATCGTCACCGGGGCAGCCCCGAGGTCGAGCACCAGGTCTTCGATGATGCCGACCTGGGCCGCTGGCATGTCATCGTGCGGGGCGATGACCCATGGACGACCGAGGAAGAGGTCGGCGCGGGCGGAGATGGCTCCCCCGCGTTCCCGTCCGGCAAGGGGGTGCGATCCGATGTACCTGGCCACGTCGGCCCCTGCCGCACGAAGCCCTGCCAGTGGAGCCACCTTCACGCTCGCGACATCCGTCACCAGGGCGTCAGGGTAGGCGGCGAGTTCGGCCGCGACGACGGATGCCGTGACATCCGGCGGCACCGCAACGACGATGAGCGTCGGGTTGTCGGTGTCGCGTGCGGCGCGGCCCGCCCCGTAATCGATCGCGAGGCTCAGGTTGGCGGGCGACGCGTCATGCACCACCACATCGACACCCAGTGTCTTCAGCCCGAGGCCGACACTCGCGCCGAGAAGGCCCGCGCCCACGACGCGCACCTGTCCGATGATCCGACTACCGTTCATGTCCGCCTACTGTGGGAGGTTGAGGCGAAGCGCGATGGAGCCGCCGAGGTATGTGTGCCGGCACGCTGCTATCCTTCCTCGGTCTGGCCGGCCACCGTGCGGTTCGCCTCGCGCGAGATGGTCAGCAATGCCCCGAGTTCCACCTTAGTGAGGTCGCGGATCTCGCCGTGGGCCAGAGTGCCGAGGTGAAGCGGACCGAACTGCCTGCGCACGAGATCAATCACCGGATGACCGACCTCCTCGAGCATCCTGCGGACGATCCGGTTGCGCCCCGAGTGCAGGGTGATCTCCACCATGGTCTCCGATGCGCCTGCCTGGCCGACGATGCGTGCCTTGTCTGCGGTGATCGGGCCATCCTCGAGTTCGACGCCGGCGGTCAGCTTTGCCACGGTCTGGGCAGAGACGCGGCCCTCGACCTTGGCGATGTAGGTCTTCATCACGCCGAAGGATGGATGCGCGAGCACGTGGGCGAGTTCGCCGTCGTTGGTGAGGATCAGGAGTCCGGAGGTCTGCGCATCCAAGCGTCCGACGTTGAAGAGCCGCTCGTCGTAGCGGGAGACGAAGCGCTGCAGGTCGGGGCGGCCACGGTCATCCTGCAGCGAGCTCACGATGCCAACAGGTTTGTTGAGCATGAGATAGCGGCGCGAGGTGTCGAGCTGGATGGCGACACCGTCCACGGCGACGAGATCCGTCTCGAGAACACGCCGTCCCAGTTCGGTCACGACCTCGCCGTTCACTTCGACCCGGCCGGCCTCGATCAGGTTCTCCGAGACGCGGCGGGATGCGACGCCTGCCGCCGCCATGAGCTTCTGCAGGCGCACGCCGTCCTCGGCGGGGTCGCGGTCAACGGACATCGTCGAAACCCTCCGAGCCGTCGGCGAGTAGCGGCGAGATCTGCGGCAGTTCGTCGAGGGAATTGACGCCGAGCTGCGCGAGCAGGGTGTCGGTGGTGGCGTAGTGGATGGCGCCGGTCTCGCTGTCGGTGAACGCTTCGGTAATGAGTCCCCGCCCGAGCAGTGTGCGCACGACGGAGTCGACGTTGACCGCACGGATCGAGGCGATCGCACCGCGGCTGATCGGCTGCTTGTAGGTGATCACGGCGAGGGTCTCGAGTGCCGCCTGCGACAGCCGACTGGGGTTCTGGGTGAGCACGAAGTCACGCACGGCGTCGTCGTACTCCGCACGCACGTACATCCGCCATCCGCCGCCGACCTCGCGCAGTTCGAAGCCACGACGCACCCCACCGTTCTCGCCGTCGAAGTCGGCGACTAGGCGCTCGATCGACTGCCGCACGGCTGGCACTGGGCTGCCGAGCGAGGTGGCGAGGGAGACGAGGCTCTGCGGCTCATCCGCGACCATGAGAATCGCTTCGATCGCCCGCTCGAGGTCCACGATCGGTCGTGCGGTCTCCTCGATCAGCATCGTTTCGGTGTCAACCATCGTAATCAGCTCCCAAACTGGCCAGGCTCTCCTCTGACCACTGTTCGGCGGTCCAGCGGATCGTGAGTTCGCCCAGCGGTTCCAACTGGTCGAAAGAGATGGATGCGGCGCGATACAGCTCGAGCACCGCGAGAAAGCGTGCGATGACGACGCCCTTCAGTTCCGCCCCGGCGATCAGCTGACGAAAGGTCATCGTCTCCTCGCTGCGCAGCATCGCCACGATGTGGGCCGCCTGTTCCCGGATGCTCACCAGCGGCGCGTGCAGGTGGTCGAGCCCGACAGTGGGAAGCTCGCGCGGCGTGAGAGCGAGAGCGGCGAGCGCGGCGAAGTCCTCCGCGCTCAGCGTCCATACCAGTTCTGGCGTCTGCCGCCGGTACTTCTCCTCCAGGCGCACCGAGCGCACATGACGGGTGGATTCGGCGTCGAGTTGGCCGGAGAACCAGGTCGTCACCTCCTTGAAGGCGCGGTACTGCAGCAGGCGGGCGAACAACAGATCGCGTGCCTCGAGCAGCGCGACGTCCTCGGCATCCACCAGTTCGCCCTGCGGCAGGAGTCCGGCGACCTTGAGGTCGAGCAGTGTCGCCGCGACGACCAGGAACTCGCTGGCCTGATCGAGCTCCTCGACCGAATCGAGCTGGCGAAGGTAGGAGATGAACTCGCCGGTGACGATGCTCAGCGAAATCTCGGTGATGTCGAGCTCATGCTTGGCGATCAGCGACAGCAGCAGGTCGAACGGACCGTTGAAGTTGCTCAGACTGACGGAGAACCCGGATGCTTCGTCCGGCTCGCCGACGGACAGTTGCGTGTTGGCGCTAGGCGATTGCGCCACGGGAGATCAACTCTCTGGCGAGCTGACGGTAGGCCTCCGCCGCCTGGTGATCGGGAGCGAACTGGGTGATCGGCGTACCGGAGACGCTGGCATCCGGAAACTTCACCGTCCGGCCGATGACAGTCTCGAACACCTTGTCGCCGAAGGTCTCGACCACGCGCTCCAGCACCTCGCGGGAGTGCAGCGTGCGGGAGTCGTACATCGTGGCGAGGATGCCGTCCAGGTCGAGGGCCGGGTTCAGCCTGTCCTTGACCTTGTCGATGGTCTCCACCAGCAGCGCCACACCACGAAGGGCGAAGAACTCGCATTCCAGGGGAATCAGCACGCCGTGCGCCGCGGTGAGCGCATTAACGGTCAAGAGCCCGAGAGACGGCTGGCAGTCGATGAGGATCACGTCGTATTCGCCGCTCACCTGGCGCAGCACCCTGGCCAGGATCTGTTCGCGCGCGACCTCGTTGACGAGATGCACCTCGGCCGCTGACAGGTCGATGTTGGCGGGGATGATGTCGAGGTTCGGCGTCGATGTCTCCTGGATCGCCTCGTGGGCGTCCTTTACCGTGCCGAGCATGAGGTCGTAGATGTTCGCGACGTCGTGCATCGCCACGCCAAGCCCAGCGGAAAGAGCCCCCTGGGGGTCGAAGTCGATGGCGAGAACGCGACGGCCGTAGCCGGCGAGAGAGGCTCCGAGGCTGATGGCGGTTGTGGTCTTGCCGACTCCGCCCTTCTGGTTGCAGAGAGCGATGATGCGCGCTGGACCATGGGAGCCGAGCGGCTTAGGCTCGGCGAAAGGCCTGAGTGGGCGACCAGTCGGCCCGTTCGCGGGGACGTCGATACCGGTGAGTTGTTCAGCCGACCTGTTCCGCTTAGCTGTCATCCCGACATTCCTTACCTTTGGTCGCCGGCGCCTGCCGACCGAGACGATTCTACCCAAGCGTCGCTGCGGGATCGCGAGGCTCGCCTGCGTGATTCTCCGCACCCGCGCATCCGGCGCTCTTAACGGGCTCGCGGATGGGCCGTCGTGTACATGTCGCGCAGGGTGTCGGCGGTCACCAGCGTGTAGATCTGGGTCGTCGCGACTGAGGAATGGCCGAGCAACTCCTGCACCACGCGTACGTCCGCTCCCCCGGCGAGCAGGTGGGTGGCGAAGGAGTGGCGGAACGTGTGCGGCGAAATCTCGAAGCCGAGCCGAGCCTTCTCCGCCCGCGCCCGGATGATGAGCCACGCGTTCTGGCGTGACACGCGCTGCCCGCGCAGTCCGAGGAACAGTGCCGGGGTGGACTTGCCGCGAACCGACAGCAGCGGACGCGCCCGCACGAGGTAGGCGTCGATGGCACTCCGCGCGAAACTGCCGAGCGGCACGATCCGCTGTTTGCCGCCCTTGCCGAAGAGTCGCACGACATCCACGCTGCCCCCCTCATCTCCGATGACGTCGTCGACGTTCAAGTCGACAGCCTCGGAGATGCGCGCACCCGTCGCGTAAAGCAACTCGAGCAGCGCTTTGTCCCGCAGCGACTGGATGTCGTCGCCGATCGCCGCATCCAGCACGGCCGCCATCTGCTCGATACTGATCGCCTTGGGCAGCCGACTTGCGAGCTTCGGTGGTTTCACATCCACCGCAACATCCACGACGACGAGCCCCTCCTCGAGCAGAAACCGGTGGAAGCTGCGCACCGACGACAGCATCCGCGCCATCGAGGAGGCGGTGAGCGCCCCTTCCGGCCGCGTGCGCAGCTCCTGAGCGAAGGCCGACACGTCGGCCTGGGTTATCCCCTCAGGAGTCGTCACATCCCGGGCGGCGAGACTGTCGCGGTAGCCCGTGAGATCGCGCCGGTAGGCTGCTACCGTATTGACGGCGAGTCCACGCTCGATCGAGACGTGGCGCAGATATCGGTCGACAGCGCCGTCGAGTGCCGATGCCTGCTCGTTAGTCACGTGACCGCAGCTTCGGATGCCGCGGCCACGGCGAATCCGCGTCGCCGAGGTTCGTCCAATCGCGTGCGCGCGACGCCTGGGCAGCCAGTACAGCAATAGACAGGATCGAGTTGCCGACGGAGCGCGTCAGCACCGCGTCCACCGCCTCGTCGAGATCCGCCCAGCGAGTCTCGATGTCGGCCTCTTCCTCACCGCGGTCGAAAACGCTATCGGTAGCCGTCAAGCCCCGGGCGAGGTAGACGCGGATGACCTCGTTGCTGCCACCGGGAGAGATGGCGAAATCGCAGAGCAGCTTCCAGTCCGCGGCGACCAGGTCGACCTCCTCGGCCAACTCCCGCTGGGCGCCGATCACCGGCGATTCGCCGTCAATGTCGAGCAACCCGGCCGGAATCTCCCAGTCTCGGGCGCCGATCGGATGCCGATACTGCTTGATCAGCAGCACTCGGTCGTGGTCGTCCATGGCGAGGATCGCGACCGCCCCAGTGTGGTCAACGTACTCCCGCGTGATGCTCGAGTCGCCGTACTCGAACGTATCCTGGCGGATGTTCCAGACATGTCCATGGAACCGAACGTCGCTCGACTCGACCTTCACCGGGAAGGCGTCGTCGACCAGCTCATCGGTCATTCGACTCGTCCTTGACCTCGAACAGGCGGCTGGCCTCCTGGCGTTCGAGAGCCGCGCCGACGAGCCCCTTGAACAGCGGATGCGCGCGGTTGGGGCGTGAGCGGAGTTCAGGGTGTGCCTGCGTTCCGACGTAGTAGGGGTGCACCTCGCGCGGCAGCTCGACGAACTCGACCAGGTGACCGTCTGGGGAGACTCCGGAGAAGCGGAGCCCGGCATCCGCGATCTGGCCGCGGTATGCGTTGTTGACCTCGTAGCGGTGACGGTGGCGCTCTGAGACCTGCGCCGCTCCGTAGGCGCCGGCGACGATCGAGCCGTCCGCGAGGTCTGCCGGGTACAGGCCGAGGCGCATCGTGCCTCCGAGGTCTCCGCCTGCGATGATGTCGACCTGCTCCGCCATGGTCGCGATCACCGGGAACTCGGTCTCAGGGTCGAACTCCGACGATGAGGCACCGTCGAGCCCGACGACGTTCCGGGCGTACTCGATCACCATGCACTGCAACCCGAGGCAGAGACCGAGGGCTGGAATGCCGTTCTCCCGCGCGAACTCGAGAGCGCCGAGCTTGCCCTCGATGCCACGAACGCCGAAGCCGCCGGGAACACAGATGCCGTCGACATCCGACAGGTGCTTTGCCGCGCCCTCTGGCGTCTCACACTCGTCCGACGGCACCCAACGGATGTTGACCTTCGCCTGCTGCGCGAAACCGCCGGCACGCAGCGCTTCGGTCACCGACAGGTAGGCGTCCGGAAGATCGATGTACTTGCCAACTAGCCCGATCGTCACGTCGAACTTCGGTTCGTGCACGGCCTTGAGCAGATCGCTCCAGCCCGACCAGTCGACGTCGTTCGTCTCGAGACCGAAGTGCTCGGTGATGTAGGCGTCGAGTCCCTGGTCGTGCAGCATGGTCGGGATGTCGTAGATGCTCGGAACGTCGATCGCATTCACGACGGCTTCTGGGTCCACGTCGCACATCAGGGCGATCTTGCGATTCATCGCCTCGGGAACGGGGCGATCGGAACGCAGCACAATCGCATCCGGCTGGATACCGATGGAGCGAAGCGCAGCAACCGAGTGTTGGGTTGGCTTCGTCTTCTGCTCGCCAGAGGCGTTGAGGTAGGGAACGAGCGACACGTGCACGAAGAAGCAGTTGGACCGACCGATCTCGTGACGCACCTGGCGTGCGGCCTCAAGGAATGGCTGCGACTCGATGTCGCCAACCGTGCCTCCGACCTCGGTGATGATCACGTCGGGCTTATTGTCTTCGGATGCCTGCAGGCGCATACGTCGTTTGATCTCGTCGGTGATGTGCGGAATCACCTGCACCGTGTCGCCGAGGTACTCGCCTCGGCGCTCCTTGGCAATAACCGTCGAATAGATCTGGCCGGTGGTGACGTTGGCAGCCTGGCTGAGGTTGATATCGAGGAATCGCTCGTAGTGGCCGATGTCGAGGTCGGTCTCCGCCCCGTCGTCTGTGACGAAGACCTCGCCATGCTGGAAGGGGTTCATGGTGCCCGGATCCACGTTCAGGTACGGGTCGAGCTTCTGCATGACGACGCGGAGACCGCGAGCGGTGAGAAGGTTACCGAGACTTGCTGCCGTGAGTCCCTTACCGAGACTCGAAACGACACCGCCGGTGACGAAGATGTGCTTAGTTGTATCCGCTTTATGTTTGACCACCACGGGGTTACAGCTTATCAGGGCGAAGAGGCGCTCTGCGTGGCGCGACGTGCCGGATATCGGCCAGTCTCAGCTGTCGAGCGAACGAGCCGTCTCGATCAGTTCTCGTGCGTGTTCGAGCCCACTCTCGGACTCCTGCAGACCGGAGAGCAGGCGAGCCATCTCCACCACCCGCTCGTCGCCCTGCAATTGCTGCACGCTGCTGGCGGTGACCTCGCCGTCACTGTCTTTGACCACGCGCAGGTGGTTGTTCGAGAAGGCTGCGACCTGGGCCAGGTGCGTCACCGCGATCACCTGGGCGGTTTTCGCCAGCTGGGCGAGTCGACGCCCGATCTCGATGGCGGATGCCCCGCCCACTCCCGCATCCACCTCGTCGAAGATGAAAGTGGGCACCGGGTCGCTGCCGGCGATGACGACCTCGATCGCGAGCATGACCCGCGAGAGCTCGCCTCCGGATGCTCCCCTGCCCAACGGCCGCGGCTCCGCCCCCTGGTGTGCGGCGAGCAGGAACGACACGGTGTCTTTGCCGCTCAGGGTGTAATCCTGGCGATCGGCGACCTCCACCACCAGACGCGCGTTCTGCATGGCGAGCGCACCGAGTTCCGCGGTCACGCGCTCGGAAAGTCGCGTCGCGAAATCCCGGCGAACAGAGCTGAGCCGGGCTGCGAGCGCCACGACCCGTGAACGGTCAGCCCCCACCTCGATGCCGAGCGCGTCGATGCGATCGGAATCGTTGTCCAGCTCGAGCAGTCGGGTGCTGCCGATGTCGAGATAGTCGATGGCATCGTCGAGGCCCGGACCGTACTTCCTGGTGAGAGTGGAGAGATCCGCACGGCGCTCCTGCACGATCTCGAGCTCGCGTGCTCCATCGGCATCGATACCGCCGAGATAACTGGACAGCTGGGCGGAGACATCCGACACCGCGAAGCTGGCTCCCGCGATCGCCTCCATGATCGGTATCAGGGTCGGATCGTGATCGGATGCCCGCTCCACCTGGCGCCGTGCGGTCTCGAGCAGTCCCAGCACATCCGGTATCTCGTCGAGGCTCTCGGAGGAGATCAGTTCGTGCGCCTGCGCGGCGGCAAGGCGAAGGTCTTCGAGGTTACTGAGCCGCTCGGCGCGCTCGGCGAGCTCCTCATCCTCACCCCGGATCGGCGCGACGGCCTCGATTTCGGCCATCGCGACGCGCAGCTCGTCGGCCTCCAGTGCGCGGCGGTCGCGCTCCGCGACGAGAACATCGAGCTCGCCATGGTTCGACTGCCAGCGGCGGTAGGTCTCCTCGTACTCGCCGAGAAGATTCGACAGCTCAGAACCCGCGAAACGATCGAGAGCTTCGCGCTGGGCGGTCGCGGAGCGTAGCCGCACCTGGTCGGACTGTCCGTGCACCACGACGAGTTGCTGGCCGATCTCGTTGAGAACGCCGACGGGTGCCGCACGACCACCGACGACGGCCCGGCTCCGGCCGTCTTTCGAGACGGAACGCCCGAGGATCAACTCGTCGCCGTCCATGTCGCCACCGGCGTCGCGAACCCGCTCGGCGACCGAACCGGTGGGGTCGATCTGCCAGCGTCCTTCGATGACCACAGAGTCGCCACCCTGGCGGAGGATCGAACTGTCGGAGCGCTCACCGAGCAGGAGGCCGAGAGCGGTGACCACCATTGTCTTACCCGCACCGGTCTCACCGGTGACGGCCGTGAACCCCGGCCCGAGAGGCAGCGTCGCCTCACCGATCACCCCCAGGTTGCGGATGGAGATTTCTTCGATCACGCCACTGCACCGTCATCGTTGCTGTTCGGACCACGCCAGCCGTTCGTCGGCAGGTTGAACTTGCCGACCAGCCTGTCGGTGAAGGGACCCTGATGCAGGCGAGCCAGCCGCACCGGAACGTTGGAGCGTCGCACGACCACACGTGCACCAAGGGGTAGGTCGTGCGTGCGACGGCCGTCACACCAGAGCACACCGGTGCCCTGGGTACGCTGCAAAACTTCCACCGCAAAGACCGAGTCAGGCCCGACCACGAGAGGTCGCCCGAACAGGGCGTGCGGGCTCAGCGGAACGAGCAACATGGCGTCCACCCCGGGCCAGACCACGGGTCCGCCGGCGGAGAATGCGTAGGCCGTGGAACCGGTCGGCGTCGACATGACCACGCCGTCGCAGCCGAAAGATGACAACGGCCGGCCATCGACCTCGATGACGACTTCGAGCATCCGCTCCCGGCTTGCCTTTTCGACGGTGGCTTCGTTGAGAGCCCAGGTCTCGTAGACGACCTCCGAGGCGACCTTGACGCGCACGGACAGTGTCATCCGCTCCTCAACCTCGTAATCGCGCGCGAGCGCCCTGCTCACGGCCTCGGTGAGGTTGTCCCGCTCGCTTTCGGCGAGAAACCCGACATGTCCGAGGTTCACGCCGAGCAGTGGAGCCGCGCATCCTCGTACCAGCTCGGCCGAACGCAGAATGGTGCCGTCGCCGCCGAGCACGATCACGAGTTCAAGCTCCTTGATGCCGACGGTTTCGCCGAGTACCTCCATCGCGGGTGAGAGGTCTGGCGCCTTATGCGCGACATCGTCGTGTTCGTCCGGCTTCATCACCGGCACCACACCGGCGGCGATGAGCTGGCGATTCACCGAGACCGCGGCGTCGAGCGAATCCTCTCGTCCGGTGTGCGCGACGACGAGCATGTACCGTGCAGCCACTGGTGATCTCCTCATGCGTCGGGCCGAACTTCAACTATCGGATGAAACGTCAGGTCGGGCGGGACAGAGTCGTCACCCGGTCACTCCATTCTGTCGGATTGCCACCTGCGGTTGCGCTCAACCAGACGAGATACTCATGGTTTCCGGCGTTTCCGAGGATGGGTGAGGAGATGAGCCCTGCCGTGCCGAGCCCACGATCCCAGGCCGCCCAGAGCACCCCGCTGATGGCGTCGGCGCGCAGCCCCGGCGCGTGAACGATGCCCTCGCGGATGCCGGTGCGCCCCACTTCGAACTGCGGCTTGATCAGCAGGATGTAGTCGGCCGCGAGTCCCACTGTTCCAACCATGGCAGGCAGCACCGTGGTCAGCGAGATGAAGGACAGGTCGGAGACGACGACCTCCGCGCGCACCGCACGGTGAGCCTCGGCATCCAGACCCTCCACCGTCAACTCGCGAGCATTGAACCCTTCGATGACAGTGACCCGGGAATCATTGCCGATAAAAGGATCGAGCTGCCCATGGCCGACATCGAGGGCGACGACAGAGGCAGCACCCCGCTCGAGCAGCACCTGGGTGAAGCCCCCCGTCGATGCACCGACATCGAAGGCTGCGCGCCCCTCGATCGGCACAGGGAACTCGTCGAGAGCCGCCAGAAGTTTGTGGGCGGCTCGGCTGACATAATGATCGAGCGCGGTGAGCGCGAGTACCTGGTCGTCGGTCACTCTCGTCGACGCTTTGACGGCCATCGCACCATCGATCGTGACCGAGCCGTCAGCGATGTATCGGGCCGCCTGCGTGCGCGAACGCACGATACCGCGCTCAGCGAGTGCCGCATCCAGTCGAAGTTCAGCCATGCTGCTGTGGAGCGTCCCCGCCCTCGAGAATGGTCTGCAGCCGATCGTGGATCTGCCGGTATGCCGGCGCGCGCTGGTCGAGCGGCTGATCCTCGATTACCTGCAGGCGCGACAGCAGGGCATCCGTCTCGCCACCACTGCCGTTCTCCGTCGTGCTCTCATCAGCCATGCGTCAACGCTACCTCTTACGCGTAGAGCTCCGGTGCGACCTCAAGCGCGTAGATCGCCATGCCAGAATTCCAGATCGCGGATGCTGCCGCCCGCAACAGGTTCACAGGGTGCTCCCCCGCACGCTCCACTGTCACGGCATTGCCCGCCACTCGTACCGCCGACGATCCGACCGAGACGATCCGATCGCCGGTGGCGTCGTCATTCGAGACCTTCGTGGCCGGATATGGCTCATGAAGCTGGCGCAGGTCGTCGAGGATGTAGGTCGGCCGCGAGTTCTTGTCGGCCGCGAGCGCCTGCTTCGCCCTGTCGATGCCAGTGAGCACCAGCACAGAATCGATACCGGCACGATTCGCGCCGAGGATGTCGGTGTCCAGCCGATCGCCGAGGAACAGTGCCTTCGACGCACCGAAACGCCGCACCGCCTCCTCAAAGATCGCCGCTTCGGGCTTGCCCGCGACCACGGGCAGTCGCCCGACCGCGGCGTGCACCGCAGACACCAGCGTTCCGTTGCCGGGAGCCACACCGCGAGCCTGTGGAATGGTCCAGTCGGTGTTGGTCGCGACCCACGGGATGTCTTCCTGCAGGGCGAACGATGCTTCAGCGAGCTGGGTCCAACCGACGTCCGGAGCGAAGCCCTGGATCACCGCGGCGGGCTTGTCCTCCGCGGACAGCGTCACCGAGAACCCGGCCTTTTCCACCTCTGAAGTCAGCCCGTCACCGCCAACCACGAGCACCGTCGCGCCAGCGGGCACAAGTCCGGCGAGTAGCCGCACGGCCGCCTGCGGCGAGGTGACGACATCATCCGGTTCAACTCTCAGACCGAGACTCGACAGGTGCTCGGCCACGGATGCCGGGGTACGGGAGGCGTTGTTGGTGATGTACCCGACCCGGCGACCGTCGGCCACCGCATTGATGCTCTCGACCGCATAGGGAATCGCATCGGAGCCCCTGTAGATCACGCCGTCCAGGTCGGCGAGCACCACGTCCACGCCATCGAGTGGCGTCACATCACTCACTCCTCGACTCCCCGCCGTCGGCTGGTTCCTCTTCCACATCGTCGTCCGCATCCTCTTCAACGATTTCGACCAGGTCGTCCTCGCCGGACTCGCCACCTGAGTCGAGCACCTCGCTGGCACGATCGGAGCGCTGCCACCATTCTTCGGCTTCGTCGTCACGGCCGAGATCCTCGAGCACGGAGGCATAGGCATCGAACAGCGCGGGGCTCCAGGAGAAGGCCTTGTCGGGGTTCAGCTGCGGTATCTGCAACTCGGTGAGAGCGGCGTCCGTCTGGCCGAGGTCCAGGCGTGCGCCGGACATCGCGATCGCCAACTGCACCTGCACGTCGACGGACAGGGAAGAGCGCGGCACCGAACGAGCGAGCTCAAGGGCCCTGTCCGGTCGGCCGAGCCCACGCTCGCTGTCCACCATGAGCGGTAGCTGGTCGTCGCGGCCGGAGATGCGTCGATAGGTGCGGAGTTCCCGAAGAGCGAGGCCGAAATCGCCGATCGAATAGGCCGTGATCGCCAGCGTCTCGCGCACGACGGCGATGCGCCCTGCACGACGAGCTGCGGATACCGCGTGCGCATGGGCGAGCTGAGGATTGGTCTCGATCAGCTGGCCCACCATCACGAGATGCTGAGCCACGCCGTCGGCGTTCTCCTTGCTCAGCGTCTTGAGCTGGGCACGCGCCACACGGTCCAGATCCTTCGCTTGGACGGTGTCGGGGATCTCAGGGTCGTCGTGCCGGTTGCGGACGGAACGGATGCCGTAAGGGTCGCGATCCTCACTCGGCTCGTCACGAGGTGATCGGCCTTGATACCCTGGGCGGTCGCCCGCGCGACGTTCGCGTGGATCCTTCGATAGGTCCGCCTCGGGACGGCCACGCTGGGGACGATCGCCGCCGCGAGGAGGCCTGCCGCCTTCTGGCTTGCCGCCGCCCGGCCTCTCTCCAGGCCGCCTACCGCGGTCTCCAAAATCGGACACAGTGTCTCCTCAGTTCTCGAAGAATCTCTATTGAGCTGTCGCCGGCGCAGCTTGAGGCTGCGTCGGAAGATAGGTGGTTAACGCAAAATAGCCACCCAACCGCGTCTATTCGACGCAGTGGGTGGCCATCTTACAAAGAAGTCCGGCGGTGTCCTACTCTCCCACAAGGTCCCCCTTGCAGTACCATCGGCGCAGAGAGTCTTAGCTTCCGGGTTCGGAATGTGACCGGGCGTTTCCCTCTCGCTATGGCCGCCGAAACACTATGGATATAGGTTTCGAATTAGCCAACAGCGTGCTCTCTAAAAGAGCATCTGTTGTGCTGATTCCCGACCGTACATCGGGAACCACTCAGTGGACGCAAGCAAAAGTGTTATCAAGTTATCGGCTTATTAGTACGGGTCAGCTCCACGAGTCTTTAGTCCTCGCTTCCACATCCCGCCTATCAACCCAGTAGTCTAGCTGGGAGCCTCTCGACCTAAGTCATGGAAATCTCATCTTGAAGCTGGCTTCCCGCTTAGATGCTTTCAGCGGTTATCCATTCCGAACGTAGCTAATCAGCGGTGCTCCTGGCGGAACAACTGACACACCAGAGGTTCGTCCATCCCGGTCCTCTCGTACTAGGGATAGATCTTCTCAAATTTCCTGCGCGCGCAGAGGATAGGGACCGAACTGTCTCACGACGTTCTAAACCCAGCTCGCGTACCGCTTTAATGGGCGAACAGCCCAACCCTTGGGACCTACTCCAGCCCCAGGATGCGACGAGCCGACATCGAGGTGCCAAACCATGCCGTCGATATGGACTCTTGGGCAAGATCAGCCTGTTATCCCCGAGGTACCTTTTATCCGTTGAGCGACAGCGCTTCCACAAGCCACTGCCGGATCACTAGTCCCGACTTTCGTCCCTGCTCGACTTGTCAGTCTCACAGTCAAGCTCCCTTGTGCACTTACACTCGACATCTGATTGCCAACCAGATTGAGGGAACCTTTGGGCGCCTCCGTTACTTTTTAGGAGGCAACCGCCCCAGTTAAACTACCCACCAGGCACTGTCCCTGAACCAGATTATGGTTCGAAGTTAGATATCCAGAGTGACCAGAGTGGTATTTCAACAATGACTCCACCTGAACTAGCGTCCAAGCTTCACAGTCTCCCACCTATCCTACACAAGCCACACCGAACACCAATACCAAGCTGTAGTAAAGGTCACGGGGTCTTTCCGTCCTTCTGCGCGTAACGAGCATCTTTACTCGTAGTGCAATTTCGCCGAGTTCGCGGTTGAGACAGCTGGGAAGTCGTTACGCCATTCGTGCAGGTCGGAACTTACCCGACAAGGAATTTCGCTACCTTAGGATGGTTATAGTTACCACCGCCGTTTACTGGGGCTTAAATTCTCAGCTTCGCCTTGCGGCTAACCGTTCCTCTTAACCTTCCAGCACCGGGCAGGCGTCAGTCCGTATACATCGTCTTGCGACTTGGCACGGACCTGTGTTTTTAGTAAACAGTCGCTTCCCACTGGTCTCTGCGGCCGTATGGTGCTCCAGGAGCAAGTCCTTTCACACCGCGGGCCCCCCTTCTCCCGAAGTTACGGGGGCATTTTGCCGAGTTCCTTAACCACGATTCTCTCGATCTCCTTGGTATTCTCTACCTGAACACCTGAGTCGGTTTGGGGTACGGGTGACTTGAACCTCGCGTCGATGCTTTTCTTGGCAGCATAGGATCACTGATTTCGCTCGTAAGAGCTACCCATCGGGTCTCAGGCTATGTGAACGACGGATTTGCCTATCGTTCGCCCTACATCCTTAGACCGGGACAACCATCGCCCGGCTCAGCTACCTTCCTGCGTCACACCTGTTAATACGCTAAACGCACCAGCATAGGGTCGTGTGCTAGGCCCAACGCTTCACCCCGAAGGGATCCATCTATGGGATTCAGACACTTAGCATCGCTGGATTATCTTGGGCGGTTCTTCGTCAGTACGGGAATATCAACCCGTTGTCCATCGACTACGCCTGTCGGCCTCGCCTTAGGTCCCGACTTACCCAGGGCGGATTAGCCTGGCCCTGGAACCCTTGTTCTTTCGGAGGACGGGTTTCTCACCCGTCTTTCGCTACTCATGCCTGCATTCTCACTCGTGTGGCATCCACGGCTGGTTTACACCGCCGCTTCGCTCGCCACACGACGCTCTCCTACCACTCCGTACGCCTGGACCCACAAAAGTGGGCCGGGCTACTATACGAAATCTACAACTTCGGTGGTGTGCTTGAGCCCCGTTACATTGTCGGCGCGGAATCACTTGACCAGTGAGCTATTACGCACTCTTTCAAGGGTGGCTGCTTCTAAGCCAACCTCCTGGTTGTCTATGCAACTCCACATCCTTTCCCACTTAGCACACGCTTTGGGACCTTAGTTGGTAGTCTGGGTTGTTTCCCTCTCGACGATGAAGCTTATCCCCCACCGTCTCACTGCTGCGCTCTCACTTACCGGCATTCGGAGTTTGGCTAACGTCAGTAACCTTTTGGGGCCCATCAGCTATCCAGTAGCTCTACCTCCGGCAAGAAACACGCAACGCTGCACCTAAATGCATTTCGGAGAGAACCAGCTATCACGAAGTTTGATTGGCCTTTCACCCCTATCCACAGCTCATCCCCTCCATTTTCAACTGAAGTGGGTTCGGTCCTCCACGACGTCTTACCGTCGCTTCAACCTGGCCATGGATAGATCACTTCGCTTCGGGTCTAGAACCAGCGACTATAACGCCCTATTCAGACTCGCTTTCGCTACGGCTACCCCACTCGGGTTAACCTCGCCACTGATCACTAACTCGCAGGCTCATTCTTCAAAAGGCACGCTGTCACCCCTACTAAGGAGGCTCCAACGGTTTGTATGCAAACGGTTTCAGGTACTATTTCACTCCCCTCCCGGGGTACTTTTCACCTTTCCCTCACGGTACTTGTCCGCTATCGGTCATCTGGGAGTATTTAGGCTTATCAGGTGGTCCTGACAGATTCACACGGGATTTCTCGGGCCCCGTGATACTTGGGATACTTCTTCAGCCATTACGACATTTCGACTACGGGGTTGGCACCCTCTGTGACTGGCCTTTCAATGCCATTCGTCTATATCGCGCTGTAACTGTTGCAGTACGGCAGTAACTGCTAAAAAGTCCCGCAACCCCGACCATGCAACGCCTGCCGGCTATCACACATGATCGGTTTGGCCTCTTCCGGTTTCGCTCGCCACTACTTACGGAATCGCTTTTGCTTTCTCTTCCTGTGGGTACTGAGATGTTTCACTTCCCCACGTTCCCTCTACCCGCCCTATATATTCAGGCGGGAGTCACTGGGTTATATTGCTATACCCAGCGGGGTTTCCCCATTCGGAAATCCTCGGATCGAGGCTCTATTATCAGCTCCCCGAGGCTTATCGCAGATTTATACGTCCTTCATCGGCTCCAGATGCCAAGGCATCCACCGTTTGCACTTAGAAACTTGATGACAAAATTACACAAAAATCAGCGCAACGTTGAATAAACAACGCATTGCAAAATCTTTAATGAAGAGATCAACTCATCGCCGAACGCCCGGGCAAGCCCGGATGTCATTGACGAGCAGTCTCTAAGATGCTCGCGTCCACTGTGTAGTTCTCAAAGTACGGGCGGTACTTCGTCTTACCTGTGCTTGCCGTGTCATGAGTAATCATGTGCCGGTAGTTCGCCAGGGATCGAAGTCCAAGACCGTAACAACCCGAAGGTCATCGTTGGTCCAGAAGTCCAGTCAACCGACTCCCAAAGGAGCAGGCCAGCCCGGTCCCTCAGGACCCAACAGCGTGCAGAAGACCAGGCTTTCGACGTGGACCTTTCCAGCCTTCCGAAGAAGGCGTACTAAGTCCAGGTCTCCAACCTGGTCACAATGTCAATGTTCCACCCATGAGCGCCACCGGAGGACGTATGCCTCCGAAATGACTTGGCAAGTTAATTCCGCTGTATACAGACGGACTTGCACATGCTCCTTAGAAAGGAGGTGATCCAGCCGCACCTTCCGGTACGGCTACCTTGTTACGACTTAGTCCTAATTACCGATCCCACCTTCGACAGCTCCCTCCTTGCGGTTGGGCCACTGGCTTCGGGTGTTACCGACTTTCATGACTTGACGGGCGGTGTGTACAAGGCCCGGGAACGTATTCACCGCAGCGTTGCTGATCTGCGATTACTAGCGACTCCGACTTCATGAGGTCGAGTTGCAGACCTCAATCCGAACTGAGACCGGCTTTTTGGGATTCGCTCCACCTTGCGGTATTGCAGCCCTTTGTACCGGCCATTGTAGCATGCGTGAAGCCCAAGACATAAGGGGCATGATGATTTGACGTCATCCCCACCTTCCTCCGAGTTGACCCCGGCAGTCTCCTATGAGTTCCCACCATTACGTGCTGGCAACATAGAACGAGGGTTGCGCTCGTTGCGGGACTTAACCCAACATCTCACGACACGAGCTGACGACAACCATGCACCACCTGTATACCGACCTTGCGGGGAGACTGTTTCCAGCCTTTTCCGGTATATGTCAAGCCTTGGTAAGGTTCTTCGCGTTGCATCGAATTAATCCGCATGCTCCGCCGCTTGTGCGGGCCCCCGTCAATTCCTTTGAGTTTTAGCCTTGCGGCCGTACTCCCCAGGCGGGGAACTTAATGCGTTAGCTGCGACACAGAATCCGTGGAATGGACCCTACATCTAGTTCCCAACGTTTACGGCATGGACTACCAGGGTATCTAATCCTGTTCGCTCCCCATGCTTTCGCTCCTCAGCGTCAGTTACGGCCCAGAGATCTGCCTTCGCCATCGGTGTTCCTCCTGATATCTGCGCATTCCACCGCTACACCAGGAATTCCAATCTCCCCTACCGCACTCTAGTCTGCCCGTACCCACTGCAGGCTGGAGGTTGAGCCTCCAGTTTTCACAGCAGACGCGACAAACCGCCTACGAGCTCTTTACGCCCAATAATTCCGGATAACGCTTGCACCCTACGTATTACCGCGGCTGCTGGCACGTAGTTAGCCGGTGCTTTTTCTGCAGGTACCGTCACTTTCGCTTCTTCCCTACTAAAAGAGGTTTACAACCCGAAGGCCGTCGTCCCTCACGCGGCGTTGCTGCATCAGGCTTGCGCCCATTGTGCAATATTCCCCACTGCTGCCTCCCGTAGGAGTCTGGGCCGTGTCTCAGTCCCAGTGTGGCCGGTCACCCTCTCAGGCCGGCTACCCGTCGTCGCCTTGGTGAGCCTTTACCTCACCAACTAGCTGATAGGCCGCGAGTCCATCCTTGACCAAAATTCTTTCCAACTCCTGAAGATGCCTTCGAAGTTCGTATCCGGTATTAGACACCGTTTCCAGTGCTTATCCCAGAGTCAAGGGCAGGTTACTCACGTGTTACTCACCCGTTCGCCACTGATCCAGAGGAGCAAGCTCCTCTTTCACCGTTCGACTTGCATGTGTTAAGCACGCCGCCAGCGTTCATCCTGAGCCAGGATCAAACTCTCCGTAAATGTTTGATTGCACACCTCGCGCTAAAGCAAAGCCTTAGACAGCGCAGTGGCACATCTAGTGTGTCAAGCCACCGGAATAGGCGGCCGACACAAGTTTGAAACTGACAGAACAAATCAATACTGACTTGCTTTGTTGTTTAAATGTTTTCCAAAGGAATCTCCTCTGCGGTAACCGTTAGAAAACAGTTCCTACAGACGAGGTTTTTGGCATTTGACATTGTGCACGCTGTTGAGTTCTCAAGGATCGGACGCTCCCGGTGCCTCGTCTCGCGACTCGGCTGCCAGGGCAACTCTTTTACCTGTTTGTCGCCTGCACTCTCGCGCCGGGCAACTTGTCTAACTTACCACCTTCGCTGGCCTTGTCAAATCGACCGGAGCGGCTTGAAAAGCGCGCACCAAACCGTCTGGACAATCTCACGAGGTGGGTTATTCATCCTAAGATCTGAAGACAGCTTCCTACAAGAGGTTCACTGCTATTTGACTCGGATTGTTGTCCCTCTTGAGGCCGGAAGCTCTTCGGCTTTTCGAACCTTTGGGGTGACAAGTAAGAAGATTACGTGCCGTTTGGGGGGCGGTCAAATTATGCGCAATCCCGGGCGTGTCGCACTGATTGGCTACTCGACGAAGATGCCGGCGAGGGTTTTCTTGCCACGACGCAGGACAGCCATGCCGCCGGGGAGGGTGCTGCTGGCTAGGGTGAGCGCGACATCCTCGACCTTGGTGTTGTTGAGGTAGACCCCGCCCTGTTCGAGGGCACGCCGAGACTCACCGAGACTCGCGGCTAGGCCGGTATCGACGAGTAGCTGCACCACGAGGGTGTCGGAGGTCGTGGTGGTGTTCGGGAGTTCCCTCAGGGCTGCTTCGAGAGTGCCGCTGTCGAGCTCGGCGAGGTCTCCCTGGCCGAACAGTGCACCCGCAGCTTCTATGGCCGCCTGGGTCGCTTCGCCGCCGTGCACGAGGGTCGTGACCTCGAGGGCGAGAGTGCGCTGTGCCTCCCGCCTGAACGGCTCCGCGGCCACGGCATCCGCAAGCCTGTCGATCTCGGCTTTCGAGAGGAAGGTGAAAATCTTGAGGCGCGAAATCACGTCGGCATCATCGCTGTTGAGCCAGAACTGGTAGAAGGCGTAAGGGCTCGTGAGCGCAGGGTCGAGCCAGACCGCATTCCCTTCACTCTTACCGAACTTGGTACCGTCGCTGTTCGTGATGAGCGGCGTACCGATTGCGTGCGCCGAGACGGCTTCCGCCTTACGGATGAGGTCGGTTCCGCTGGTGAGATTGCCCCACTGGTCGCTCCCACCGGTCTGCAGCACGCAGCCGTAGGTACGAAAGAGCTCGAGGAAGTCCATACCCTGCAGAATCTGGTAGCTGAACTCGGTATAGCTGATGCCGCTGTCGCTGTTGAGACGCGCGCTGACGGCATCCTTCTTGAGCATGGTGCCGACGCGGAAGTGCTTGCCGATGTCCCGAAGGAAGTCGATGGCGCTGAGTGGCGCCGTCCAGTCCAGGTTGTTAACCAGGCGGGCGGCATTGTCGCCCTCGAAGCTGAGGAAACGCGACACCTGCTCCTGGAGATATCCGACCCACTCGGCAACGGTGTCCTTGGTGTTGAGTGTGCGTTCGGCCGTCGGCCGCGGATCGCCGATCAGACCGGTCGAGCCACCGACCAGGCCGAGCGGCTTGTGACCGGCAAGCTGAATGCGGCGCATGGTGAGGAGTTGCACGAGGTTTCCCAGGTGCAGGCTCGGTGCCGTCGGATCGAAGCCGCAGTAGTAGGTGATGGGCTCCCCCGCGAGAACCGACTTGAGCTCGGCCTCATCGGTCGAGACATGGACCAGTCCACGCCAGACGATCTCTTCCCAGACGTCGTCGAACGAATCGTCGTTGCGCTGGTCGGACAGGATTTCGGATGCTGGCACCGGCCCAGATTACCAGCGTCGCCTATTCGCTTGCCCTCGATGGTTCATTCGCGCGCCAAGGCTAGCTGATCGGCTGGGAACGCTTCTTGGGGACGTGCCGTTTGTAAGGCGAAACGCTCGGCGCGCCAGGGATCCAGTAGCGCCAGGGGAAAGCATCCGTTCCGCCGTCGCCGGAGAGACCTGTTCGCGGACCGGACTCGAAGGGTTGCGAATGCTCGGGCATAGTCAGTTCGAAGGGTTCGACCGCGAGGTCCGCTCCCCCGTCGGCGAGGGTGATGCCGAGAGCCACCACGAGACGGGCGGGCCCGCGAGCGAGATCCGTGTCGATCTTTGTCGTGAGACGTCGGGACCTGGCGAGCTCGATACCCTCGACGACCTCCCCCGCTCGCAGCAGTACGGCGGACGCGGTGCCGGGAGGCGAGCAGACGACGTTCGCGCAGACATGCATCCCGTAGGTGAAGTACGTGTAGAGAAAACCCGGTTCCTCGAACATGACGGCGTTACGTTTGGTTTTTCCACGGAATGCGTGGGAACCGGGATCGAGCGCGCCGAGGTAGGCCTCGACTTCGGTGATCCGCACGGAGACGACGCCCTCCAGCGAATTCTTCATGAGGATCGCGCCGAGCAACGCTGGTGCGACCTCGATCGCCGGCTGCGCCAGAAAATCGCGATCGAACACTAGAAGAGGCTCGCGCCGCTCGCGAAAAAGATGATCGCCGCCGTTATCGCCATTGCCGCGACGACACCATAGATGCACCACATCACGATCTTCTGGGTGCGTGTCTGCTCCGGCTTTTTCGGACGGTCGTCTTTGCTCAGGGTCATTTCTTAGATCTCCTCGAGTTCCCTGATCCGCCGGGTCAGGGCGGCCAACTGCTCTGCGACACGCTCGGGGGCTGTTCCGCCGGCACCCGTGCGGCTCGCGATGGAGCCAGCGACCGTGAGTACACCGCGCACCTCAGGGGTGAGATGAGGCGAGATCGCCGCGAATTCCTCGTCAGTGGGTTCGTCGAGCTCGACACCGCGCCCTTCGCAAAATGAGACCAGCGCCCCGGTGATTTCGTGAGCGTCGCGGAACGGTACCTTCTGCTTCACCAGCCACTCCGCCACATCTGTGGCAAGAGAGAAACCCTGCGGGGCGAGTTCCGCCATGCGTTCGACATGAAAGTCGAGCGTCGAGACCATACCGGTGAACGCGGGTAGCAGCACCTCGAGGGTGGTGATCGAGTCGAAGACCGGCTCCTTGTCTTCCTGAAGGTCGCGGTTGTAGGCGAGCGGGAGACCCTTGAGCGTGGCGAGCAGACCTGAGAGGTTGCCGATGAGCCGGCCCGCCTTGCCACGAGCGAGCTCGGCGATGTCGGGATTCTTCTTCTGCGGCATGATCGACGAGCCAGTCGAGTAGGCGTCGCTGAGCGTGACGAAACCGAACTCTCTGGTGTTCCAGAGGATGATTTCCTCGGCGAAGCGCGACAGATCGATGCCGATCTGGGCGGTGACATAAGCGAACTCCGCGACGACGTCCCGGCTGGCGGTGCCGTCGATGGAGTTCTCGACGCTGGCGTCGAAGCCGAGGTCGGTGGCAACGCCGAGCACATCGAGCCCCAGCGTGTTGCCGGCGAGAGCCCCCGAACCGTAGGGCGATGAGTTGGCGCGGACATCCCAGTCCCTGAATCGCTCGAGATCGCGCACGAGTGGCCAGCAGTGCGCGAGCAGATGGTGTGCGAGCAGAACCGGCTGGGCGTGTTGAAGGTGCGTGCGGCCGGGCATGACTGCCGTCTCATGAGTGACGGCCTGGGCCGAGATCGCATCGACGAGGTCGACGACGAGCGACGAGATGCGCTTGGCGTGATCGCGCAGCAGCATGCGCGTCAGCGTGGCAATCTGGTCGTTTCGGCTCCGGCCGGCGCGGAGCTTGCCTCCCAGGGCCGGACCCGCGAGATCGATGAGGCCGCGTTCAAGCGCTGAGTGCACGTCTTCGTCGGCCGAGGTCGGCCGGAATGTGCCATCCGTCACGGCCGCCTGCAGCGCGTCAAGTGCCGAGAGCATGCCCGCGAGCTCATCGACATCGAGGTAGCCGGCGTTGGCAAGAGCCCTGGCATGAGCCCGCGAGCCCGCGATGTCGTAGCCCGCGAGCTGCCAGTCGAAGTGGGTTGACCTGCTCAATGCCTGGAGGGCATCGGATGGTCCGGAGGTGAAGCGGGCACCCCAGAGGGCGCCGGCTTCACCGGCCCGGTTCGCTACCTGATCGCCCGGCGTCGACAAACTCAACCAGCTATCTCGCGGCGCGCCGAGATCTTGCTCGGCAGCGACCAGATCTCGATGAAACCTTTGGACAACGACTGGTCGAAGGTGTCACCGGTGTCATAGGTGGCGAGATTGAAGTCGTAGAGGCTCTGCTCGCTCCTCTGGCCGGTGACGACGGCGCGACCGCCCTGTAGCGTGAGACGGATGTCGCCGCTCACGTACTTCTGCGTGTCATCGATAAAGACATCGAGTGACCGCTTGAGGCTCGAGAACCACAAGCCGTCATAGACCAGATCGGACCATTCGGCCTCGACTCCGCGCTTATAGCGATTGAGGTCTCGCTCCAGGGTGAGGCTTTCGAGGGCCTCATGCGCGGCGATGAGAGCCATCGCGGCGGGTGCCTCGTACACCTCACGACTCTTGATACCGACCAGGCGGTCTTCGACGACGTCGATGCGTCCGACACCGTGCTTGCCCGCGAGCTCATTGAGTTTCTCGATGATCTGCAGCGTGCTGTAGGCGACACCGTCGATCGCGACCGGAATCCCGGAGGCGAAGGTGATCGTGACCTCGTCCGCCGGCTTCTCAACGCTGGGGTCCTGGGTGTACTCGTAGATGTCCTCGATGGGTGCGTTCCACGGGTCCTCGAGGAAGCCGGTCTCGACGGCGCGACCCCAGACATTCTTATCGATCGAATAAGGGCTCGCCGCGCTCTGGCGGATCGGCAGGTTGTGCTCGTTGGCGTAGACGATGGCCTTGTCGCGGGTGAGGGCGAGATCCCGCACCGGCGCGATGCTGGTGAGCTCCGGCGCGAGGGCGGCTACGGCAGCCTCAAAACGCACCTGGTCGTTACCTTTGCCGGTGCAGCCGTGGGCCACGCTGTCGGCGCCGAGCTGCTTGGCGACGATCGCGAGGTGCTTAGCGATGACCGGACGACTGAGCGCGGAGACCAGCGGATAACGCTTCTGGTACAGGGCGTTGGCTTTGAGTGCGGGCATGAGGAAGTCGTCAGCGAATTCGTCCTTCGCATCGACGACGATCGCCTCGACGGCACCACAATCGAGGGCGCGCTGGCGGATGTCCTCCATGTCTTCGCCACCCTGCCCGACATCGACGGCGAGGGCTACGACCTCTTTACCTGTCGCATCCTTCAGCCAGCCGATCCCCACCGAGGTGTCGAGTCCGCCCGAGTACGCGAGGACAACGCGTTCCGCCATTGATTTGCTCCTTGTGTTGTGTGTTCAAGTTTATGGGTGGCTAACTCAGCGACCTGACTGCTCCAGCAGCCAGACCATCAGGGCTTTCTGGGCATGCAACCGGTTCTCAGCTTCGTCCCAGACGACGCTCTGTGCACCGTCGATGACGTCTGCGGTCACCTCGTACCCGCGATCCGCAGGAAGGCAGTGCAGGAAGAGCGCGTCGGGCTTAGCGAGGCCCATGAGCTCTGAATCCACGCGATATCGTGCGAGGTCGACCAGGCGCTGCGCCTTTTCCTCCTCTTTACCCATGGACACCCAGGTGTCGGTGACCACCACATCCGCTCCGGCGACCGCCTCGATCGGATCGGTGTAGATCGCGATCGAGCCACCCGTGGTCACCGCGATGGCGTCAGCATCCGCCACCACTGAATCCTTGGGCAGGTAACCCTCCGGACACGCGATACGGATGTGCATGCCCGCGGTGGCTCCGGCGAGGAGGTAGGAATGCACCATGTTGTCTGCCCCGTCCCCCACGAAGGTCAATGTGAGTCCGGCGAGTTCTCCACGGTGCTCACGGATGGTGAGCAGGTCGGCCAGCAGCTGGCATGGGTGGAAATCATCCGAGAGACCGTTGATCACCGGGACAGTGGTTCCGAGCGCCATTTCTTCGAGACCGGACTGGGCGAAAGTGCGCCAGACGATCGCGGCGACCTGACGCTCGAGCACGCGCGCGGTGTCTGTCGCGGTCTCTTTGCCACCGAGCTGGCTGTTCGCCGTGCTAATGATGAGCGGACTTCCGCCGAGATCCGCGATTCCGACGGCGAACGAGACGCGAGTGCGGGTCGAGGACTTGTCGAAGATCACGGCGACCGTCTCCGGGCCGGCCAGCGGCTTCACCGCGAAGCGATCCTTCTTCAGTTCGACCGCGAGGTCGAGGACAGCGCTCTGCTCGGCCTGGGTGAGGTCGTCGTCGCGCAGGAAATGTCGGGTCACGAGACAGCCTCCAGAGTTTTCGTGAACAACTCGCGGAACTCCTCGAATTCCGCGTCGCCGATGATGAGGGGTGGTGCTATACGGATGCTGGAGTCGTTCGTCGCGTTGACGATGAGCCCCAGTTCCATGGCTTTGGTCGCGATTTCGGCGGCGACCGGCTTGCTCAGCCCGATCCCGACGAGAGCACCCTGCCCGCGGATCTCCGCGACCAGTGGCGAGTCGATGGACGCGATGATCTCGCGCAGCGTCGTGCCGATGATGGCCGCATTCTCGATCAGTCCCGCGCGCTCGATCTCACCGAGCACCGCGTTGCCTGCCGCGGTCGCCAGCGGATTGCCACCGAAAGTACTGCCGTGCTGGCCAGGGGTGAAGAGGTCGGATGCCCACCCGAAGGTCACGAGCGCGCCGATGGGCACTCCCCCGGCAATCCCTTTCGCCAGCACCAGCGCATCGGGCTCGATGCCTGACTGTTGGAAGGCGAACCAGCTTCCCGTGCGTCCGACACCGGTCTGGATCTCGTCGAGGATCAATAGCGCACCGTGCTCCTGCGTGAGCTCTCGAGCACGCGCGAGAAAACCCTCTGGTAGGTCGAGAACGCCGGCCTCGCCTTTGATCGGCTCGATGAAGACCGCTGCGACGGTGTCGTCGATGGCTGCCTCGAGAGCCTCGACGGTCGAGTCGATGTGCTCGACCCCCGGCAGCAGTGGCTCGAACGGCTCGCGCATCGCCGGCTTGCCGGTGAGGGAGAGCGAACCCATCGTGCGGCCATGGAAGGAGTTGACCAGCGACAGGATGCGGGTACGGGAACCGTCGCCGCGGTTGAGCCTCGCGAGTTTGATCGCCGCCTCGACAGCCTCAGTGCCCGAGTTGCAGAAGAACACCCGACCACGGTCGCCGGCGCCAGTGATCCGGCGGAGGCGCTCGGCCAGCTCGAGCTGCGGCGGGCTCGCGAAGTAGTTGGAGACATGCGCGAGGGTGGCCACCTGGCTGCTGACCGCATCCACCAGCACGGGATGCGCATGGCCGAGTGCGTTTACCGCGATGCCGGCGAGGAAGTCGAGGTAACGCTTGCCGTCGACGTCCCAGACGTGTGCGCCTTCGCCACGGACGAGCATCGCGAGTGGGGCCGCGAGCGAGCCCATCATGGCGTCACCGAAGCGCTGCCGCCAATCCTGTTCGCCAACGTTGATGTGCACCGCATTGCCTTGCTCGGTCACGACTCCTCCTTCTTCGATACGACTTCTGTTCCGTTTCCCTCGGCGGTGAATGCTTCGAGCAGGATCGCGTGAAGCACGCGACCGTCGATGATCGCGGCCGCGGAGACTCCGCCGTCTACAGCTTCAAGGCAGGCTTCCATCTTGGGAATCATGCCCGATTCAAGCGATGGAACCAGTGCACGCAGCTCTTCCGCTTCGATCGTCGTGACGAGCGAGTCTCGATTGGGCCAGTCACGGTAGAGACCGGCGACATCAGTGAGGATGATGAGCTTGGCTGCGTCGAGCGCCACAGCGAGTGATGCAGCGGCAGAATCGGCGTTCACGTTGAGTGTCTGGCCATGCTGCTGGGCATCGGGCGCGATGGACGAGACCACGGGGATCTGTCCGGCGTCGAGAATCGCCAGCACGGTGGCCGGATTCACCGATGTCACATCCCCGACCTGGCCGAGATCGACCTCTACGCCGTCGACGACGGTGCCGCGACGGGTGCCCGCGAAGAGGCGGTCGGTTTCGCCGGAGATGGCCTGGGCGAACGGACCGTGTTCGTTGATGAGAGCCACGATCTCCGGTCCGACCTGGGTGGTGAGCACATCGCGTACCACCTCGAGCGCCTCGGGACTTGTCACACGCAACCCGCCACGGAACTCGCTCGGGATGCCGCGCCTCTCCAGTTCCGCAGAGATCTGCGGGCCACCGCCGTGCACGACAACGGGGCGCACACCGACCTGGCGCAGGTAGACCATGTCCTCAGCGAATGCCTGCTTGAGCTCTTCGTTCACCATGGCGTTGCCACCGAACTTCACCACGATGGTCTGGCCCTGATAGCGCTTGAGCCAGGTGAGGGACTCGATCAGAGCCGCGGCTTTCACCGACGCGTGACTGCTGTGAGCGCCCATCAGCTGGAGTACGCGCTGTTCTCGTGCACATAGTCGTGCGTGAGATCGTTCGTGCGGATGGTGGCGGTCGCCGACCCGGCATGCAGGTCGACGAGTACGTGAACGGCCCGGCCAGTCAGGTCGACGAGGTCGCGAGACTGGTCGGGTTCGCCGGCATGGGCGACGCGTATCCCGTTCATCGTCACGTCGATGTCGTAGGGGTCGAAGGCGGCACTGGTCGTGCCGACAGCGGCGAGCACGCGACCCCAGTTGGGATCGTTGCCGAAGACCGCCGCCTTGAAGAGGTTGTTGCGCGAGATGGCACGCCCGACCTCGACGGCCTCGTCCTCCGTTGCCGCGTTGACGACCTCGATGTTGATGTCGTGCGCGGCGCCCTCGGCGTCTTCCTGAAGCAGTGCCGCCAGCTTCTCGCAGGTCTCCGTCAGCGCGGCCTCGAACTCGTCCAGATCTGGTGAAATGGTGGATGCCGCAGACGCAAGCAGCGCAACGGTGTCGTTGGTCGACATCGCGCCGTCCGAATCGAGCCTGTCGAAGGTGACCCTGGTGGCAACTCGGAGCGCGGTATCCAGTTGCGCCGGCGACAGGTCGGCATCGGTGGTGATCACGACGAGCATTGTCGCCAGCCCCGGCGCGAGCATTCCGGCGCCCTTCGCCATGCCGCCGAGTGACCAGCCGTCGCGTTCGACGATCACCTGTTTCGGGTGCGTGTCCGTGGTCATGATCGCGGTCGCGGCATCCTCACCGCCGTCGGGACCGAGGATGTTGTAGGCATCCGTCACCCCGGCGGTGACTTTCCCGAGGTCCAGCTGGTCGCCGATCAGGCCGGTGGAGCAGATGAGCACGTCAGACGCCGATGAGCCGAGCAGGCCTGCCGCGTGCTCCGCGGTCGAATGGCTGACCTGGAAACCGCGGGAACCTGTGTAGCAGTTGGCGCCGCCCGAGTTCAACACGATCGCGCTGATCAGACCGTCGCTGACGGCCTGCTGAGACCAGATGACCGGGTTGGCTTTGGCGCGATTGCTCGTGAATACCGCGGCCGCCGCCTGCGCTGGCCCGCGGTTGACTACGAGTGCGATGTCTTTGTCGCCGGATGACTTGAGGCCTGAGGCGACGCCCGCCGCCTCGAAACCCCGAGGATGTGTGACGCTCATGGTGCGACTCCGTCCATGGGAAGGCCCGTCGTCTCGGGAATACCGAGCGCGAGGTTGGCCGACTGGATGGCAGCCCCCGCGGTGCCCTTGACCAGGTTGTCGAGCGCCGTGATGACGACGACACGACCAGCGGCCTGATCGACGGCAAGGCCCATGAGAGCGGTGTTCGCGCCGATGGCATCACCGGACCGCGGCAGCTTCCCCTCGGGAAGCAGATGGATGAACGGCTCATCCGCGTAGGCCGCAGCCCAGGCGTCGCGCACCGCGGTGGCGCTGGTGCCGGGCAGGATGCGGGCAGTGGACGTCGCGAGGATGCCCCGCGACATCGGCACGATCACCGGGGTGAGGGAGATCGTGGGATCCACGGCGCCCGCGCCCCGCAGCGACTGCTGGATCTCCGGGATGTGGCGATGTGTGCCGCCCACCGCATAGGGATTGGCCGATCCGAGGATCTCGCTGGCGAGGTTCTCGAGCTTGAGGCTCTTGCCCGCACCGGATGGCCCGACCGCGAGAACCGCGACGAGGTCCTTCTCTTCGATCACCCCGCCGGCGATGCCCGGAGCGAGAGAAAGAGCAACCGTGCTTGCATTACAGCCGGGTGCCGCGATGCGAGTCGCCCCGACCAGGTTGTCACGCTGCTTGCCGCCGCCGACGATCAACTCCGGCACGCCGTAGGCCCAGGCTCCGAAGTACTCGCTGCCATAGAACGCCGCCCAGTCGGCGGGATCGGTGAGACGGTGATCGGCACCGCAGTCGACGACAAGGATGTTCTCGGGCAGCTGTGCGGTGACCTCACCCGACTTGCCGTGCGGCAGGGCGAGGAAGACCACATCGTGACCGGCGAGATTCTGCGGGGTGGTCTCAGCGAGACTCAGAGTGCCGAGTGAACGGAGGTGCGGCTGCACATCGACGAGTCTCTGGCCGGCGTTCTGGAACGCGGTGACCGTTGAGACGATGAAATCAGGATGGCTGGACAGCAAACGGAGCAGCTCACCACCGGCGTAGCCACTGGCACCTGCCACAGCGACGGAATAGGACATAGCTCTTGCCTTTTCTGAGTGGATTGACGAGGGATGATCCGGCGGCGCTATCTCGACACATCCACTATGCCCGAAGGCAGCAGGTCAATCGAGGAGCGTCGCCCCTACTCGCTCGCCGCGCAGGCCCACGAAAAGGCGGTTGAGACCACGGAGCACTGACGTGCGGCGGTCGGCCGATCCTGTTTCGCGGTAATTGTCCACGGGTCGAGCATAGTAGAACTTCGCCGAGCATCCGTTATTCGCGAACGGTGGCGCCGAAGTGCTTGGCGGCGAGTGCCGCGCCGGCCAGCTTCGCGTCACTCGCTTGGACAGCAGTCAGGGTGCGGTCGGTCGCGCGGAAGCGCAGTGCGAAGGTCAGCGAACGACTGCCCTCCGCAACGCCCGAGCCGCGATAGTCGTCGACCAGCCGCGCATCTTCGAGCAGCTCACCCGCGCCCTGGACCACCGCAGCCAGCACTTCGCCGGCCGGTGTGCTGATCGGCACTACCAGCGAGAGGTCCTGCGTGGCCGCGGGGAAGGTGGCGATCGGCGTCGGCGACACCTCGCGAGCGGCCAGGTCGATGAGCAGGCCGAGATCGATCTCGAGCACCGCGGTCACGCGAGGCAGGTCGTACCCCTCGGCGAGTGCCGGCAGTAGTTCCCCGGCGTATCCGATGCTCCGGTCGCCGACGAAGATCTCGGCAGTCCGCCCCGGGTGGAGCGCCTGGTGCGAGCCAGTGCGAATGGAGACAGTGGCATGAACCGCGATCGCGACCTGGCGCGCGGCGTCGAGCGCGTCCGTGAGCCCCCGCTGCACTGCGGGCTGGCCCGGCTGCTTGGCGATCGCAGCACCGACGAAGAGCGCTCCGAGGTGGAGTGGCTGCGGCGGGATGCTGTCGAGCAGTTCGGCGAGCTCGCCATCGCTCGGGCGCACCACACCGGAGGGCAGCGGCCCACTGCCGTAGGTGCGACCGGACTCGGGGCGGAAGACGAGACCGAGTTCGTAGATGCCGAGGTCGACGAGCCCGCGAGACAGGTTGCGGTGCGCGGTTGAGATCAGCCCTGGCACCAGTGAGGTGCGCAGGAATGGCGCCTCACCATCGAGCGGGTTGGCCAGCCTGACCGCCGGAACTTTCCCGGTGACGGGCGAGCCGAAAGTGTCATTGGACGCGCTGTTGACGAACGGGTAGGCCAGCACCTCGGTGAGACCGTTGGCCGCGAGCACCTGCGCGGTCGAGCGGCGAAGGCGCTGCTGGCGGGTCAGACCGCGGCCGGGAGGCGCAACCGGGAGAACCGCAGGGATGCGGTCGTAGCCGACGATGCGGGCTACCTCTTCCGCGAGAGTCGCTTTGTCGGTGAGGTCGGGACGCCAGGTCGGCGGCGTGACGAGCAATGCACCATCCGTCGCCTCGATCACTCCCCCGATGTCTTCGAGTGCCGACAGCGTCTCCGCGTCAGAGTAGTCCGCTCCGACGATCGCGTTCACGTAGCCGTTCGGCAGCTCGATCGGCTTCGCGGCGGTCGCCGCATACAGGCGCGATCCGAGTGTGTCAGCCTTCCCGCCGGCGAGCTGTTCGAGCAGCTCGACGACACGCGCGGCTGCGGCATCGGCGACATCCGGATCCACCCCGCGTTCGAACCGTCGGGAGGCCTCGCTCGGCAGTTTATGGCGACGAGCGGTGCGTGCGATCGACACCGGATCGAAGTTCGCGGCCTCGATGAGCACGTTCGAGGTGCTGTGGCCGATCTCCGTCGACTTCCCGCCCATCACGCCGGCGAGACCGAT
The DNA here is from genome assembly GCF_040549465.1 of Glaciihabitans sp. UYNi722. Taxonomy (NCBI): domain Bacteria; kingdom Bacillati; phylum Actinomycetota; class Actinomycetes; order Micrococcales; family Microbacteriaceae; genus Glaciihabitans; species Glaciihabitans sp. UYNi722. The sequence continues at coordinate 66,870 of NZ_JBEPTL010000011.1, read as the reverse complement.
GGCACCGGAGTCGTCCGCGATGACGAGATCCTGAGGATGCAGCTTCCGGCGCTGCCCATCCAGGGTCACCAGCTCCTCGGCTTCAGCCGCACGACGCACCGTGATGCCACCGCTGAGCCTGTCGAGGTCGTAACCGTGGATCGGCTGGCCGAGTTCGAGCATCACGTAGTTCGTGACATCCACGACGAGCGAGATCGAGCGGATGCCGGCGAGCTTGAGGCGCCCGACCAGCCATGCGGGCGACGGCGCGGTCGCGTCGATGCCGCGGACCACGCGGGTCGCGAAGACGGATACACCGACCTCGCCACGCACCGGGTTGCGGTCGTCAACGGTCACGGAGAAACCAGAGCCCTCGATCGGCGTCACTGCGGCTGCGGGATCGCGGAACGGGGAACCGGTGGCGTGCGAATACTCGCGGGCGATGCCACGGATGGAGAATGCGTAGCCGCGGTCGGGAGTGATGTTGACCTCGACGGCCCAGTCGTCGAGACCGAGCAGTGCGATCGCATCCGTGCCGACCTCTGGATCGAGGCCGAGCGGGGCGAGACGGAGGATGCCGTCGTGCTCCTCGCCGAGCCCCAGCTCGCGCGCCGAGGCGATCATGCCGTCGGAGACATGGCCGTAGGTCTTACGAGCGGAGATCGGGAAGGGTCCGGGCAGTACGGCGCCGGGAAGCGACACCACCACCTTGTCGCCGACGGCGAAATTGTGGGCACCACAGACGATGCCTCGTGGCTCGGCCTCGCCGACATCCACCTGGCACCAGTTGATCGTCTTGCCGTTGCTCTGCGGCTCGGGCGTGAACTCGAGAACCTGCCCGACGACGACCGGTCCGGTCACCTCGAAGCCGTGCACATCTTCTTCTTCGAGGCCGACCTTGACGAGGGCGGCGTGAACGTCTTCAGGGGTGACATCGGCAGGAACGTCGACGAATTCGCTGAGCCAGCTGATCGGGATACGCATCAGACCACCATTCCGAACTGCTGGCTGAAACGGATATCGCCCTCGACCATGTCGCGCATGTCGTTGAGGTCGTTGCGGAACTGCAGCGTGCGCTCGATGCCCATGCCGAAGGCGAAGCCCTGGTATTCGTCGGGATCGATACCCGCGGCGCGCAGCACGTTGCGATTGACCATGCCGCATCCGCCCCACTCGACCCAGCGGGCGCCGCCTTTGGCGTTCGGCTGCCAGACATCCATCTCCGCACTCGGCTCGGTGAACGGGAAATAGTTGGGGCGCAGACGGATCTTCGCCTCCTCGCCGAACATGATGCGGGCGAAATGCTCGAGGGTGCCGCGCAGGTGCGCCATGGTGAGCCCCCTGTCGATAGCGATGCCCTCGACCTGGTGGAACACCGGAGTGTGGGTCGCGTCGAGTTCGTCGGTGCGGAACACCTTGCCGGGAGAGACCACGTAGACGGGAAGCTCGCGGGTGAGCAGCGAGCGGATCTGCACAGGGCTGGTCTGCGTGCGCAGCACCAGGTGCGAATCGACCGGATCGACGAAGAGGGTGTCCTGCATGGCGCGAGCAGGGTGATCCTCGTCGAAGTTGAGCGCGTCGAAGTTGAACCACTCGTTCTCGAGTTCCGGTCCTTCCCCGATCTCCCAACCCATGCCGACGAAGACGTCGCCGATCAGTTCCTGCAGCAGGTTGAGTGGATGCCGCGCACCGGGAGTCCAACGGGACGCCAAGGCCGTGACATCCACTGTCTCGGCCGCGAGTCGTTCGCGTTCTTCGACGACGGCGAGTTCTGCCTCGCGCTGCTCGACGGCCTTGGTCACCCGACCGCGACCCTGACCCATGAGCTTGCCGGCGGCAGCCTTCTGGCCGTTGGGCAGCGATCCGAGCGTCGCGTTCATACGGGCCAGCGCGGAGGCCTCACCGATGTGCTGCGCGCGCACCGACTTCAGGCTGGCCGTGTCTGGCGCCTCAGCGATGGCTGCGAGCGCAGCATCCACCGCCGCGGCGACGTTGTCTTCGGTGATGGGGGTGAGCTCTGGCACGAGTCACAAGTTTACCGGGATGGATCCGGCTCCCGTGTCGGCACGACGCTGCCTACTGCGGACCGCCGACGACCGAGATCTTGGAGTCCATGACTTCCTCATCCCGTGACGGCCGTCCGCCGGAGGCGCCGCGCTTGGCCAGCCAGCGGGCGAAGGCCGACAGCGACAGGTTGACGACAAGGTAGATCGCCAGGGTGACGAGGAAGAACGAGAACAGATATCGGTTACCGAGGGCACTGGAGAGATTGTTCATCGTGGTGCGAATCAGCTCGTTGTAACCCACGATGTAGCCGAGGCTGGTGTCTTTCAGCAGAACGACGAGTTGGGCAACAATAATCGGCAGCATCTGCCGAAAAGCCTGCGGAAACTCGATACGCATCTTGGTCTGCAGGCGGGTGAGGCCGAGGCTCAGCCCGGCTTCTCGTTGCCCGCGAGGCAACGAGACCAAACCGGCACGCAGTGACTCGCCGATCAACGCGCCGTTGTAGATGGCGAGCGCAATGACCACGGCCCAGAAAGCACCTGTCGATGCGACAAGAAGGATGAACAGCATCATGAGCAGAACTGGCATGCCCCGGAAGAACTCCAGAATGATCGTCGTCGGTACCCGAACCGCCGCATAGACCGAGGTTCGGAGAAGGGCGAATCCGATTCCGATCAGGATCGCGAAGGTCGCCGCGATGGCAGCCGCTTCCAGCGTGGCGAGCAACCCGAGCCCGACCCGTCTCCACAGCACCGGGTTAGTGAACACGTCCCAGCGGCTGGGGTCGAAGTAGCCCGGGAGAGTGAGCCCCCCGGACGCCTTACGCGGGGCGCCGAGCGTAAGCCCTACCCAGACGAGAAGCGCAGCGATGAGCACCAGGACGACAATCGACACGATGCGTGAACGGCGACGGGTCTTGGGACCGGGTGCGTCGAACAATACCGAGGTGCTCATCGCTGCACCACCCACCTTTTTTCGAGACGACCAGCCAGGATGCCCAGAGGCACAGTGATGACCAGATAGAACACTGCTATCGCGAGAAGGACCGGGATCACCGCGTTACCGTTGGCGTTCGTCAGTTCCTTCGCGACGGCGAAGAGCTCGACCACGAAGAAGCCGCCCGCGACCGAGGTGTTCTTGGTCAGGGCGATCAGGACGTTGATGAGCGGCGGAATCACCATGCGGAAAGCCTGGGGAAAGATGATGAGGCCGACACTCTGACCGAAGCCGAGCCCGAGGCTTCTCGCCGCCTCAGCTTGGCCAACCGGAACACCGTTGATTCCTGAGCGCAGCGCTTCCGCGACGAACGGCGAGGTGTACAGCGTCAGTCCGATAACGGCACTGAAGTAATAAGGAAACGTCGACCCCAGGTAGGGCAGCACGATGGCGCAGAAGAACAATACAAGGGTGAGCGGCGTGTTCCGGAGCACCTCGGTGTAGACCGTCGCGAAGCCACGCAACGAGGGGATCGGTGAGATTCGCATCGCCGCGATGATCGTGCCGATGACGAGAGCCAATACCCCTGAGATCAACAGCAGGCTGAGCGTTGCGCCGAAGCCGGTGAAGAACCGAGGCAGGTTCGCAATGATCGCGTCCACGCGCTGGCCGTCCCTTCCGCATTATGTCGGGAGCGGGACAGCCGCTAAGGGCTGTCCCGCTCCATTTGAGCTTTTAGTACCGGTCGACTGCCGGGGGTTTCACATACGGCAGAACCTTGCCGGCGGTGTCTTCCCATGCCTTCTTGTACGCGCCATCCTTGTAGGAGGCCTCGAGCACGTCGTTGATGAAGTTGCGGAACTCCGTGTCATCTTTTTTCACGCCGATGCCGTAAGGCTCCTGCGTGAAGGGTTTGCCGACAACCTTGAATTCGCCCTCGTTCTGGGCTGCAAGACCCGCGAGGATCACGTTATCGGTGCTCACCGCAACGGCCTGGCCGCCGCGCAACGGCTCCAGGCAGTTGGAGTAAGTGTCCGTCAGCAGCGGCTTTGCACCGATCTCAGCGAGTTTGGCAGCCGGGGTGGAACCGGTGACCGAACATACCGACTCTCCCACCAGGTCCTTCTCGCTCTTGATGCTCTTGTTGTCTGCTTTTACCAGGATCGACTGTCCAGCCGTGTAGTAGGGTCCAGCGAACGAGATGACCTCTTTGCGGGCATCGTTGATCGTGTAGGTCGCGACCACCAGATCGACGGTGCCGTTTTGAATGAACGGCTCACGGTTCGCGGAGACGGTCTCTTTCCATTCGATCTTGTTAGCGGCGATTCCGAGCTTCGACGCGATGAGCTTGCCCATCTCCACGTCGAACCCCTGTGGGCCGTCGAGGCCATCCAGGCCGAAGAGCGGCTGGTCGAACTTGGTGCCGATAGTGATCTTGCCGGCATCGGCCAGCTTCGCCATAGTCGTTCCGGCTGCGAACGACGGCTTCGCGACGGGCGTCGATGTCGCCCCTGAATCGCCTCCCGCACAGGCGGCCAGTGCGAGTACGCTCGCCGCGGCCAGCCCGATGAGTGCAAGCTTTCTTGATTTCATGCGCTGTTGTCCCTCTCTTGGAGTTGGTTACTGGTGCATCATGCGCCACGTTCAGTGCGCAAGTATTTTGGAGAGAAAGTCTTGCGCGCGTGGCGATTTCGGTGCCGTGAAGAAGGCTTCGGGCTTCGCCTCCTCGACGATCTCTCCGTCGGCCATGAAGAGCACGCGATCCGCGGCCTTCCGTGCGAAGCCCATCTCATGGGTCACGACGATCATCGTCATGCCATCGCGAGCCAGCCCGACCATCACGTCGAGCACTTCGTTGATCATCTCCGGGTCGAGAGCGCTGGTCGGCTCATCGAGCAGAATCAGTTTCGGAGACATCGCAAGCGAGCGTGCGATCGCCACTCGCTGCTGCTGTCCGCCGGACAGCTGAGCAGGCATCTTGGACGCCTGATTTGCCACCCCGACACGCTCCAGCAGTTCCATCGCCTTGCTTTCGGCCGCCTTCTTGGACATCTTCCGCACTCGGATGGGCGCGAGTGACACGTTCTCGAGCACCGTCTTGTGGGCGAAGAGATTGAACGACTGGAAGACCATTCCCACGTCGGCACGCAGTCGTGCGAGGTCCGCTCCCTCCTCGGGGAGCACGGTGCCGTCGATGCTGATCGTGCCGGAATCGATGGTCTCCAGGCGATTGACTGCTCGACAGAGCGTTGATTTGCCCGATCCACTCGGCCCGATGACCACGACAACTTCGCCGCGGTTCACCGTGGTGCTGATGTCCTTCAGCACATGCAAGGCACCGAAATGCTTGTTGACATCGCTGAGAACCACGAGGGGCTGGCCACGCTGCGCAGTGATATTGGAGGTGGCCGGTGTCGAATTCAGGGGCTCCATACGACATCACCATACGTCACGGCACGTCGCGGGTGTGTGACAGGCCGAGGACGATGCCGACTTGTGATCGTTGATCCCCGCTAAGCATCCTGCTGGGCGAACGCGCTTTCATAGAGGCAGACGGATGCCGCCGTCGCCAGGTTCATCGACTCGGCATGACCGTAGATCGGCACCGTGATGGCCCGATCGGCGAGTGCGAAGTGCTCGTCGGACAGGCCACGCGCCTCGTTGCCGAAGAGCCAGGCTGTCGGCTGCACCAGCAGGCCCTCGCGACGTGCTGCGAGCAGGTCGTCGCCCTTGATATCGGCGGCGAGCACGGTGAGACCGGCCTCGCGCGCCTTCTGAATCACACTCTCGAGCTCGGCTCCGACCGCGACCGGCAGGTGGAAGATCGAGCCGGTGGAGGCCCGCACCACTTTGGGGTTGTAGAGGTCGACGCTGCGACCGGTGAAGATCACGCCGTCAGCGCCCGCAGCATCCGCCGCCCTGATGATGGTGCCGGCGTTGCCAGGGTCGCGCACCTCCTCGAGGATCGCAATGAGCTTGGGCTCCGAGCGCAGGATGTCTTTGACCGAGGTCGGAAACTGGTGGCAGACCGCGACGATCCCCTGGGGGGTGACGGTGTCGGCCATGGCATCGAGAACCTGTTCCGTGACGAATTCGACATCGACGCCGGCATCCACTGCGGCCTGAGCGATATCGGTGTAACGCTCGATGGCGGTCGGGGTCGCGTAGAGCTCAACGACCAGCTGCGGACGAAAAGTCATCGCCTCAGCGACGGCCTGTGGACCCTCGAGCAGGAAGAGGCCCGTGGTCGCCCGAGCCTCACGCTTGGCGAGCTTGGCGACGCTTCTCACGCGGGGCGAGCGGGGGTTATCGAGCACGGGCCCATCCTATTCGGGCGCGGTGAATGCGGGCTGAACTCACGCCTGTCTCCGCCCTGCGCTGTTGTTTCGGCCTTCCGCTGCGCAATTCGCGACAGCGGAAGGCCGAAACAACAGCGCACTTACCAAGAAAGCCCGGCAACCATCGGTCACCGGGCTTCCTTCGAGGTCGGAATTACGCGGCGCTGACCTTCGGGGCCGAGGTGTCGGCCGGGAGAGCGGCCTTCGCAGTGGCGACGAGCGCGGCGAACGTGGCGGGCTCGGTCACGGCGAGGTCGGCGAGGATACGACGGTCGACACCGACGCCGGCCAGGTTCAAGCCCTGGATGAGGCGGTTGTAGGTGAGGCCGTTGGCGCGGGATGCAGCGTTGATGCGCTGGATCCACAGGCGACGGAAGTCACCCTTGCGGGCACGACGATCGCGGTAGGCGTAGACGAGGGAGTGGGTGACCTGCTCCTTGGCCTTGCGGTAGAGGCGCGAACGCTGGCCGCGGTAACCGGATGCGCGCTCGAGGATTACCCGACGCTTCTTGTGGGCGTTGACGGCCCTCTTTACTCTTGCCATTTCCTAGTCCTTATTCGTAGTCGGCGTTACTTGCCGAGAAGCTTCTTGATGGCCTTGACGTTCGCCGGAGCGATGACCTGGTCCTGGTTGAGGCGGCGCTTGCGCTGGCCCGACTTCGACTCCAGGTTGTGGCGCATGCCAGCCTGCTGCTTCATGATCTTTCCACTACCGGTGACCTTGAATCGCTTCTTGGTGCCGGAGTGCGTCTTCTGCTTGGGCATTTCTCTCCTTATTCGTGCTACTCGACAGAATTAGTGACTAATCCGTCGCAACATCTGCTGGTGCAGTCTTCGGTGCCACGGCGCGAGGCTTCGGCACAGCGCCGGGCGTCGGAACGGGCTTGGCTGCCGTCGCGGGCGTCGCCTTGGAAGCGGGCGCCTTCGGGGCAGGGGTCTTGGTTGCGGCCGGTGCAGCTGCGACCGGAGCGGCCTTGGCGGGCGCTTCCTTTGCCGGAGCAGCTTTCGCTGCTGTGGGGGCGGCGGGCTTCTCCGGAGCGACCTCAGCAACCGGCGCTTCCTTCACAGGAGCGGCGGTCTTCGCGGGAGCCTCAGCGGCCTTAGCGGGAGCCTCTGCGGCCTTCGCGGGAACCTCAGCAGGCTGCGCTGGAGCCTCTGCCGCCTTCGCTGCGGCCGGAGCCGGAGCTTCTGACAGGGCTGCGACGACCGGTGCGGCCTTCACGGACGCCGCAGATACTGCCTCTGGGACAGCTGCGGCAGGGCGCTCGGAACGAGCGGGCTTCGAAGCGGGGCGCTTCGCATCGTGCTCGGCCTTCACCTCGGCCTTCGTCTTGAGGGGCCCGATCACCATGACCATGTTGCGGCCATCGATGGTCGGGGTCGATTCGACGGTGCCGAATTCCGACACGTCCTCGGCGAAACGCTGCAGCAGGCGAACGCCCTGCTCCGGACGCGACTGCTCGCGGCCACGGAACAGGATCATGGCTTTTACCTTGTCACCGCCCTGAAGGAAACCCTCGGCACGCTTGCGCTTGGTCTCGTAATCGTGAACGTCGATTTTGAGCCGGAAGCGAACCTCTTTGAGGATCGTGTTCGACTGGTTGCGCTTGGCTTCTTTCGCCTTCTGCGCAGTTTCGTACTTGAACTTGCCGAAATCCATGATCTTGGCAACGGGAGGCTTGGAATTGGGAGCAACCTCAACCAAATCCAGGTCGGCCTCCTGGGCAAGACGAATTGCGTCTTCAATGCGCACTACACCGACCTGCTCGCCGTTGGGGCCAACAAGTCGGACCTCCGGCACGCGGATTCGGTCATTGGTACGGGGATCGCTGATGCGTAACTCCTTAGTCAGTTCTGTTGGCCAGAGCGAGCCGACGGGATGTCGAAGCTCACGACGAAGAAGAAAATTTGTGCACCAGCATCCGAATTATCCGGTCACCAAGCACAGCACCCTGGACTCTCTGCCTGCCTTGGGAGCACGCAGAGGGGGCACCAACAACCCGGTAACCTTGATTTATTCAGTAAAGAACGGTGTGTCGAATAGACACGCAAAGCGGTCAAGCGCGGGTGGGAGAATCTCCACTTTCGTTTCGAAACCAAAAGTCTCGAAGCCAGCGTTCAGTGTAACAGAGGATTCCCCTAATGAGCGAGACAGAGCACGTCCACGCCTTCGACGACAGCGCCGCGCAAGAACACAGCGCCGGCCAAGAACACAGCGCAGGTCAGGAATACAGCGCCGCCCGCGATATCGCCGACGTGCCGGCCATCGAAGTGATCAACACGGTCGCCGTGCACCTGTTGAGCGCGGCCGCCGTCAAATGCGGTCTGGCGGATGATCCGCAGAGCCAGCTCGACCTTGACGAGGCTCGCAAACTCATCAACGCTCTTGCCGGACTCGTCACGGCGAGCGCGCCGGACCTCGGAGACCAGCATGCCAGGGCGCTGCGCGACGGACTGCGCTCCGTGCAACTCGCCTTCCGCGAAGCATCCACGATTCCCGATGCACCGGGTTTCGGCGCTGGCGAGAAGTGGACAGGCCCCGTCAACTGACCCGATGAGGCCGTCGGGATGCTCGCGCTAGAACCAGCGCTCCAGCACCTGCGCGACGGCGTCGTGATCGTGGTGCTCTCCCACCTCTGACGCGATTGCTTTGACCGTGTCATCCGCGTTGCCCATGGCCACCGACCATCCGGCCCAGCGCAGCATCTCGATGTCGTTGGGCATGTCGCCGAACGCGATCGCGTGCTCGGGAGAGATGCCCCACTCCTTCGCGAGTCCCTCGATCACCGCACCCTTCGTGATGCCGGCGAGCGAGATCTCGATCAAACCGTCATTGGTCGAGCGGGTGAGAGTGAAATCGTCACGGTAGAAACTGTCGAAATGGCTGATCACCGCCTGTTCCTCACCCGGCTCGGTGCGGATGAGCGCCTTCACGACATAGGCGGCGCAGAGTTCAGCCACTTCAGTGCGACGAACTTCCGAATCACCACGGAAGGGAAAGGTTGGTTCCAGCGCGATGCCGAACTCCGGCAGTCCCTCGACGCCGACCGAGAATTCGGCGCCGGTAGATCGCAGCTCGGTAATCGCCGTCAGCAGCCGTGCACCGTCGAGCGGGTAGGAGGTGATGACGGTACCGGAGTCGAGATCCATGATGATCCCACCGTTGCAGCACAGCGCGGTCGACGACGGCACATCGACCTTCAACGGTTCGATCCACCTCGGTGGGCGTCCCGTTGCGATGACGACGCGTGCGCCGGCCTCAGAAGCGCGATGCAGTGCGGCCGCGTTCCGCTCACTCACCAGACCGGCCGCGCCGAGCAGGGTGCCATCGAGGTCGAGAACGATCAGGCGGAGCGGGGTGCGTTCGGAAGTCACTCAGCCATTATTCCGGCTATCGCCCGACTCGTCGTCGAACAGGCGGGGTGGCGGAGGCTGGTTGCGGCGCGCCCTGACCGTCACGAACACACCGAGACCCATCCAGACGATGGCCACCACGAAGAACCAGGGCTGCGCGGCGGCGCCGAAGATCATCCCGAGCAGCACGACGACGAAGATGACATTGAGCCACCAGTAGATCGAACGATTGCGCAGGGAGAATGGCCGGCGAGTCGGTGGTGTACGACGCTCCCGGGGCTTCTCATTGAACAGCCACCCGCTGGGCTCGCGCCCCGATCCGTTGCCGCTCATGACAGTCAGCGTAGACCCGCCCGCTGCGAGTAGGCCCGGGAATGACCGCCAGCTAAGCGGATGGCGCGGCCGTGAGCTGTACGCGCATCGAATCCACCCGCGTGGCGATGAGAGCACTCGTCGCCCACCGTTCCTGCAGGCGGGCGAGCAGCGCGTCGAGGTCGCCCTTGGCCAGGCCCGGGACCAGGGCGAGACGCACGACGAGTTCTGGACCGGCCAGCCGGGCATCCGGATCCCCGGCGTCGAGCACCACGCCTGCGACTGCGGGCTCGGGCCGCGCAGCAACCATGAACTCGCGGAGTACCCCGTCATCGAGGTAGCTCGGCATCCAGCCCTGGGACTGGGCGATCGCCCACAGGGCGGGGCGGCGGATGACGAACTCCGTCGCCGAAGTCGCATCGAGGACCACGAGTTCGGTGTCCTCACTCGCGGCGGCGAGTGCCACACGCACGGCATCGGCAGGGACAGGGCGAGCCTTCGCATTCCAATGCTGCATCGCTTCGACCGAACTGAACACCGGCATCACATTGCGCCCGTCAGGGCCTGCGACCGTCACGATGGAGAGTTCCGCACTCTTGTCGAGGGTATGCCCGTGCTCACCGATGTCGGTCTCCCCCAGCCGAGCGACGAGTGGAATCAGCAGGCGCGAGTCACGAAATGCGTCGACGACCTCGACCTCACCGACCTCACGCGAACGAAATCGACGGATGGACTCGATCAACCGCTCCGGTGCCGAGCCGTCGTCTCCGGAGAAACTGTTGTGGTCGAAGTGTCGACCCTCCCACGGCGTACCCGCAGAGTCGGTGCCGCTCATCAGGCTCCGGCGACGTCCAGCGCCTCAGCCAGCGTGAAAGCCTTGGCGTAGAGCGCCTTGCCGACGATCGCCCCCTCGACTCCGAGCGGCACGAGGGCACGGAGGTCGGCGATGTCGTCGAGGTTGGAGATTCCGCCGGAGGCGATGACCGGCTTGTCTGTGCGATCGGCGACCGAACGGAGGAGCTCGAGATTGGGGCCCTGCAGTGTGCCGTCCTTGGTGACATCGGTGACCACGTAACGACTGCATCCGGCGGCCTCGAGGCGGTCGAGCACCTGGAACAGGTCTCCGCCATCCTTGGTCCAGCCGCGTGCCGCGAGTACGGTGCCACGCACGTCGAGACCGACGGCAATGGTCTCGCCGAGCTCGCCGATGACGTGCGCCGCCCACTCGGGATTCTCGAGAGCCGCGGTTCCCAGGTTGATGCGTTTGGCACCCGTTGCGAGCGCTGCTTCGAGGCTCGCGTCGTCGCGGATGCCACCGGACAGCTCGATCTGCACGTCTCCGCGAACCTGGCGGATCACCTTCTTGATCACAGCATGGTTGTTCCCACGCCCGAAGGCCGCGTCAAGATCGACGAGGTGTATCCACTCCGCGCCCTGCGACGCCCAGTCGACGGCGGCATCCACCGGATCGCCGTAGTTGGTCTCGCTGCCCGCCTCGCCTTTGGTGAGACGCACGGCCTTGCCGTCGGCGACATCCACTGCGGGAAAGAGGGTGAGAGCCGGGGTGCTGGTGAACTCGCTCATGGTGCCTTTTCTCGGCCGCGAAGCCGCTCGGCCGCACACCTCACTGGCGCACGGCAAGTCTCAGATGTTACTCACTTACGCAAGTGCCGCGATCCAGTTGGACAGGAGGCGGATGCCGGGAGCCCCCGACTTCTCGGGGTGGAACTGCGTGGCGGAGAGCGGACCGTTCTCGACCGCCGCCAGAAACCTGGTGCCGTGCTCGGCCCAGGTGAGGTGAGGATCGGCAAAAGGCTTCATCACCTCGAGACTCCAGTCACTCGCCGCATAGGAGTGCACGAAATAGAAACGCTCGTCGGCGATGCCATTGAAGAGAATCGAGTCGTCCGGCGCTTCGACGGTGTTCCAGCCCATGTGAGGCAGGATCGGGGCATCCAACTCGGTGACGGTGCCTGGCCACTCACCAAGGCCTGCCGTCTCGACGCCGCGTTCGACGCCGCGATCGAACAGTACCTGCATGCCCACGCAGATTCCGAGCACCGGGCGACCCCCGGCAAGACGCCGGTCGATCAGGTCGGCGCCGTTGACGGAATTCAGCGCCTCCATGACCGCCGAGAAAGCGCCGACGCCCGGCACCACAAGGCCGTCGGCCTCGAGAACCTTCTTACGGTCGGCGGTGAGCTCCACCCTGGCACCGGCCGCCTCGAGGGCCTTGGCGGCCGAGTGGACGTTGCCGCTGCCGTAGTTGAGGACGACGACGGATGGCTGGGTCACGATTACAGCGCACCCTTGGTCGACGGGATACCGCTGACCCTGGCATCCGGGGACACAGCCTGACGAAGCGCGCGCGCGAAAGCCTTGAACTCCGCCTCGGCGATGTGGTGCGGATCACGACCACCGAGCACGGTGATGTGCACAGTGAGGCCGGCGTTGAAGGTGATCGCCTCGAAGACGTGCCGCACCATGGACCCGGTGAAGTGGCCGCCGATGAGGTGGTACTCGAAGCCAGCCGGCTCGCCGGAGTGCACCAGGAATGGACGACCGGAGGTGTCGACCACGGCCTGCACGAGTGCCTCGTCGAGCGGCACGAGCGCGTCGCCGAAACGGGCGATTCCCACTTTGTCGCCGAGGGCCTCACGAATGGCCTTGCCCAGCACGATTCCGATGTCCTCCACTGTGTGGTGGACATCGATCTCCGTGTCACCGTTCGCCTGCACCTCAAGGTCGATCAACGAGTGCTTGGAGAAGGCGGTGAGCATGTGGTCGAAGAACGGTACAGAGGTGTGGATGTCAGATTTTCCGGTGCCATCGAGATCGATGGCGAGTTCGATGCTCGACTCGCTCGTCTCGCGCCGAAGTCGGGCCACTCGGTGCGTACTCATGCGCCAATCCTAGCCATCGGACCGAGACCGGCCATGGCCTCGAGGAACGCCGTCGTCTCGGCGACCGTACCCGCCGTGACTCGCAGGTGATTAGGGATACCGAGGTCGCGGATGATGATGTCCTGCTCCAGAAGCGCCTCGAAGACGGCGTGCGGCTCGGCCACTCCGCCAAACAGCACGAAATTCGACCAGCTCGGCCAGGCGGGGAATCCGAGCTTCGGCAGTTCCTCCAGGATGCGGTCGCGCTGGGCCTTGATGTCGTCCACCATCGCCAGCATCTCCGCGCTGTGCGCGAGAGCGGCTGTGGCCGCCGCCTGGGTCAGCGCAGACAGGTGATAGGGCAGACGGACAAGACGGAGGGCGTCGGCGATGGCCGGATCCGCAGCGAGATAGCCGAGACGGGCGCCGGCGAAGGCGAAGGCCTTGCTCATGGTGCGCGACACGATAAGCCGCTCGCGTCCCTCCAGCAGACTGAGGGCCGTGGGCAAGTCGGACGGCGCGAACTCGGCATAGGCCTCGTCGACGACCACGATCCCGTCGGTCGCGTCGTAGGCGGCAACGATGGTCTCGAGCGACAGCGGTGTGCCCGTCGGGTTATTCGGAGAACAGAAGAACACGAGATCAGGTCGAGTCTTCTCGATCCAGGCCACCGCCGTCTCCGGCGAGATCTCGAAGTTCTCGTCGCGCTCACCAGCGACCCAGGCGGTGCCGGTGCCGGCGGCGATAATCGAGTGCATCGAATAGGTGGGCGGGAAGCCGAGGACGCTGCGGCCCGGTCCGCCAAAGGCTTGCAGAATCTGTTGCAGTACCTCGTTGGAACCGTTCGCTGCCCAGATGTTCTCGCGCGTGATCCCGCTACCGAGATAGCCAGCCAAACTGTCTCGCAACACGGTAAACTCACGATCCGGATACCGGTTAACGCTCAGCACGGCTTCGGCGACCGCCATGACGATGTCGGTCGCGACAGCCTCAGGAATCGGATGCGTGTTCTCGTTGACGTTGAGCCGGATGCGCACGTGCTCCTGCGGAGCTCCGTACGGCTTCAGACCACGAAGGTCGTCGCGGATAGGGAGATCACTGAGACTGGCCACCCATCAATGCTAAAGCGCCGCATGACCGCAGGCCGCCATCAGCATTCACCGGCGACCTGCACCACGCCCAGAACAGGATCAGTGCGAATACTGCGTGGGAATCGCGAGCTGCTGACCGGCCTGCAGGTCGGCACCCGACAGCTGGTTGAGATGCACGATATCTGCCACGACGTCGCGTGGGTCGGCCGAGGGAGCGAGCTCGCCGGCGATCTGCCAGAGAGTCTGCCCCGACTGCACCGTGACGTGCTCGAAGGAGACCGAAGTGGGTTCGTCAGTCGCCGTAGCACCGCCGCCGTTCGTCGCGACGAAGAAAGCGCCGATCACCAGCGGGAGAGCCGCCAGGCCGGTAAGGACCACGCGACCGCGCTTGGTGAGGTGCAAACGAGGCGATGCCGACACGGTGTTGATTCCCGCTGTGTTGATTCCCGCTGTGTTAATTCCAGCTGTGTTGATGATTGCGGTGCTCATAGTTGCGACCTTTCTTCTCCGGTTTGTCGTCGGGAGGGTTTTCGTATCCGACACTCGGCCGGGAGCGCCGGATACGAAGCTTTGTTCCGAACATATCTTCGATTGTTCGCAAAATCAAGCTCGATATTCGACTTTTCTCGAGTGAGATGCGCGACACACTCGAACAAAGGTTTGCTTATTGCTCGAATGTGGATACAGTTTCGATTGTCTGGGGATTACGTAACCAGACACCACCGACATTGCCCGGCGAAAGTCGCCAGAACGAGCGGGAGAGATATGGACGACGCGAGCGAACCTCGAGAAGCCGGCCCTACACAGGAGAAGCCGGGTACCCGTCGGCGCAAGAGCCTCAGCGATAAGCAGCTCGCGATCCTCGATGTCATCCAGCGTGCGGTGGCGAACCGTGGCTATCCGCCGAGCATGCGTGAGATCGGTGACGCGGTCGGACTCTCATCCCTTTCGAGCGTCACCCACCAGCTGAACCAGCTGGAGCTGAGCGGCTACCTGCGCCGCGATCCCAATCGTCCACGTGCCCTCGAAGTGCTCATCGATCTGCAGCAGGAAGACACCGGGGGTGTCGTCTCCGACAACCCGACCCCGATCGGCGACGCGGCGATGGTGCCTCTCGTCGGCCGGATCGCCGCCGGCATCCCGATTACCGCTGAGCAGCAGGTCGACGAGGTGTTCCCACTCCCCCGCCAGCTGGTCGGCAAGGGCGATCTTTTTATGCTCAAGGTCGTGGGTGATTCCATGATCGATGCCGCCATCTGCGACGGCGACTGGATCGTCGTGCGCCAGCAGAAGGATGCCGAGAACGGCGACATCGTCGCGGCGATGCTCGACGACGAGGCGACGGTCAAGGTCTTTCAACAGCGGGACGGCCACACCTGGCTTCTCCCTCGCAACAGTGCCTTCGCGCCGATCTTGGGCGACTTCGCCGAGCTGCTCGGCAAAGTCGTGGCGGTGCTGCGGTCTGTTTAGCTAGTCCGCGCTCAAGGACAGATTCTCGAAATCGGGGTCACCGCGGCCAGGACGGGCCAACGGGTCGGCCCCGCCAGGTCGCAGTGACCCCGATCGCAGGCATCAGGCGTGGATGTGCGCCTCCCGTACGGCACGCGTAGCGGCGAGCACGTTGGTCAGCGACTCGACGGTTTCGTCATACCCGCGGGTCTTGAGGCCGCAGTCGGGGTTGACCCAGACCTGGCGCTCCGGAATCGAGCCGAGGGCGATCTCGATCAGGTCGGTGACCTCGTCGATGGACGGCACGCGCGGCGAATGGATGTCGTAGACGCCCGGTCCGATGCCACGACCGAAGCCGCTGCGCTGGATGTCGGGCACAACCTCCATCTTGGAGCGAGCCGCCTCGATGGAGGTGACATCCGCATCCAGATTGTTGATGGCATCGATGACCACACCGAACTCCGAATAGCAGAGGTGAGTGTGGATCTGCGTCCTGTCGGCGACACCGGCCGTAGCCAGGCGGAAGGAGCCAACCGACCAGTCGAGGTAGCCGGCGTGGTCTTTCTTCTTGAGCGGCAGCAGCTCACGCAATGCAGGCTCGTCCACCTGGATGATGCCGATTCCGGCAGCTTCGAGATCGGCGATCTCGTCGCGGAGGGCGAGCGCGACCTGGTTGGCCGTCTCGCCAAGTGGCTGATCGTCACGCACGAACGACCAGGCGAGGATTGTCACGGGGCCCGTGAGCATCCCCTTGACCGGCTTCGGTGTGAGGCTTTGCGTATAGGTCGACCACTCGACGGTGATCGGCGACGGACGGGAGACATCCCCCCAGAGAATGGACGGGCGCGTACAGCGGCTGCCGTAGGACTGCACCCAGCCGTTCTGGGTCACCGCGAAGCCATCGAGGTTCTCGGCGAAGTACTGCACCATGTCGTTGCGCTCTGGCTCCCCGTGCACGATGACGTCGAGACCGATGGATTCTTGCAACTCGACGACGTTGCGAATCTCCGCGCGCATCGCCTCCTTGTACTGCTCCTCGGTGATCGAGCCATTGGCGAAGGCCGCGCGCGACTTTCGGATGTCGCCGGTCTGCGGGAACGAACCGATCGTCGTCGTCGGCAGGAACGGCAGTCCGAGGGCTGCGTCCTGGGCTGCGAGCCGTGTGGCGTAGTCGCCACGGGAGAAGTCCGCGGGCGTCAACGCAGCCTCGCGAGCTCGAACGGCACCGTCACGCACGCCCACGGCATGGTGACGATCGTTGAGAGCTGCGGATGCGGCATCCAGCTGCGGTTGGATCGTCGCCTTACCTTCGGCAAGACCCTTGGCGAGGACGGCAACCTGACCGACCTTCTGGTCGGCGAAGGCCAGCCAACTCTTCAACTGGTCGCTGAGCAGCGGCTCGTCGTTTACATCGTGCGGCGTGTGGAAAAGCGAGGTCGATGTCGTGACCGCGACGCTCGGGCTCAGCTCGCGCAAGTTCTCGAGCTTGTCGAAAGCACCGGCCAGGTCGCTCCGCCAGATATTGTGGCCGTCGATGACGCCGCCGACAATGGTTTTCTCGGTGTGGAATCCTTCTGGGATCGTGCCGCGGACCAGATCGAGGCCGATGGCTTCGATCGGCGTCGAGTCCAGCACGGCCAGAGCGTCGTCGAGGCTGCCGTAGGGAGCTGCAACGAAGATCTGTGGGCGCGCGGGTACGGCGCTCAGCGCGTCGTAAGCCCGCTTGGTCGCCGCGAGTACCTGGTCGCGCGGCACGTCGATGCTCTCGCTCACGAGGCCGGGCTCGTCGAGTTGCACCCACTCTGCCCCGACGGCTGTGAGAGCCGCCAGCAGTTCGGCGTAGACCGGGAGCAGGTCGTCGAGGCGGTCGAGCGGCTGGTACCCCTCAGGCGCGCCCTCACTCGCCTTGCTGAGCAGCAGGAAGGTGACAGGGCCGACGATCACCGGACGGGTACGATACCCGGATGTCGTCGCCTCGGCCACCTCGCGGATTAGGCGGTCGGAGGCGAGATGGAAGTCCGTCTCCGGACCGATCTCAGGCACGAGGTAGTGGTAGTTCGAGTCGAACCACTTGGTCATCTCCGCGGGGGTGTTCTGCCCCTCACCGCGGGCGATCGTGAAGTAACCGGCGAGATCGATGGTGCCGTCGGCCCGCACGAGAGAGGAGAAACGGGTCGGAACGGCACCGACGGTGACCGCGGCATCCAGTACCTGATCGTAGTAGGAGAAGGCCTCCGGAATCGAGGAATCGGTCGCCCCGAGCCCGAGCGAGACGAGGCGCTGGCGGGTGACGGCGCGCAGTTCGGCGGCAGTGGCCTCGAGCTGCTCTGCGGTGATCGAACCGGCCCAGAAGGATTCGACGGCCTTCTTCAGCTCGCGGCGGCGACCGATCCGTGGATAGCCCAGGATGCTGCCGGTGGGAAATGTGGGCGACGTCATACGGATTCCTTGCTGTTCGTTAGTGCTGTGGCGGATGAATCGACCAGTCCGACGCCCTCCAGTACGGAGAGCGCGGCTCGGTGGGTGTTGTGGGTGTAAAGGTGCAGCGCCGGAGCGTCGCCCTCAAGGAGCTCATTGGCGAGTGCGATGGAGTGCTCGATACCGATCTCGAACTGCTCCTCTGCCGACTCTGCGGCAGCGAGCCGACGAGCCAGTTCTGCGGGCTCGCGTTCCTCGCTCAGCTCGAGGACACGTTTCAGACGGACCGAGGATGTCACCGGCATGAGGCCGGGAACGATCGGAATGACCACGCCCGCAGTCGTGGCGGCCGAGACGAAGCCGAGGTAGTCGTCGGCATGAAAGAACAGCTGCGTGATCGCGAGCGTAGCCCCAGACGTCTGCTTAGCCAGCAGCACGTCGATATCCTGGTTGACCCGACTGGATCGTGGATGACCGTTCGGGAAGGTCGCGACGGCGACGCGTACCTTGGGTCGGTTTGAGCGGATTTGGCCAATGCCGGCCGCCGTGCGCGAAGGAACCGTCGCGTACTGGGCACGCTCCGTCTGCACGCGATGAATCAGCTGCACAAGCTCGGAAGCTGTGCGGAGATCGCCGAGAAACTGATCGCCCTCGATGGCGCCGCGCGGAGGGTCTCCACGCACCGCCAGGAAGCTGGTGATTCCGGCGTCGAGAAACTCCCGCACGAGACGATTGGCCTCGTGATGCGACGACCCGACGCAGGTGAGATGCGCCATGGGCTGCACGCTGGTCTGCTCCAGGATGTACCGCAGCACCTCGAGGGAACTCTCCCGTGACGAACCGCCGGCCCCGTAGGTTACCGAGATGAATTCCGGCCCCACCTGTGCGAGCTTCTGAATCGTCTCGGGAAGCGAATCCTGTGCCGCCTGGGATCGCGGCGGAAAGAGCTCGAAGGAGAACGGGGTTCTCGGCGCTCGAGTCTCTGCCTGCGACACTGTCAGGTCCAATCCTTCGACGGGCGACATCCTGTGAGCCGTGAAGGCCTCACAGGACATCGGAATACGGATGCTGGCCTCGAGGGCTCCTGTGGGCGGGTGCCGGGCTCGGCGGTCGCACCGTCGCCCTAAACCACCGGCCGACTTGGTAGATCACACTAGCAAGCGACCGCTGAGAGGGGTCAAGTATTACGGACGTTTACAGGCAGTTATTTCACCAGTGCCTATTTTGCCAGTACAGAGGCGAACGGTCGCAGCGCGGCCGCCTGCTCTTCGTTCACGAGTGCAGAGATCCGGGTGCCGGCCTCCTCGTAGGAGGTGGCGAGGATCCTGCCGTGCTCGTGGATCGAGGAGATGAGATCACCGCGCTCGTAGGGAATGAGCAGATCGAGTTCGATCGATGGCACCGGAAGCGCCGCGGCGATCGCGGCGAGGAGTTCTTCCACGCCTTCTCCCGTGCGAGCGGAGACGAAGATCGCGTTCGGCTCGAGTCCGCGCAGCACCAGCCGCTGGTCAGCATCCACCAGGTCGCTCTTGTTGAAGACCACGATCTCGGGAATGTGACGCGCCTCGACCTCGCCGATGACATCCCGCACCGTCGCGAGCTGGCTTCCAGGGTCCGGATGCGAGCCGTCGACCACGTGCAGGATCACGTCGGAATCGGCGATCTCCTCGAAGGTCGAGCGGAACGCCTCGACGAGCTGGTGGGGCAGGTTGCGCACGAATCCCACGGTGTCGGTGAGCGTGTAGGCCTGGCCGTCCTCTGTGAGGTTCTTGCGCACCGCGGTATCGAGAGTTGCGAATAGCGCATTCTCGACAAGAGCACCGGCACGGGTCACCCGGTTGAGCAGCGACGACTTGCCGGCGTTCGTGTACCCGGCGATCGCCACGGATGGCACGGAGTTGCGATCCCTATTGGCACGCTTGGCCTCGCGGGCAGGCTTGAATCCGAGGATCTGCTTGCGCAGTCGCGACATCCGAGTGTGGATGCGGCGCCTGTCGAGTTCGATCTTCGTCTCACCCGGTCCTCGGCTGCCCATACCGTTTCCGGCGCCCACCTGGCCACCGGCCTGGCGGGACATCGACTCACCCCAGCCACGAAGACGGGGAAGGAGGTACTCGAGCTGGGCCAGTTCGACCTGGGCCTTGCCCTCACGGCTCTTGGCATGCTGGCTGAAGATGTCGAGGATCACGGCGGTGCGGTCAATGACCTTGACCTTCACGACATCCTCGAGTGCGCGCCGCTGGCTCGGAGCCAGTTCGCTGTCGACGATGACGGTGTCCGCCCCGGATGCCGCGACGACATCCCGAAGCTCCACCGCCTTGCCCTTGCCGAAGTAGGTGCTCGGGTCGGGGTTCGGGCGCCGCTGCATCAGTCCGTCGAGCACGACGGCACCGGCGGTCTCGGCGAGAGCGGACAGCTCACGCATGGAGTTCTCCGCCTCGACGGCATTGCCCTGACTGTAGATGCCAATCAACACCACGCGCTCGAGCCGCAGTTGCCGATACTCGACCTCTGTGACGTCTTCGAGTTCGGTGGAGAGCCCAGCGACACGCCTCAGCGCCTGGCGGTCTTCTCTGTCGAACTGGTCGCCGTCGCTGGTCGACCTCTCGTCGACCGAGTCGGTCTGCAGCGCCTGGGCGCCTCCACTCGTAAAGAGGGAATAGCCGGATGACCGGGTGGCCGCCCTGGCCAGCACGCGGTCGATAACGTCGGGCGCGAGGCTCTCACCTGCGTCCCCATCCTGCGGATCCAACGGCTCAGTCTCAATCATTGGGTTAACCCTAGCTCCTCGTATTTCGATAGGTTCGTCCTTATGGCCAATGAGCATTACTTCTCAGAAATCCCCGAGAGTGAGCTCAAATTTCGCAACATCCGAGTTCCGCTAGCGGGCCAGGTCTACGACCTGGTTACCTCCAACGGCATCTTCAGTCCGGAGCGAATCGATGCCGGAACCCAGGTGCTCCTCGCCCATACTCCGCCGGCTCCTCCCGGAGGGGATTTGCTCGACCTGGGTTGCGGGTGGGGTCCGATCGCGCTCACCCTCGCCCTCGAATCGCCTCACGCCACCGTGTGGGCTGTCGATGTCAACGAACGGGCGCTCGAACTCGTGCGCCGCAATGCCCAGTCTCTTGGCCTTACCAACATCAACGCCTGCAAGCCCTCGGATGTTCCCGTAGATGTGGCGTTCATGAGCATCCGGTCCAATCCGCCGATCAGGGTCGGCAAAGACGAGTTGCACAACATGCTCCAGCACTGGCTGCCCCGGTTGGAATCAGGGTCGGATGCCTGGCTCGTCGTGCAGCGGAACCTTGGCTCCGATTCGCTGCATCACTGGCTCGACGGAGTGCTCGCGTCGGACTATGTCGTCTCTCGGGCTGCAACCAACAAGGGATACCGGGTACTTCGGGTGCGGCGCCACTGAACGCCGCTAACTGTTGCTGCTAGATCGTCAGGTCGCCCTCGTAGACGAGTTCGGCCGGACCGCTGAGCGAGACGTGCTCGCCGTCTTCGGCCGCCCACATCCGCACGCCCAGTGATCCGCCTGGGAGCACGACGCGCCACTGGTTGGGTGCGCCGGCGCCCGCCCAGTACCGCGTAGCGAGAGCTGCGGCCGCAGCGCCGGTGCCGCAGGACAGCGTCTCGCCGCTTCCGCGTTCGTGCACACGCATGCCGATACGCCCGATGCCGTCTTTGACCAGCGGGTCGGAGGGCACGACGAACTCGATGTTCGCTCCACGCTGGGGCTCGGGCTCGAGCACGGGGATGAAAGTCAGGTCGGCTGACTCCAACTCGTCATCGTTCGACAGCGCGACGACGACATGCGGGTTGCCAATCTCGATGCCGAGCCCCGGGCGGGCGACCTTGAGGTTCTTCGCACGAACGAGCGGCTCTCCACCGTCGAGGGACCAGCGACCGAGATCGACCTGGAAGCCTGATGCGTTGCGCTGCACATCGCGCACTCCCCCGCGGGTGCCGATCGCCAGCGTCTCTCCGTCGCCGAGTTCGGCGAGACCATTCTCGATGAGGTACTTCGCGTAGACCCGGATGCCATTGCCGCACATCTCGGCCGGAGAACCATCGGAATTGTGATAGTCCATGAACCACTCGGCCGACTCGTCTTCGGCGAGGGCGGCCTCGCCCTCTGGGAGGTCCTTCGAGCGCACGGCACGGATGACCCCGTCGCCTCCCACCCCGAAATGGCGGTCGGCGATTGCTGCGAGCTGCGCAGGCGAGAGGTCGATCTCACCATCGGGATCGGAGAAGAGGACGAAATCGTTGCCGGTTCCGTGTCCCTTGGTGAAGTGCAGTTCAGGCATGATCCAACAGTAGTTGCAGCGCGACGTCGGACCGGTCCACCTCGTCGTAGTCCAGCCAGACAGTCTGCGGATAGCGCTTGAACCAACCCACCTGTCGCCGCGCATACTTGCGAGTGAGAATGGCAGTCGCCTCGATCGCTTGGCCCTCGAACATCTCGCCCCCGATCTGGGCGATCGCCTGCGCATAACCGATCGCTCGTGCAGCCGTCACGCCGAGACCGGATGCCATCAGCGAGCGCGCCTCCTCGACAATGCCGTCACGCCACATCGCCCGCACGCGCTCGTCGAGCCGAGGCACGAGTTGCTCCCGTGGAGCCCGCAGACCGATCGCGATCGTCGGCGTCCAGTACTTCGACTCGTCGGGGAGGCCGGATCCGAAGGGCTGACCCGTGATCTCGATCACCTCGAGGGCGCGCACGATGCGTCGGCCGTTGTGTGGACCGATCGAAGTCGCCGCATCGGCATCGAGGTCCCGCAGGCGTCGATAGAGCATTCCGGGACCGGATTCGGTGAGTTCTTGCTCCAGGCGATCGCGGATGACGGGGTCGGTGCCAGGGAATTGGAAGTCGTAGATCACCGAAGAGACGTACAGACCGGAACCTCCGACGAGGATCGGGATGGCACCTCGGCGCTGGATGTCTTCGATTGCCGCGCGGGCATCCGCCTGGTAGCCCGCGACGCTGGCCTCCTCGCGCGGATCGAGCACATCGAACAGGTGATGTCGGATGCCGCGGCGCTCGTTCACGGGTAACTTCGCGGTGCCGATATCCATGCCCCTGTAGAGCTGCATCGCGTCGGCGTTGACGATCTCGGCCGATTGACCGCGCTCGACGAGAGTTTCGGCGAGGTCGAGCGAGAGAGCGGATTTGCCGGTGCCCGTGGCCCCGACGATGGCGACGAGCGGGCTGCTAGCGCTGCCCATCGTGCAGGTCGTAGATGGGTGTGGTGCCCACGCGCAGGGTCGGCAGGCCGAGGGAGATGCGACCAGGAGCGCTTCCGACGCCTGGCGAGGCTGAAACAGCGCAGGATTCAGCCTCCGCGCGGTCCCATGCATCGCCGGCGGTTGTGCGCCGGATGGCCAGCGGTGCCCCGTCGGCGGAGTCGGCAAGCAGGTAGAAGGGCTTCGCTTCGGAGATCCGCACGGTGACGATGTCGCCGGGACGAGGGATCTGGCTGTGCGGAGTCACCTCGAAGTGCACTAGTCGACTGTCCTCTGCGCGGCCGGAAAGCCGGTGGGTCTCGGCATCCTTCGTGCCCTCGGCACCGACGAGCACGGCGACCTCCGTGCCGACCAGTGTCTGGTTCTCTTCCCAGGAGATACGGTCTTGCAGGGCGACAAGACGCTCGTAACGCTCCTGAACGATAGCCTTCGGCACCTGATCGTCCATCGTCGCGGCCGGCGTGCCCTCGCGGATCGAGTACTGGAAGGTGAACGCCGTGGCGAAACGCGCCTGTTCGACAACGCGAAGGGTCTCCTGGAAGTCTTCCTCTGTCTCGCCGGGGAACCCGACAATGATGTCGGTGCTGATCGCGGCGTTGGGGATTTTCGCGCGCACACGGTCGAGGATCCCGAGGAACTTCTCCGAGCGGTAACTGCGGCGCATGGCCTTGAGGATGCGGTCAGAACCCGACTGCAGTGGCATGTGTAGCTGCGGCGCGACCGACGGCGTCTCAGCCATCGCATCGATCACGTCGTCGGTGAAAGCGGCCGGGTGCGGACTGGTGAAGCGAATCCGCTCGAGACCCCGGATCTGTCCGGCAGCGCGAAGCAGCTTGCCGAACGCCTGGCGATCGCCGAACTCCACGCCGTAGGAGTTGACGTTCTGGCCGAGCAGGGTGACCTCAATGGCGCCGTCGTCGACGAGCGCCTGAATCTCAGCCAGGATGTCGCCCGGGCGCCGGTCTTTCTCTTTGCCGCGCAGCGCGGGCACGATGCAGAAGGTGCAGGTGTTGTTGCAGCCGACCGAGATGGACACCCAGCCGCTGTAGGTCGACTCTCGCTTTGTCGGCAGCGTCGAGGGGAACACGTCCAGGGACTCGAGGATCTCCAGCTGCGCTTCGCCGTTGTGTTTCGCCCGCTCGAGAAGCGTCGGCAGCGCACCCATGTTGTGGGTGCCGAAGACCACATCCACCCACGGCGCCTTCTCCAGGATGACGTTCTTGTCTTTCTGGGCGAGGCAGCCTCCGACGGCAATCTGCATGCCGTCGTGCTTCTGTTTGACGGAGGCGAGGTAGCCGAGGTTGCCGTAGAGCTTGTTGTCCGCGTTCTCGCGCACGGCGCAGGTGTTGATGACCACGACATCCGCCTGCTCCCCGTTCGCCGGAACATAACCAGCAGCTTCGAGCGAACCGCTCAGCCGTTCTGAATCGTGCACATTCATCTGACATCCGAAGGTGCGCACCTCGTAGGTACGCGGCCGTAATTCGGTGTCGGAGCTAAGTGGAGCGGTCATGGTCATGATGCGCCAAGCCTAACGCTAGAGCGGATACCAACTACTGGGAGCATCGACCGACCACCGAACGCAGATACGGGCTGCCGAGAGCGGCTACTGACAGCTGAGCACTGCCGCAGATAGCCGCCAGCGCGCACTACTGGAATCGCACGCCGCCTGAACGCCCCGCACCAGATCGCGAAGCCAAAGCCTCGTCGACCGCTGTGCGGACGACCGTGGACGAATAGCCCTTTCTCATGAGAAATCCGTTCAACCGGCGCTTGGCCGTCTCCAGATCGTAAGAGCTGAGCTGCCCGGCTCGCTTGACCGCGAGCTCTGTTGCCCGTGACTGCTCGTCATCGACATCGATCTGTTCAAGAGCTGCGTCGATGTGTTCCTGGTCGATGTGACGTCGGCGCAGCTCCGCCGTCAGCGCACCCCGCCCCAATCCCTTGCGCTCGTGCTGTGTTCGCACCAGCGTTTCGGCGAGGGAACCGTCGTCGATGAGTCCGACGCCCTCGAGCCTCTCAAGTTCGGCCGCCACCGTCTCTTCGTCCAACTCGCGGGAGAGCAGCGTCTTCTCCAACTCCCAGCGTGACATGCCCCGACGGGTGAGGGCGTGCATGCTCACATTTTCCGCACGCACTTCCCGGCGATTCGACCTGATTTTGGTCTCTTCCTCTGGCTCGGCCCCTACGGAAGTCTCCGCCTCGGCGTCCTCACCGAAAAAACTCTCGAAGTCGGGCAGCGCTGCCGAGGGTTCGATCTGCTCGACAGCTTCTCGCTCGACATCTTCTGGGCCGACAGAGTCTGGGCCAACAAGGTCTGGGCCAACAGAGTCTGGGCCAACAAGGTCTGGGCCAACAGAGTCTGGGCCAACAGAGGCAGACTGGTCCGGCGACGGAGGCGGCATCACACCGGGCAGATAGGTCACCCGAGCCAGTCCGTCACCGGTACCCATGGTTACGCTCCGACCGCGGTGCGGTCTTCAAAGGAGGCTGAAGCCTCGAGGTCGGCGGCACTCACCGCGCGGCTCTTGGCCGATGCCGTTTTCGCCACGGCTGTCTGCGTAAGAGAGGCGGCCCTGAGGTCGGCGGCCGCTGCCGCTGCCACAGCTTTCTGGTCGACGATGATGCCGAGCTTGAGCTTGATCTTCTCTTCAATCTCGTTGGCGACCGCAGCGTTTGCGATGAGGTACTTGCGCGAATTCTCCTTGCCCTGGCCGAGCTGGTCGCCGTCGTAGGTGTACCAGGCGCCGGACTTGCGCACGATCTCGTGCTCGACACCGAAATCGATGAGGCTGCCCTCGCGGGAGATTCCCGTTCCGTACAGGATGTCGAACTCTGCCTGCTTGAAGGGCGGGGCCATCTTGTTTTTGACAACCTTTACGCGGGTGCGGTTACCAACGGCATCCGTGCCCTCCTTGAGGGTTTCGATGCGACGGATGTCGAGACGCACGGAGGCGTAGAACTTGAGAGCCTTACCGCCGGCTGTCGTCTCCGGGCTGCCGAAGAACACACCGATCTTCTCGCGCAACTGGTTGATGAAGATCATTGTCGTGTTGGTCTGGCTGAGGCCACCGGTGAGCTTGCGCAGTGCCTGTGACATCAGGCGAGCCTGGAGGCCCACGTGGGAGTCACCCATCTCGCCCTCGATCTCGGCGCGAGGCACGAGTGCCGCGACGGAGTCGATGACGACGAGGTCGATCGATCCGGAGCGCACGAGCATGTCGGCGATCTCGAGCGCCTGCTCCCCCGTGTCGGGCTGCGAGACGAGCAGTGCGTCGATGTCGACACCGAGCGACTTGGCATACTCGGGGTCGAGAGCGTGCTCTGCGTCGATGAAGGCCGCGATACCGCCGGCGCGCTGGGCGTTGGCGATGGCGTGCAGGGTGAGAGTGGTCTTACCCGAGGACTCCGGGCCATAGATCTCCACGATGCGCCCACGGGGCAGACCGCCTATTCCAAGCGCAACGTCGAGCGCGATCGAACCGGTGGGGATCACCGCGACAGGAGCGCGCTCGTCACTGCCGAGGCGCATGACGGAACCCTTGCCGAACTGGCGGTCGATCTGGGCGAGGGCGGTTTCCAGGGACTTTTCGCGATCAGCAACTGATGGCATGTGATGCTCCTTCATGGTGCGGGTGACCCGCACTGTCGTGACGATGCGCCTATAGGCTGCCGTTTCGCCGGGGAACCGATCCTGCAAGGTTCTTCCGGCCTGCGACAAGGCTGTTAGTGGCTAACTCCAACGGGTCTGACAGTACGCTCGGCCGGGGACATTCCCTCGAAACGCCGGGCGTGCGGTGCATAACTCGCTGCTATTCGCCGCTGTGAAGGAGCATAGTCGCATCCGAAGACATGTTCGAATGTTTTCACTCGGCGTGTTGCACTCGTTCGAAGCTACGCTTTCGGCACGCGCTGGCCTACGCCGTACCAGCGGCTTTCCGGTACATCCACTGCACGACACAGCGCCAGCCAGGTCTCACGGATGCCATGACCCTTTTCGAGAGCCTGCTCGGCCGTCACGTCGCCGAGTTCGCCGAGTACCAGGTCGTGGGTGAGCGTACGGCCGTAGGACACGCCGAACTCGTCGCTCACAGCCGTCCAAAACTCGCTCAATCGCATAATTCAAACCTACTGCCCGACTGCTGGGCGGATGATCGACGGTCGCTTAACGAAAGATGCCCGGCTCACAGAGCCGGGCATCCATCCCCACTGCGGCACACCGTCCGTGCAGGGCTAAGTCTTGTCAGCGACGCGACCTCGTCAACGACTGACGAGTCCTGCGTCGAAGTCCGCGACGAGGTCGTCGGGGACGGTGTCGGGAATGACGTTGATCCCTTCGATCACGGCGAGGCGGTCACCCACCTCACGCATAATCACCGAGATCGGTGTTTCGAGTGCATCCGCAACCGACGCGAGAATCTCAGAGCTGGCCTCTTTCTGGCCACGCTCCACCTCGCTGAGGTAGCCGAGAGCAACACTTGCTTTGCTCGCGACCTGACGAAGGGTACGTCCCTTCTGCAGGCGGAAGTCCCGGAGCACGTCACCGATTTCTTGACGAACTAGAACCATTGGACCCTCCTCCTTGACACGAAACACAACCTGACCACCGGACGAAACTGGTCAATGGTTGAATAACACTACAACCACCGATAAGCAAACTCTAACCAGCCGCATCTGTGTGACGCTTGTGAATCACTGTGATGTAACGAGATCGAAACGAGAAAGATTCCCACCAGACTCGTCAGCTTGCATTCAGCGCACTTTTCAGCTGTTGGAGTGATTCGTAGACGACACGACTACGGATGGCCTGGCGATCGCCATCGAGCGACAGTCGCAGCGAACTCACATCATCGCGAATGGCGAGGCCGAGGAACACGGTACCGACCGGCTGTCCATCCTGCGGGCCTGGTCCGGCGACGCCGGTCGTCGAGAGCCCGATGTCGGCGGGGCGTCCATCCACGGCCAGCACCTCGCGCACCCCTGTCGCCATCTGGGAGGCGACATCCGGATGCACCGGCCCATGCTCGGCGAGCAGCTCGGCATCCACCCCCAGCACGCTGTGCTTGAGCGCGGTGTTGTAGGCCACCACGCCGCCGAGGACTACGGCGGACGCACCGGGGATGCGGATGAGCTCCGCCACGAGGAGTCCGCCGGTCAGGGACTCGGCAACTGCGACAGTGAGCCGTCGCTCGGTGAGGAGCGCGATCAGCTGTGCCGCGTCATCCGCAGCTGACGACGATGGCACGGCTGGGACTGACGGCACCGCTCAGGCCTTCTGGCGGTTCTGCTGCAGGTACTTGATCACGAAGTCGATGCCAGAGACAACGGTGAGAACGGTAGCGGCGCCGATGACCACCCAGCCGACCCAGAGTTCCCAGGTGCCGAGGAAAATCCAGAACGGGAAGAGGAGAAGCGAGATGCCCACCGCCTGAAGCACGGTCTTGAGTTTTCCGCTGGCGACCGCGGGAATCACCCTGGTGCGGATCACGGCGAAGCGGAAGATGGTGATACCGAACTCGCGTACGAGGATCAGGATGGTTACCCACCACCACAGCTCACCGAGGATCGAGAGGGCAACGAGCGCTCCCCCGATGAGCACCTTGTCGGCGATCGGGTCGAGGATCTTGCCGAAGTCGGTGACCAGATTCTGGCGACGGGCGAGAATCCCGTCGACGGTGTCGGTGACGATGGCGACCACGAAGAGGATCGCCGCGACATACCGCAGAACGCCGAGTTGGCCGTTGTCGGCGAGCAGAAGCCAGATGAAGGCCGGAGCCATGAAGATGCGGACGACGGTGACGATGTTCGCCACGTTGCCGGTGCTGGCGGGTGTGTCGCCTGACCGAGCGACCCTGCCGCGCATCGGATTGGGTCTCTTCGCGGCCGGCTCAACTGGTTCAGGCAGAGCCACGGATCACTCCCTGTCGGTCAAGTTCCAGGCATCCTCATCCGAAGATCCGTCGACCTCATCGTAACCGGTCGTCATGTCTCCCACCGGATCGGCGGAGTACCGGTCGTCGGTCGCCGTGGTTGCCGGGCCGTCCTCGCCACGCAGGCGGGCGAGCACACCGGGCAGCTGCTCCGGCGCGACCAGCACGTCGCGCGCCTTGGAGCCCTCGGAAGGGCCGACGATCTCGCGTGACTCGAGCAGGTCCATCAGGCGCCCGGCCTTCGCGAAACCGACCCTCAGCTTGCGCTGGAGCATGGATGTCGATCCGAACTGGGTGCTCACGACGAGCTCCGCCGCCGCGAGCAGCACCTCGAGGTCGTCGCCGATGTCGCCGTCGATCTGCTTCTTCTCCGCAGCCGCCGCGACATCCTGCCGATACTCGGGGCGAGCCTGGCGCGTGACGTGTTGCACGACAGCGTTGACCTCATTCTCGGTGACCCATGCGCCCTGCACACGGATTGCCTTCGAAGCACCCATCGGCAGGAAGAGCGCGTCACCCTGGCCGATCAGCTTGTCAGCGCCCGGCTGGTCGAGGATGACGCGGGAGTCGGTCATGCTCGATACTGCGAACGCCAGACGCGACGGCACGTTCGCCTTAATGAGCCCGGTCACCACGTCTACCGACGGACGCTGGGTAGCCAGTACGAGATGGATTCCGGATGCCCGAGCCAACTGGGTGATGCGAACGATCGAGTCCTCGACGTCGCGCGGGGCGACCATCATCAGGTCGGCGAGCTCGTCGACGACCACGAGAAGGTAGGGGTAGGGCTTGAGCGAGCGTTCGCTCCCTGACGGGAGCACGATCTCGTTGGCGATGACGGCGGCGTTGAAGTCGTCGATGTGGCGGAAGCCGAAGCTGGCCAGGTCGTCGTAACGCATGTCCATCTCTTTCACGACCCAGGCCAGCGCTTCGGCAGCCTTCTTCGGGTTCGTGATGATGGGTGTGATCAGATGCGGGATGCCGGCGTAGGGAGCGAGTTCGACACGCTTCGGGTCGATGAGCACCATGCGCACTTCAGCAGGTTTCGCCCGCATGAGCAGCGAGGTGATCATCGAGTTGACGAAACTCGACTTTCCAGAGCCGGTGGCGCCTGCGACGAGGAGGTGAGGCATTTTCGCCAGGTTGGCGACGACGAAGCCACCCTCGACGTCCTTACCGAGGCCGATGGTCAGCGGATGCGCGCTCGAGGTGCTCGCCTTGGAACGCAGCACATCACCGAGCGACACGATCTCACGATCGGCGTTGGGTACCTCCACGCCGATGGCGCTCTTGCCGGGGATCGGCGCGAGGATTCGTACCTCGTTGCTTGCCACCGCGTAGGAGAGGTTCTTAGTCAGTGCCGTGACACGCTCGACCTTGACGCCGGGGCCGAGTTCGATCTCGTAGCGCGTGACCGTCGGGCCACGGCTGAAACCGGTGACCTTCGCATCGACCGAGAACTGATTGAGCACTTCGCTGATCGCGGCGACGATGGCGTCGTTGGCTTCTGAGCGCGACTTCGGCGGTGTTCCGGGAACAAGGGTGGATGTCGCTGGCAGCCGGTACGGCGCGGTCGGTTGCGGGATTCTCGGCGCCGCGGCAGCCGCGTCGAACTCGCCGAGATCTCCCTTGACCGACGCTCGGTCCGAGAATCCGGGGAGCAGCTCCGCGATCAACGGACCGTCGTCGCGGATTCCGGTGACCGGGGCGACGTCGACCTCGCCGGTGAACCGCTTGACGGCCTTCTCCGCGTTGTCCAGTTCCCCGAGCAGCTCTGTACCGAACTCGTCGTCTCGACGCGTGTGGTCGATAACCTCCGTGGCGTTGTCGTCCTTCGAGACGACGGGCGAGTCAAAGGCCGGGTCGCCCTCGCGCTGGGTCTTGTTTCGGCGCCACCACGGGAGCGATGCGGAGTCCTCGGGTTCGAGCCCGAGGTCTCCCATGGTGCCGAAGGTGCCGGTGTCTGCCGTCGTGCCCTTCTGCAGCACGCGCGTTTCGGCATCCGGAATCTGGGCGCCGAAGAGGTAGGCGTAGAGCTCGGTGAGACGTGAGCCGATGCGGTTCGGCGGGGTTTTGGTGATAATGAAGAGCGAGAGCAGCAGCAGCACACAGACGATCGGGGTCGCGAGCCACGCCGTGCCGACGGCGAGGAGCGGGCCGGCGAGCACCCACCCGATCACGCCTCCTGCACGCGCGAGCACCTCCATGCCTGCTGAGGGCTGCGGCTGGGTGCCGAAGATGTGGCACAGAGCGCTCACCGAGGTGAGCAGCACCGCGAGGCCGATGCCGATGCGGCCGTTGTCATGTACAGAGGACGGATGCCGGAACAGCCAGATCGCGAACAGCAGCATGATCACCGGCAGCGCGAAGGCAACGCGGCCGAACAGTCCGCCGAAGGTGTAGGCGTCGAGGGCGGTCGCTACTGGATCGCCGGGGTTGAACCATTCGACGACGGCACCGACGACGGCCAGGATGAAGAGAAAGAATGGAACACCGTCACGACGCTCCCCCTTGGCGAGGGTCTCTTTGCCCAGCACCCGAAATGCTCCGCCGACCGCGTGGGCAAGCCCCAGCCAGCCCTTGCTCAGCAGTCCGGGCTCGTCGACCGGAACCGGCTTGACGGTCGGCAGTTTCCTGGTCATTCCTTTGCCGGTCGCGCGGCCGGTGCCGCGCGACGTCGTCGTGCGGGCACGCGGGGTCGACCTGGTGCTCGTAGCCATATTTCAACGGTAGCGCCGGGGGCCGTCAGAGCCCGGATGCGCGGAGCGCGTGTCAGTACCGGATCGCATCGATCACCTTGAACCGCACCGCCGCGATGGCGGGCAGGAGACCGGCCAATGCTCCGACGACGGTGGCGCTCACCAGGCCGATGATCGCCGCGCTGATCGGGAACGGTGGCAGCTCGGTGACCCCCTGCGAGATAAGCGCCTGGACCATCGGATTCTCGACGACCGCGATGGCGACGCCCACCCCGACCACGCCGGCGGCGAAGGTCGCGACCACACTCTCCATCATCACCGCGAAGAAGACCCGGCCCGCTGTCGCGCCGAAACTGCGCCTGATGCCGATCTCCCGCACGCGCTGTCGCACTGTCACGAGAGAGATGTTCACGAGGCCAAGCGCCCCGAGGAAGAGGACGAGTCCGGCGACACCGCCAACACCGATCTTCACCGGCAGTAACGGATCCTCCCCGTATGCCGCGTAGTCCTGTCGATTCACCTCGACGTTGATGCCGGAACCCGCGGCGGCGCGAATATCACGTCTGAACAGCGGCACGAGCTTCTTGGAGATGGCGGGCGGAACCCATGCCTCGTACTGGGGCTGGAGGGTGGCCAGCGTCGCAGGATCCGAGATGGCGGTGAATGCTGACGAGAGCATATACATGCTCGGCTGGTCGCCGGAGTAGGGCACGTTGATGACGCCGACAACGACCGCGGTGACCGGATGCGGCCCGAGCAGGCTCGCGGTGGGATGCGTGCGGAGGTCCGGTGACCCCAGTTGCTTCCAGAAAAAGTCGTTGACCACGATTGCGGGAGCGAGTCGATCAGCGTCCGACTCGGAGAACCAGCTGCCCTTGGTGATGTCCGCCCGATGCATCGTGCCCCAGTCGGCATCCACAGCTGTGACGTTCGCCGAGGCGGCACCAGTGCTGAACTGCACGTCCTGGGGGCCATTGATGATGACGCTGTGGTAGTCGACCTTGTAGCGTTTCGTTACGGTTTCGAAGGCTGTCGAGATGGCCGAGTAGTCGAACGGCGATCCGTCATTCGTATTGGCGTAGACGCCGAGAGTGGATGGACGCCCGCCCGAACGCTCGCTGCTCTCTTGCAGCGACTGCTCGGCCACACTGCCGAGCCCGACGACGCTGGTAATGGCTGCGACTGCGACCGCCACACCGATGAGGCTGAGCAGAACGCGGGTGCGATGGATGCGCACCTCCGCCCAGGCTTCACTGAACGATCCCACCAGGGCCGCGGCAAAGGACTGCCGGTCGTTCCGTGCGCTCACAGCGTCACCTCCGGCATCGAGAGGGCGAGCACGCGCGACACGTCGACGGACGCGAGCACTCCGCGGTCGAGTCGATAGTGGCGACGTGCGAGAGCGGCCACGTTCGCATCGTGGGTGATGGTGATGAGCGCGGCACCCGAACTCTCCGCGACGTCGTCGAGCAGGGCCATCACGCTCGCGCCGGTCTCGATGTCGAGCGCGCCAGTCGGTTCGTCGGCCAGGATCAGGCGTGGGCCACGCACGAGTGCGCGCGCGATGGCGACTCGCTGCTGCTCGCCGCCGGAGAGCTTCTCAGGAATCGACATGATGCGAGAGCCCAACCCGACCTTCTCGAGCATCTCGGTCGCCAGCTGCTTCCGACGCCAAAACCTGCGGCCGCTGGCATAGAGCAGCGGGGTCATGACGTTCTCAAGCGCGGTGCGACCGCTCAGCAGGTTGAACTGCTGGAAGATGAATCCGATCTCCGATCCGCGGGCACGGTCTCGGGCGTTGGAAGACAGGTCGCTGGTGAGGCGATCGTCGAGATAGATGCTCCCCGCCGTGGGATTGTCGAGGAGACCCAACAGGTTGAGAAGGGTGGATTTGCCCGATCCGCTGCGTCCGACGATCGAGACATGGTCGCCGACGGCCACCTCGAGGTCGACGCCTTTGAGGATCTCCAGGATGCCCTCATCCGGCAGCTGTACCGAACGAGTGACCCCCTCGAGTCGAAGCAGGCTCACTGGGCGCTCACGCAGGTGCCGTTACCGCCAGACGGTGGGCAGTCTCCGCTGTTCGAAGCCGGTGCGCCAGGGACGAACTCGAGGATCTGCACTCCCTCCTTGAGCCCGCCGGTGACCTGGACGTTCTTGCCGTCGCTGAGCCCGAGGGTTACCGCGTGCTTCTCCGGCTTGCCGCCATCCGTCATCATGTAGACGTTGCCGGCCTGGACGGTGCCTTCGACGGCGGTGATCGGCACGACGAGCACCCTGTCGGCGACGCCGCCGGAGATCGTCAGGTTGGCCGCGAGACCGCCGAAAACCTTGACCTCCGCAGGCACGGCGCATCTCACCGTCGTGCCACTGCTGGCGTTGCCGGAGTTGCCCGGGTCGCCTGACTGCCCTGATCCAGAACCCGAGCCGGATCCGGAACCCGAACCCGCGAGCGCCGTGGTGATTGAAAGCCCCGTGCAGGTGAAGGGTGCAGGGCCGCCCGTGATGGTGACCTGCGCCTCGGTCGGCTGGTTCAGCAGCCGGTACTGCTGCTCGGGTGAGAGTGTGGCAGAGACGTTGAAGGATGGCGGGGCCACCTGGCCGAGCGCGTCACCGACGGCGACGACCTGGCCGACGATCACCGGAAAGGACGACAGTGCGCCCGCGGAACCGGCGAGCACCGTGACGGTCTTGTTAATCGGGGTGCCCTCGGGTGAGAAAGTGTCGGAGCGGATGGTCAGCACCGGCGTATTGGCGGCGACGGCCTGGCCCTGGGTGACCAGGACCTTCTTGACCTCACCCGCGAGGGTCGCCTTGATCGGCACGGCCGTATCGGCTGAAACTGTGCCCTTCAGCTTGACGTCGTTCGTGATCGTGCCGATCGTCACCGCCGTCTGAGGTTCGCTGATCTCTCCGGTTGGCAGCGTCGGGTCACTCGCCTGCGTCGCACCGGCGAAGAACGCCAGCTTGACCAGCGCAATAGCGACAGCCGCGAAGATCAGGATTCGAATGATCGGAAAAACCCACTTGCGCACCACGCCCACGTCTGCCCCTTTGTCTGAATGTCAAGCTTCGCTCACTCTATGAGAGTAGCGACGCTGCGACATCCGACTTGCGGATGAAACGAGCGATTTCAGGGGCCGATGAGGGTTTACCCTGAGACGGTCAGGCCTCGATGACCACCGGGACGATCATCGGTCGACGGCGGTGCGAGGTGTTTACCCAGCGACCGACAGTGCGCCGGATGACCTGGCTGAAAGCGTGAGTGTCCCGGGTGCCGTTCGCCGCAGCGTCCGAGATCGCACGCACGATGAGCGGTTTGACTTCGTCGAACACGGCCTCGCCCTCGGCGAACCCACGCGCCTGGATCTCCGGGCCGACGATGACCCTACCGGTCTGGGCGTCGATCGCCACGAAGATCGAGACGAAGCCCTCCTCCGCCAGTATCCTGCGGTCTTTGAGGTCGGCATCCGTGATCTCTCCGACGCTCGCACCATCGACGTAGACATAGCCGAGGTCGAGCTGGCCGACGATCTCGGCTATACCGTCTTTGAGATCGATGACGGTGCCGTCCTCGCCGATGATCGTGTTCTCCTCCGGTACCCCGGTGAGCATTGCGAGCTGCTGGTTCGCGACCAGGTGACGATATTCGCCGTGAACAGGCAGCACGTTCTTCGGCTTGAGAATGTTGTAGACGTAGAGCAGCTCACCGGCCGAAGCATGACCGGAGACGTGCACCTTGGCATTGCCCTTGTGCACGACGTTCGCGCCGAGCTTCGTCAGGCCGTTGATCACGCGATAGACAGCGTTCTCGTTGCCGGGGATCAGGCTGGAGGCGAGGATCACGGTGTCACCCTTGCCGACCTCGATCTGGTGCTCGAGGTTGGCCATGCGCGCGAGCACGGCCATCGGCTCACCCTGGGATCCGGTCGACATGTAGACGATCTTGTTATCAGGGAGGTCGGCTGCCTTCTTCGCTTCGATCAGCACGCCGTCTGGAACTTTGAGATAGCCGAGATCGGCGGCGATGGTCATGTTGCGCACCATCGAGCGGCCCATGAAGGCGACACGGCGTCCGTTGGCGTGGGCGGCATCCAGCACCTGCTGTACGCGGTGCACGTGGCTGGAGAAACTCGCCACGATCACGCGCCGGGGGGCTTTGGAGATCACCGATTCGAGCACCGGCCCGATGTCGCGTTCGGGTGCGGTGAACCCCGGTACGTCGGCGTTGGTGGAGTCGGGCAGGAACAGGTCGACGCCCACCTCGCCGAGGCGCGCGAAGGCGCGCAGGTCTGTGATGCGGTCGTCGAGCGGCAGCTGGTCCATCTTGAAATCGCCGGTGTGCAGCACAAGGCCGGCGGTCGTCGAGATGGCGACGGCGAGCGCATCCGGAATCGAGTGGTTCACGGCGATGAACTCGAGGTCGAACGGGCCGAGCTTCTCGTGCTGGCCCTCGGTGACGCTGAGGGTGTACGGCGTGATGCGGTGCTCTTTGAGTTTCGCCTCGATGAGCGCGAGAGTGAGGTTGGATCCGATGAGCGGGATGTCCTGGCGCAGGCGCAGCAGGTAGGGAACCGCGCCGATGTGGTCTTCGTGGCCGTGGGTGAGCACGACGCCGATCACGTCGTCGAGACGGTCTTTGATCGGACTGAAGTCGGGGAGGATCAGGTCGACACCCGGCTGGTTCTCTTCCGGGAAGAGCACACCGCAGTCGACGATGAGGATCTTTCCGTCGATCTCGTAGCTGGTCATGTTGCGACCGATTTCGCCGAGACCGCCGATCGGGATGACGCGGAGGGTTCCGGGGGAAAGTGGGCGTGGGTCGTAGACAGGTGAGTTCATATCGTCCAGTGGTCGTGCTTTGCGAGGCCTCTAGCCCCCTGTATTAAGTTCTTGGCACTGCGTGTTCTCAGCGCGTGGTGCCGGCGACCTTGGGCAGCGCTCCGCCGGCCGCTGCGTTGCGATCTGGGCGGAAGTTGCTCAGGTCGACACCGGGGATCTCGCCGACGAGCGCGAGCTCATCTTCGATCTGGGCTGCTTCGAAGTCTTCCGGGCCGACGAGTGGCAGGCGTACGCGGGGGGACTCGATACGGCCGAGTCCGTGAAGGATGTACTTGGCCGCCACCGTCCCTGGAACGTGCGTCATAACGGCGCGCACGAGCGGTTCGAGCTGTTTGTGCGCGGCCGTGGCGGTCTTCAGGTCGCCGGCGTTCACCGCATCCACGATCACCCGATACGGTGCGGCGGCGATATTGGCCGTCACGCCGATGAGTCCTGTGGCTCCGATGCTCAGGTGCGGCAGCACGTTGACGTCATCGCCGGAAAAGTACAGGAGGTCGGTCTGGTTGAGCACCCGGCTGACCTCGCTGAAGTCGCCCTTGGCGTCTTTGACCGCGAGGATGTTCGGATGCTGAGCCGCACGAAGGATCGTCTCATATTTGATCGGGATGCCGGTGCGCCCCGGGATGTCGTAAAGGATCACCGGCAGGTCGGTCGCGTCAGCGATCATGCGGAAGTGCGTAAGCACACCCGCCTGGGTCGGCTTGTTGTAGTACGGCGTCACGATCATGACGGCGTCGGCACCGGCCTTCTCGCTGTGCTTGTAGAGCTCGATCGCGTGCGCGGTCTCGTTCGACCCGCCTCCGGTGATGATTTTGGCTCGCCCGGCCGCAACGGACTTGCCGACCTCGACGAGCTTGAGCTTCTCCGGGTCGGTGAGCGTGCTGGTCTCGCCGGTCGTGCCGGTGACCACGATGCCGTCGGCACCCGCGGTGATGACGTCGTCGATGTGCTTCTCCACGCCGGCCCAGTCGACTTCGCCGTCAGCGGTGAACGGGGTCACCAGCGCAACGAGTACCTGACCGAAGGGATTGTGAGACGTAGACACGAACTACAGGTTATCGCCTGCGGCCGCGTCCGGTGCTGCCTGGGCGATCGCAGGTATGCGCGACCGGCAAGCAGACGCCTGAGCCAAAGCTTCGCTGACCGAAACAGCCCGACGGTCGCCCGCGAGTTCTCGGCGACTCCAATGCAGCACGACTGGCGCTAGAGCTTTTCCGCCTAAACGGCCTCGTGCCGTAAGCGAATCTCTGAACCTGGACGCGTTTCCCTTAACGCTGACGTGCAAACTCCCGAGCTCCGGCGGACATAGCCAGTGAAAGGCGAGTGCACTGACACAAGCAAGTCTCCCGCCCACTCGACAGGCACGGAGCACCTCCTCGGGGACATCACCAACGGCGTACCAACCTTTTCTCACCCGGATTATCCGCCCATAGTCAGCCTGCATGCGAATGAACTCGGGAGGATAGCCCCGGCCCACAAGATCGCCGATGTGCGCCAGACCGCCGAGATCGCGAAGAGTGGAAACGAGTGTGGGCATCTCCCGAGTATCAAGGTTGGCTAGGACGATCACGACGCTGAACCCATCGTCTGGGGAGAACCCAGCGGCTGACACAGTGTCGAGAAGTTGATAACGGGAGGATCGCACTGGCAGTCGATCGCCAGGTGTGCAAACTCCTCTGGTTCAGGACCGTCCTGAACCAGTGGAGTCTGTTGCAGCAAGGGTCATAGTCCGGCGCTGTCGTGGCGACAGAAGCAGCCTATAAACGGTTGTCGAACCACTCCTCCGCTGGCAGAGCCTTCACGAGGGTGACATATGCTGTCGTCATCCAACGGAGGAGGAACCATGGCGGTTACCAGCGAAGCGACAACGCTCTGGATCGGCGATCTGAAGAGCGGGGCGGGCACCGTCTCGCTCGACTCGTCCGATGCGGCGGAATTCCCTGTCAGTTGGGCAGCGCGCGCAGAAGGCGAAACGGGCAAGACCAACCCGGAAGAACTTCTCGGGGCCGCGCACTCCGCTTGCCTCTCGATGGCGCTTGCCAACGCCCTCACCGAGTTCGGGACTCCTCCGCAGAACCTCCAGGTGACAGCCGCCGTGACCTTCGACCCCGCAGAAGGAATCACCGGCAGTCACCTCCTGGTAAGTGCCAAAGTGCCCGGCATCAGTGACGAAGATTTCCAGCGCGTCGCAGCGGATGCCAAGGCGAACTGCCCCGTCTCTCGCGCGTTGACCGGCATCCCGATCACCCTGGAAGCTAACCTCGCATAGTGCCCGCATCCGAACGACCCGCCGTGCCCCGCCGCCTGCGTGACAAGCGGAAAATGCGGGTATTGATCTCGGGGGCATCCGGGTTCATCGGAACCGAGCTCAGCCATCAGCTGCGCGAAGACGGCCACGACGTGCTCACACTTGTGCGTCGACAGCCGCGCGCCGAGAACGAGATCAACTGGGCACCGACCGCACGCATCCTCGACTCCAGCCTGATCGACTCGGTGGACGCCGTCATCAACCTGTCGGGCGCCTCGCTGGCGCGACTGCCGTGGACCGCCTCGTACAAGAAAGAGATCCTGCGCTCTCGGTTGCAGACCACGCAGGCCCTCGCCGAGGCGATGTCGATGGCATCGAAACCGCCCGAAGTGTTCCTGAGCGCTTCAGCGGTGGGTTTCTACGGCGACAGGCCAGGCGAACGACTCACCGAAGCGTCCTCGCGAGGACCCGGCTTCCTCGGCGACATCGTCGAGCAGTGGGAACAGGTCGCACAGATTCGCCCAGCCAAGACCCGGCTCGTCACGTTCCGCACCGGCTTCGTCATCGGCAACGGCGGATCCCTCGGCCCGGTGATAGCCCTCACGCGCGTCGGCCTCGGATCGCGATTCGGAACCGGCGGTGACATCTGGCCATGGATCAGCCTGTACGACGAAGCCGCGGCCATCCGTCACCTGCTGACCTCGAAACTCACCGGGCCGGTCAACCTCGTCGGTCCAACGCCGGCGACCTCCGACCGCATCACCCGCCACGTCGCAAAACAGATGCACCGCTGGTATGACTTCGTCGTGCCGACGTTCGCGATCAACCTCGGGCTGCGAGAGGCTGGCCCTGAGCTATTGCTGAGCAGCCAGCAGATCGTCCCGGAGAAACTCTTGAACGACGGATTCGTCTACCGCCATAACACCGCGGAGGAAGCTATCGACGCCTTCCTGCCGGAAAAGGCTGGTCTGCCGAAAAAGGCTGGTCTGCCGAAAAAGGCCGGTCTGCCGAAACGGAAGAAACGTTAAGCGGCGCGCTCAAGAGTGATCGCGCGCCTGATCGACTGTCGCGCCCGACGGCGGTCCCCGCTCGCGTCGTAGGCGAGTCCGAGCCGGAACCAGGCCTTCCAGCTGCCGGGATCAGCCTCGACCTCGGCTTGGTATCGGGGAAATTCCTCATCCGCCGGCCCACGCTCCGGACGCCCGCTGGTGCGCTTCGGCAGGTTGTCAACCGGAAGCTCGCCCGAGGCGTCGAGCATGCGTACCAGACGCTCGCTGCGGATGCCGAACAGCAGCTCTGCAATGAGCGCCCAGAGTCCGAGCAGCGGTAGCACGATCAGCGCGATACCGAGGGCCTTGGAGACCCCGTTGTCGACAGCGAGCAACCGCACCGCCAGCTGTGTGACCAACACCAGGTAGAGCATGAGGAGCGCCGCCATCAGGATGACGGCGATACGGCCCCTCACGTGGTTTCGATCGATGCGGGCGACTGCGGACTCGGGTCCGCGGAACCGAGGTCGATGAGCTTGTCGAGCCCGACGACGACGCCCTCCGTGTCCCTCAGCGCAGCGAGTGCCAGACGGATGCCGGCGATGTAAGCGGTCAACTCGATCGTCTCGTGACTGAGAGTGAGCACCTCCCCCGTACCGCCGAAGATGACGTCCTGCTTCGCGACGATCCCCTGCATCCGCAGGCTGTGGATCGGCACGCTCGAGACCTGCTGGCCCCGCGCCCGCTGATCGGTGTGCGGAGCCTCGACAGGGCCGAGCGTCGCACGAGCGTTACCTATGAGCTCAGCCGTGCGGGTCGCCGTGCCCGAAGGCGAATCGACCTTGGACGCGCTGTGCGCTTCGACGATCTCGATCGAGTCGAAGAACTTCGCCGCCATGGCGGCGAAAGCGGTCGCAAGAACCGAGCCCAGCGAGAAGTTGGGGATGATGATGACGCCGATCGACGTGCCGTCGGCCGTGTTCTTCGTCGCGACTCGCCTCTCGAGGGAGCTGATCCGGGTGCTGGTCCATCCGCTGGTCCCGACGAGCACGCTCAGGCCGTGATCGACGGCGAAGTCGACGACATCCTGGCTCACCGCTGGCACTGTGACATCCACCACGCAGTCTGCGACGAGCATCTCGTTCAGCGACCCTTTCGAGCCAATACTGGCGACCACCTCGAAGTCGGCCGACTCGTCGATCAACTGGCCGATGAGCGTGCCCATTTTTCCTGTCGCGCCGACGACGGCGACCGTGGTTGTCATCCCCCAAATCTACCAAGCGTCTGGGGATCAGCTGCCCGCCTAGGCTGGAAGCATGGTCTCCTGGCGTGAAACATCCGTCGACGATCCCGCCGCGCATCAACTCCTGGCCGAGTACTTCGCGAGCCGCGCGCAGGGTTTCCCCGCCAGCCAGGGCGCCTACCGCACGACATTTCCCCGGCCCTCGGACTTCGTCCCGCCACACGGTGTCTTCCTGGTGGTCGAAGCCGACGACGAACCAGGCGAGCCGGCGGATGTCGGATGCGGCGGAATCCGGATGATCGAGCCCGACGAGAGCGGCGGCATCCGCTTCGAGGTCAAGCATCTGTGGCTGCAGCCGCGCACTCGCGGACGCGGCTATGGCCGCGCGCTGCTTGCCGAACTTGAACGCAGGGCGTTGGCATGCGGCGCCGACGAGCTCGTACTCGACACGAACGTCAGCCTCGAGGCGGCCGGTGCGCTGTACCGATCGTCGGGTTTCGTCTCGGTGCCGCCATACAACGACAATCCCAACGCGACCAACTGGTACGCCAAGCCGCTACGCCCGGGGCGATCAAGCCCCAGCTGATCGAACCAGTCGAGATCTCTCACGACCGGTACCTAGAAAGGCTGCCCGTCTGGCAGTCCGGTGCGCAGCTCGGCCGGCAGGTGACCGAGGTCGTTGTGGGTGATCAGCACCGGCGGCTTGGCCGATCGCACGCGGATTATGGTGAGCCCGCAATTGGCCTGGTTGAGGCCCATCCATCGCCACGCGGGTGCCCCGAAGACCTCACGCACGAACCACGCGATCACGAAGTTGTGAGTGATAAGCAGGTCATGGCGATCTTCGCGAGCTGGCGTCAGCCACTCGGCCACGGCATCCGCCATCTGTGCCTCGCCTGCCTCGACCTCGTCCCTGGTCACAGAGCCGAAGAAGTGATCGAAGGCGCGCGGCATGTCCGGTGTCGGACCGGAGGGGATGCAGTCGAAAAGCAGCGCGGACGGCTTGGCATCAAGGCTCGGCATGCTCGCCGTCATGATACGAGCGGTCTCCTCGGCTCGCTGCAGCGGGGAGTGCCACGCTCCAGTGAATGGAACACCGCTCAACCGGTCGGCGACAAGTTTCGCCTGACGCTGGCCGCGTGCAGAAAGGGGGCCATCCGGCATGCCATGCTCGGCATCCCGCTGTTCGCCGTGGCGCACGAGATAAATGAAGTGGGACATCGTTGTTCCTGTATTTCTCTCGTTCGATGGTGCTGGTTACGCGCTGACGGGCTCGTCGATGAGTCCGTCGAACGTGGCCGCGTCGACGGTTCCGACGGCGGCGATGGAAAGCGGACGTGACGCGAGTTCGACGGCGAGTTCCCGCACGTCCTCTGGGGTCACGAGAGCGAGGCGGCGCAGCGACTCGTCGAGGTCGGAGAATTCACCGAGGGTGATCTCCGAACGGCCGAGCCGCGACATCCGGGTATCTGAATCTTCGAGGGCCAGCGCGGATGCTCCGCTCAGCTGTCCGACGGCGCGACGCATCTCGTCATCGGTCACCCCACCCTCGCCCATGCGAAGAAACTCGGCGAGAAGCAGCTCGGTGACCTGCGCAGCCTTGGCGGGCGAGCATCCGGCGTAGAGGCCGAAGAGCCCGGCGTCGGAGTAGCTCGGCGAGAAAGAGTAGACCGAGTACGCCAGTCCGCGTTTCTCTCGAATCTCCTGGAAGAGCCGCGAGGACATGCCGCCGCCGAGCACCGAATTGAGTACGGCCATAGTCGAGCGGCGGTCGTCGGCCGCGGGAATTCCGGAGACGCCGAGCAAGATGTTTGCCTGCTCGATAGGACGCTGCACCACGACGAGAGGGCTGCCACGCTCGATCACGTCGTGGGTCGCGTCGCGGCGCTCCACCGGCGCGGCCTCCACAGCGAGGTCCCAGCCTGCCGCGGCCAGGGCCTGCTCGACACCGGCCACCAGCTCGTCGTGGTCGACGGCTCCCGCAACGGTGATGACGAGGTCCCGGGCACGGTAGTTGGCTCGGTAGTGATTCCAGACAGAATCGTGTGTGGCCGCCTGGATCGTCTCGGGGCTTCCCCCGATCGGACGTCCGAGCGGATGATCCCCCAGCACCGCCTCGAAGAAGCGCTCGCTCGTGACGTCACCCGGGTCGTCGTCGGCCATCGCGAGTTCTTCGAGGATGACGCCGCGCTCATTCTCGAACTCTGTGGCGTCGATGATCGAGGAGGTCAGCATGTCAGAGAGCACATCGACCGCCATC
This sequence comes from Glaciihabitans sp. UYNi722, assembly GCF_040549465.1. Taxonomy (NCBI): domain Bacteria; kingdom Bacillati; phylum Actinomycetota; class Actinomycetes; order Micrococcales; family Microbacteriaceae; genus Glaciihabitans; species Glaciihabitans sp. UYNi722. The sequence goes on along the minus strand of NZ_JBEPTL010000011.1, from coordinate 23,637 downwards.
GGAAGGTCGCGATCCTGCACCTTGGCGTAGTAGCAGGTGTATTCTTTGGCGGTCATGGCATTGTGCTCGCCACCGACCTCGTCAAAGCTGACGGCGATATCGAGCGCGCTCCGGTGTGTGGTGCCCTTGAAGAGAAGGTGTTCGAGAAAGTGGGTGCTGCCATAGGTCGCGGGGAGTTCGTCACGCGAGCCGACAGCAACCCAGTAGCCGATGGTGGCGCTCCTGGCACCGGGCACCTGCTCGCTGAGGATACGGACACCGCTCGGAAGAACGCTACGTCGAACGCGCGAATCTCCGGATGCGGTGAAGGTCAGTTCGGCCAGGTCGAGTGGCAGCGGGACAGCACCGTTCATTGAACCGAGCCTACGTCACCCACGCGCGCCGCTTTGCGAGCTTCCCCGCGCGACCCCCCAAACTGGGGACCGACTCGCCGGCATGAATGCGGACAAACAGGATTGTCTGTCCCCATTCATGTGTTACAGTTTCCAACGTCAGGAAAACAACCCGAATGTTCGACTGATACCCACTCGTCGAGTTGGGTGACCATCTGTGAGAACCGTGAACCCGAATTCACGGGGCAAGAACACCGGGCAACCCCCATGCCCGGTTAGCTGCCGAACGGCTTTGAGGACACCTAGCCGATTAGCCCGAGGGAGCCACGCTGTGCCGATTGTTGATTCTGATCCAGTCGGCCAGCGTGCCCCCTGGCCGACGCTGACGCACAAGGCGTCTTCCGCGCCGGCCAAGCGTCGCATCCTCGAGACGGCCAACACCCTCTTCTACGGCGACGGAATCCGAAGTGTCGGAGTCGATCGCCTCATCAGCGAATCTGGCGTGACCAAGGCCACCTTCTACAAGCACTACGGCTCGAAAGACCGCCTCATCGTGGAGTACATCACCGGGCGCGACCTGATGATCCGCGAATTCATCGAGACGATCATCGCGAACGCCCCGACGCCGGAGCACTCGATCCTTGCGCTCGTGGACATGATCGTCACCGCGATCGAAGGACCAGGATTCCGTGGCTGTCCCTTCATTAACGCGGCGTCCGAATTCACCGACCCGCGGCACCCCGTGCGCCAGGTGGTCGCCGACCACCGCGAATGGTATGCGGAGAGGGTCGGTGACGTCTTCCGGGCTGCCGGACACCCGTTGCCCGGCGATGCGGGCGACGAGTTCATCCTCGCCAGGGATGGCGCCATGACCGGCGGCTACGCAGGCGACTCCATCGCCGCCACCACCGCCCTGCAGCGCGCGGTCGAACGTATTATCGCCGACACCCACCGCTGACAGCACCCACTACTCTTGGGAAGCGCTCGTCACCGACGGTGACGACAGGCTCCGAACGCCGAGAGGAACACTCGTGACCTTCACCTTCAGCATCCTCACGATCATCACCATCGTCGCAGCCGCGTTTGCGATCTATGACGCGGCCACTCGGCTCCGCGGCACACGGAACAGGTCGATCCTCGCGATCGCCGAACTGATCTTCGCCGCTCTTCTACTGCTCTCGGTCTTCGTCGTGCTGCCCGCGCCGTTCACGACTTTCCCCTTCGCGATCGTGCTCGAGGTGATACTGGTGGCGTCGCTGATCTTTCGCGGCACAGGCCGCAAGGCCGTCGCACCCGTTACGGTCATCGCTCTCGTGCTCACTACCATCGTCGTGCTGATCTCTGCGGGCTGGTTGCACGTGCCTGGGGTGTTCTAGCCCTGGGGTTTTCTAGCCCTGGCGTGTCTAGCCCATGCTTGTCTGGAGCCGCCGTGCTATGACGCGGAGGCACGATCCAGTTCTGCGACCTGGTGGCGGTTCAACTGCACGCTGGCGGCCGCCACCAGTTCGTGTACCTGCTCGGTGAGGCTCGCACTCGCTACCGGAGCGACGATGTCGGGCTTGGCGAGTAACCACGCCAGAGCGGCGGTTGCAACACTGACGCGCTGCTCCCAGGCGACCTGGTCGAGAGCCGCGAGGATGCGCTGGCCACGCTTGTTCAGGTACCTGGCCGCCTCGATGCCGCGGCTGTTGCGACCCAAATCAGCCTTGGTGCGGTACTTTCCGCTGAGGAACCCGCTCGCCAGGGCGAATCGGGGCATCACACCGAGCCGCTGCTGGGCCGCGACCCTGGCGAGGTCGCCCTCGAACTCCGAACGGTGCATCAGGTTGTAGTGGTTTTGCAAGGCCACCATCGGCGTCACCCCGAGCTGGGCGGCGATCACGCGTGCCTCGATCAGACGGTTGCCTGAGTGGTCCGAGACCCCGAAGTACCTGACTTTGCCGCTGCGGATGAGGTCGTCGACCACGAGTAAGGTCTCCTCGAACGGCACGGATTCGTCATCGATGTGCAGGTAGAGCAGGTCAATGTAGTCGGTACCGAGGCGCTCGAGGGAAGAGTTCACGGCACGATAGACAGCGGACGCCGTGACGCCAGGGCTGTCGGCGCTCTTGCCGATCTTGGTGCCGACGACCATCTCGGAGCGGTTGCGCCTGACCCGCATCCAGTTGCCGATCATGATCTCGCTGCGGCCACCGGCATAGGAGTCCGCAGTGTCGATGAAGTTGCCGCCGTGCTCAAAATAGGTGTCGAGGATGCTGATGGTTGCTTCGGAGTCTGCGGTCCATCCGAAGACGTTGCCGCCAATCGCGAGCGGGAAGACGCGCAGGTCGGACTGGCCGAGACGACGACGGATCGGACCGGCATTCACCAAGCGGGGAGGCTCCACAATGACCGGCGCCTGCTGAGGCAAAACCTGGGTCATACACACCGCCTAGGGGTGTCGAGTGCTCTGGACACGATTACGGACACGTGCCATGGTGTTGACATTAGATGAGGGCGCTGACTATTCACGACAACATGAGGCGCGAGTTAACCTGCATGATACAAATCGTTATCGTCCCGAGATACGCCACCGTTAGCTGTGAATCGGCTCGATGGTCGACAAATAGCCGCCCGCGCCTCTGGCGTGCCGCCCGCCAGATGCCTAAGTTCTGAAGAGTGCGGGAGCGATTGGCTCCCGAAGACCCTCCGCCCACAGCGTGCGGAGGATCCGCCACAGTCGCGCCAGGACTCTAAACGGGCGCTAGAAGGGCCGCCTGCGTGCGGCCCTTCGCCAATTATCGAAAGGATGCACGATGGTCAACGATCCCAACTGGCGGCTCCCAGAAGTCCCGGCCTTCGATCTCGAGAGTCTCGACTTCACTCCAGGGGGCCCGCTTCCGACAACCGCCCGTGCGGACGGCGGAAACCGCTCCCCCGCGCTCCACTGGAGCGGCGCGCCAGAAGGCACGAAGAGCTTCGCTCTGACGGCGTACGACCCCGATGCGCCGACCGGCAGCGGGTTCTGGCACTGGGCCGTCTACAACATCCCTGGCGATGTCACCGAACTGCCGGCCGGGGTGAGCACTGATGACCTGCCAGCCGGCGCCGTGACGCTCTCGAATGAGATGGGAGGCGAGGAGTTCACCGGTGCGGCTCCCCCGCCCGGTGACGGTCAGCACCGCTATTTCTTCACTGTGAGCGCACTCGACATCGGCGAACTCGACATTCCGGCAGGAGCTACGCCCGCAGTTCTGGGATTTATGCTCCGCGCCAATATCATCGGTCGCGCCCAGCTGATCGGGCTGGCAGAGACACCGGCCTGACCGAGCCTGTGACAACGACAAAGCCCCACCCCGCCGAAGCGGAGTGGGGCGTTGTCGTGGAGAACTACTCGGCGTTGACCGGTTCGCCTTCAGACGAGGTGTCGACGCTCCGCTCGGCCGCGTCGCGACCCTGCGTGTCAGCGTCCTCGGCCTCGACGGGAGCGAGGGACAGCTTTCCGCGGTCGTCGACCTTGGTGATCTCGACCTGGATCTTCTGGCCGACGGAGAGCACGTCTTCGACGTTCTCGACGCGCTTGCCACCGGCGAGCTTGCGAACCTCGCTGATGTGTAGCAGGCCGTCCTTGCCGGGGGTGAGCGAGACGAACGCACCGAAGGTCGCGATCTTGACGACGGTTCCGAGGAACCGCTCGCCGACCTCAGGGTTCAGCGGGTTCGCGATGGCGTTGACCGCCGCGCGAGCCGCCTCGGCCGACGGACCGTCGACTGCACCGATGTACACGGTTCCGTCATCCTCGATCGAGATGTCGGCTCCGGTGTCATCCTGGATCTGGTTGATGTTCTTGCCCTTCGGGCCGATCAGCTCGCCGATCTTGTCGATCGGGATCTGCACCGAGATCACGCGAGGCGCGGTCGGCGCCATCTCATCCGGAGCATCGATTGCGGCGTTCAGCACGGCCAGGATCGCGGTACGCGCTTCCTTAGCCTGCTTGAGCGCGCCATCGAGCACCGACGACGGGATACCGTCGAGTTTGGTGTCGAGCTGGATCGCGGTAACGAACTCTGAGGTGCCCGCGACCTTGAAGTCCATGTCGCCGAGAGCGTCTTCCGCACCGAGGATGTCGGTGAGAGCCGCGTAACGGGTCTCACCGTCGACCTGGTCGGAGACGAGACCCATCGCGATGCCGGCGACCGGGGCGCGCAGCGGCACACCGGCGTTCAGCAGGGACAGGGTCGAGGCGCAGACGGAACCCATCGAGGTCGAACCGTTGGACGAGAGAGCCTCGGACACCTGGCGGATCGCGTACGGAAACTCCTCGCGGCTCGGCAGTACCGGCACAAGGGCGCGCTCGGCGAGGAAGCCGTGCCCGATCTCGCGACGCTTCGGCGAACCGACACGGCCGGTCTCACCGGTCGAGTAAGGCGGGAAGTTGTAGTGGTGCAGGTAGCGCTTCTTCGTGACCGGAGCCAGCGAGTCGATCTGCTGCTCCATCTTGAGCATGTTCAGCGTGGTGACGCCCAGGATCTGAGTCTCGCCGCGCTGGAAGATCGCCGAACCGTGAACGCGCGGGATGACCTGCACCTCGGCGTCGAGCGGACGGATGTCGCTCAGTCCACGACCGTCGATGCGAATCCCATCGGTGAGGATGCGGCCGCGAACGATCTTCTTGGTGACGGACTTGTACGCGGCGCTGACCTGGCCGTTGGCGGCAGCGTCCAGTTCTCCGCGCTCGACCTTTGCAGCGACCTCGGCCTTGACGCGATCCTTGAGGGCGTCATCGGCGTTCTGGCGCTCGACCTTGTCGGCGATCTGGTAGATCCCCTTGAGCTCGTCGTAGGAGATTCCGGCGACGGTGTCGTAGGTGGCCTGGTCGTAAGGAAGGAAGACCGGGTAGTCGGCGATGGGCTTGGCAGACTGGCTGGCGAGCTCGGCCTGTGCTTTGACCAGCTGGGCGAGGAACGGCTTGGCGGCCTCGAGGCCCTGGGCCACGATCTCCTCGTTCGGCTTGATGGCGCCGCCCTGGATGAGGCCCCATGCGTGCTCGGTGGCTTCCGCCTCGACCATCATGATCGCGACATCCTCGTTGCCGTTGTTGTCGGTGACGATGCGTCCAGCGACGGTGAGGTCGAAGACGGCGCGCTCGAGCTGCGAGTACTTGGGGAATGCGACCCACTGGCCGTCGATGAGCGCGAGGCGCACACCGGCGATCGGACCACTGAATGGCAGTCCCGAGATCTGGGTGGATGCGCTGGCCGCATTGATCGCGAGAGCGTCGTAGAACTCGTCGGGCGCGATGGCCAATACGGTGATGACGATCTGCACCTCGTTGCGGAGTCCCTCGACGAAGGACGGACGCAGCGGACGGTCGATCAGACGGCAGACCAGGATGGCCTCGGTCGACGGACGGCCTTCGCGACGGAAGAACGAGCCGGGGATCTTGCCTGCGGCGTAGGAACGCTCCTCGACATCGACCGTCAGCGGGAAGAAGTCGAAGTTATCTTTCGGGTGCTTGCTGGCGCTGGTGGCGCTGAGCAGCATGGTCTCTTCGTCGAGGTAGGCAGCGACTGCTCCCTGGGCCTGCTGGGCGAGACGCCCGGTTTCGAAGCGGATGGTGCGAGTGCCGAACTTGCCGTTATCGAGAACGGCTTCGGCGAATTTGATTTCTGGACCCTCCATAGGGGGCTATCTCCTTTGTTGCAGTATTTTTACATTCGCCCTGCGGGCGACAATCGTGACCCCGTGTGGGTCGCGACTCGTCAAGGAACAGTGATACCGCAGAAAGGCGCGCACAATCATGCGGCGCATCGGCACATGTACCCAATGGGTACGGGCTCTGGTCAACAGTAGAAAGGCGCCGAACCTGAGGTGAGAAACACCCGATTCAGAACTTCACCACTACTGACCAGCCTGCGGTAAATCGACCCGGTATGAAATGACACCGGGCCAGCCTGCTCCGTAGCTGTCGTAATTCGAGCGACGCATGCGACGCACCGAATCCAGACAACCTCACATAGCCTACCAGCCCGGGTTATCGCAACCTAGTAATCGGGATCCGGGCGCGGCGCACCGGCCTTGATTCCCGTCCTCGCTCTTGAGAGGCTGGAACCAACAACAGTCGGGGGCCGATTCGTGGCAAGTCATTCTGTTCTTCGACGCCGCCTGCGGGCCGGAATCCTCTCCGCTGCAGTCATGGTCCTCCTGCTCTGTGGATGCACCGCTGCCCCCACCGATCACCGGCCCGGCGCCGCACCGACGATCGTTCCCGGTCGTCTTCCCTCCTCGCTGACCAGTGCCGAGATCTTTCCCGGCGGCCTGTACACCGATCCGAAGACTCATGCCGCGGATGCGGCCGCCCGGCTCGCCGCCGACGGCCAGACGACTGAGGCGGCGGACATCTCGAAGATCAGCTCGCAACCCACAGCGATCTGGCTCGCCAATTCGAGAGGCGCATCGAAGGTTGGCCCGCTGCTGCGCAACTATGTCAGCGCCGCGGCGGCGGAGTCGAAGACCCTCGTCTTCGTCACCTACACGATCCCCAACCGGGACTGCGGCGGACTGTCAGCCGGTGGGATGAGCAGCGCCGACTATCTTCGCTGGAACCGCACCATCGCCGAGACGCTGGAGGGCACTCGTTCGGTGATCCTCGTCGAGCCTGATTCGCTTGCCATGCTCACGAAGGATCAGTGCGCGAGCGAGAGGGAGTCTCGACCGCCACTGATCAGGAAGGCTGTAGACATCCTCGTGTCGGCTGGTCTCACCGTGTACCTCGATGCCGGCAACTCGCACTGGGTTCACCCGGATGTCATAGCGAACCTGCTCCGATCGGCCGGCGTGAACGAAGCGCGCGGTTTCTTCACCAACGTCTCGAACTTCTACCGGGTAGACCAGGAGCGCAGCTACGCCGACAGCGTCTCGAAACTGCTCGACGGCAAGAATTTCGTCATCGACGTCTCGCGCAACGGCAACGGCTGGCAGGGTTATTGGTGCAATCCTCTCGGGGCTGCGATCGGGCAGAAACCCCGTGTGAGTGCGGGAACGACGAAGCTCGATGCGCTGCTCTGGGTGAAGCATCCTGGTGACAGCGATGGTGCGTGCCGTGGTGGTCCCATCGCCGGCAGCTGGTGGGAGAGCTACGCGTTGGACCTGGTGCGCAACGGTTCCTGAACTCATGGGGCCTGCTGGGCAGGCACCGCCCGCTGGTCACGTTCACGCTCACGCCTCAACCTTCGCGCCTTCGGAGCAGTGACGATCAGGGCCGCCAGCACACCGATGGTCGCGCCGAGGGAGTTAGCGATGAGGTCACGGACATCCGAAACCCTGCCAGGGATGAACAGTTGCGCTCCCTCAATGGCCACGGTGAGCGCGACGCCGGCAAGAATACCGACGAACCAGAGCCTTCGTCCGAACAGAAGAAGGAAGAAAAGACCGATCGGAATGAACATGGCGACGTTCGCCAGGAATTCGACCCGCGCATAGGTGAGCCAACTCGTGAGCTCGTGCCCGGAGAAAAAACGCAGCAGCCGCCAGAGCCACGCTCCGTTGCCGGAATTAACCGGCTGCGGCCCGAGCGTGATCCAGCCAACCACTGCCAAATACACCACGGTGACCAGGCTGAGGAAGGGATGACGTCGGAACATCCCACCATCATCACGGTAAAACCTGAAGGTTTGGCTCAGTGGCCTCCAACGGAGCCGTCGCCCGGTCGGGGCACCAACACCCGGCCGGGCAGCGGGACCTATTGCGCGCCGAAGGCCCCGACCGGGCTGAACCCGGCGGGTAGGTCGAAGGGGTCTCGCACGATGCTCGATCTGTCGCTCTCGCGAACGAGGGCGGCGAGTTCGCCGGCTGCCCGCTCGATGCGTTCAGGAAGAGAGGTCGCTCCGGTCCCGGAGGTCGCTGACGAGGTCCCGTCGCTCCCCCAATCGCCGGAGGCCGCGTAGACGCCCGTCGGCACGACGACCGCGTGCAGGTAGCTGAACAGCGGACGCATCGCATAGTCGAGGGCGAGCGAGTGACGCTCGCTTCCACCGGTCGCGCCGATGAGCACCGGGAGACCAGTGATCGACTGCGGATCGAGGATGTCGATGAAGGATTTGAAGAGTCCGCTGTAGCTGGTGGTGTAGATCGGCGTCACAGCGATCAGCCCGTCGGCGCTGGTGACCTGCTCGAGGATCGCCTCCAGCTTCGGGCTGGCGAAGCCGGTAAGCAGGTTGTTCGTCACGTCGTGGGCGAGGTCTCGCAGGTCGATGGTGTCGACGGCGATCTCGGCGCCGTCGTGCTCGAGGCGATCGACCGTCGCCTTGGCAAGGCGATCGGCCAGCAATCGCGTGGAGGACGGCTGGCTCAGGCCGGCCGAGACGACGGCGATCCTGCGAATCGTCATGAGTTGCTCTCTCCTGCTTCGACGAGCTCAGCGAGCGGCTCGGGCTGGGCGGCTGCAGCATCACGGGCCGCCACGAGGGATTCGTGGGTCGGGCCATCCGGAGCCTCGGCCGGACGGTTCTTGGCGAACTCCTTGCGGAGCACCGGCACCACCTCTTCGCCCAGAATGTCGAGCTGCTCGAGCACGATCTTGAGAGGAAGGCCGGCGTGGTCCATGAGGAAAAGCTGACGCTGGTAGTCACCGAAATAGTCGCGCATACTCGCGTAGCGGTCGATGACTTCCTGAGGGCTGCCGACAGTGAGCGGCGTCTGCTCGGTAAATTCCTCGAGCGTCGGACCGTGGCCGCAGACCGGGGCATTGTCGAAGTATGGACGGAACTCGTTCACCGCATCCTGCGAGTTCTTGCGCATGAATGCCTGCCCGCCGAGACCGACAATCGCCTGGGCGGCGGAGCCGTGACCATAGTGCTCGAAGCGCTGGCGGTAGTAGCCGATGAGGCGCATGTAGTGCTCCTTCGGCCAGAAGATGTTGTTGGCGAAGAACCCGTCACCGTAATAGGCGGCCTGCTCGGCGATCTCCGGCGTGCGGATGCTGCCGTGCCAGACGAAGGGGGCGACGCCGTCGAGGGGGCGAGGGGTGGAGGTGAAGCCTGCAGCGGCGTGCGGAAATTACCGGACCAGTCGACGACATGCTCTTTCCAGAGGCGCTGGAGGAGGGCGTAGTTCTCGATGGCGAGCGGGATGCCCTCGCGGATGTCTTTGCCGAACCATGGGTAGACGGGGCCGGTGTTGCCGCGCCCCATCATCAGGTCGACACGGCCGTCGGCCACGTGCTGAAGCATCGCGTAATCCTCGGCGATCTTCACCGGGTCATTAGTGGTTATGAGGGTCGTGGCGGTGGATAGTAGCAACTTCTCGGTCTTCGCCGCGATGTAGCCGAGCATGGTGGTGGGACTCGAGGGAACGAAGGGCGGGTTGTGGTGCTCGCCGAGCGCGAAAACCTCCAGGCCGACCTCTTCGACCTTCTGCGCGATGGTCAGGATGTTCTTGATGCGCTTATGTTCGGTGGGCGTCGAGTCATTGATGGGGTCCGTGGTCACGTCTCCGACCGTGAAGATTCCGAATTGCATGTGCCTGCCCAGTCCCTCTACGAATCACGTTGTGACGCCGTGTTTTCCATGCGTTTGCATGGATACCGTCCACAACGGGGTTCGGGGCGTTCCTATTCCCCGATGTCGAGCCAGCCGGGCACCGGAGGGCAGCGGTCTTCCCAGTAGCGCACCAGCGAGCGCGGATAGTTACCCGCCCAGATCACCTGGAACGGATTCCAACCGGCAAGTCCATTGATGTCCTTGGCGATTTCACGATTCGGTGACGCCGGCGACGGCGCTCCCGCGACGAGCAGGCATGGCCGCACCACGGTGACCAGGTACTGATAGTCGGCTTCCGCCAGCCGGGGGCTCAGGAGGCGCAGCACATCGGAATCGGTAACGTATTGGGCTGCGCAGTTATAGCTTTCGACTGTGTATTCGAGCTGCGTCTGGCCTGAGCCGCTCAGATAGGTCAATCCGCCCTGAAGCACCCTCGCCTTGATTCCGTGCTCGCCCAGGCAGTCGACGACGGCCTGCGGCCACTCGTGGTTGGAGACAATGTGCGGCGACGACACCACGGGTCGGATGGCCTCCGGGTACTGCCGCGCGACAATGCGCCACTGCTTGTCGAGAAGCTGCGAACGGATGAGGGCGCGCTTCTCCTGGCTGATCAGCGGCTTAGCAGGTGCTGTGGTGCACCCGGCAAGCAGTATCGCCGACATCACGAGGGCGATCGCCGCGACGAACCTGCCCTGGATAGCCATGGGTACAGTCTCGCATCGGGCCGCGGAACGAGTATCGGCGTTCCACGCCTCGGTGGAGCAGCCCACTATTCGCGCAGGTCGAGCCAGGTCGGGATCGGCGGGCAATGCTGCTCGAGGTAGCTCACGCGAGCGCTCGGCATCCCGCTGTCCTATACCTGCTGGAACGGATTCCATTCGAGGTCGCCGGAGGCACTGAGGACGAAAGCGAGGCGCGTCGGCGGAGTCAGCGCGGGAACTCCCGCAAGCAGCAAACAGGGACGAACCGAGCCGACGTAGTAGCGGTACAGCTCTTCCAGCTGCGGACGATTGAGATATTGGATCACCTGGTTGAGCGTCGGATACATCGACCGGCACACATAACTGGAGATCGCCATGCATCCGCCCTCGAACTGGGCACAAACCGATTATTCGTCCACTACGAACCAAGAGAGCAAGAGGAACCTCGTCGACCGGCACATAGGATCCGTTCGACACAGGGGAAATCGAGTCACTCCGGGGGGAGCAACGACTCGAATACGAAGGGCCGGGCGTCGGGAAACGTGCCGGCCCTTCGGTCTCTCCGCCGTCAGCAGAGCTGAAATGTCAGCAGAACTGAACTGTCAACGGGTCTGAACGTCAGCGGGTTTGGCCCATCAGGAGGTCGACACGCCATCCGGAACGCGTCTTCGCGAGCCTGGCCGGGATCCGCACCTTCTGTCCACGCTTGTCGAGGCGGCTGAGCGCCTCGTCGACGATGGACTCCAGCCCGCGGGGCACGGTGCCGACGATGCCGGTCACCCGGCTGCCGGCGAACAGACGGATGACCATCGGGGCATCCGTGCGTTCGTCTTCGATGCTGCGCCGGGAGATAGCAGTCTCCAGGTTGTCTTCCCCGTTGTCAGCGACCTTCTGCAGTTCGTCCTGGCAGGGATTGCTGGCTGCGAGTCGCAGGGTCACGCGCCCACTAGACGGGAGCAGGTTGTACTTGTACTGGTTGAACGAACCGGTGCCGCGGTCGTCTTTGGGCAGCGGGTTATCGTCGTCTCGAGTGAAGAAGGCCATGCACTCGATGTTATAGATGATGCCGCGATCCTCCGGTCAGGAAAAGCCTGATGGCCCCGCCGCTGATGGATCGATTTCTGGAGGTGAGTCGCCAGCACGGCCGTCTACTCGCTACGTCCGCGCCACTTCACCAATAGTTCCCATACATAACTTGCGGCGAGGGCGAAGAGCCCGAGAAAGATGAGGCCGCGCATGAGAAAGCTGAACGCGCCAAGGTGCAGAACGAAAGCGAGTATCACGGCGAAGACTATCGCCGCGAAGATCCCCGCTCGCGCGAGCGCGATTCTCTTCAGCGCCGGTGCTCTATCGGTTCCACGCGACTTCGCCATGCGCCAACCCTAGCGCCGGCTTAAGCGGCCTGGCCCGTCGCGTAATTGCTGCCCCCGAAACCGCGTGCTTCGCTCGGCTTGCGACGAGCGTCGACGGTGGCGTTATCGGGAATCTGGGCGTCGGCTTCGATCACCGCTCCACTGGCGATACGAACATCCGCACCGATACGCGAGTGGCTACCGAGACGCGCACCCCCGCCGATCTGGGCGTCGCGGCCGACGTGCACGTTCTGGCCGATGAAAACTCGCTCGCCGATGACGGCGCCCCTGTCGATCCAGGATCCCGCGCCGATCGTGGTTCCTGCCCCGATGCGCGCCTCCGATTCGACGTAGGCCATGGCCGCCACGAATGCACTCGGCTGAACCCGCGCGCGCGGCGAGACGAAACCGCGCCCGTTCGCGTGACGCTGGTACTTCAGAACGGCTCCGGTGTCGTCTTCTACTTCTTCATTGATTCTGCCCATAGCGACCTCCTTGAGTCGTCTGCATTGTCAACGCAGATATGACTGTTTTGATTCCTTTGCATGGATCTCACAGAAATGAAAAACGGCCCGCCCCGTATACGGGGCGGGCCGTCTGAGCCGGAGAGTCGATCCGGCGCGGCTAGGACAGCAGGACCTAGCGGCGCAGGCCGAGACGCTCGATGAGCGAACGGTAACGAGAGATGTCGATGTCCTGCAGGTAACCCAGCAGGCGACGACGCTGTCCAACCAGCAGAAGCAGGCCACGACGTGAGTGGTGGTCGTGCTTGTGCTCTTTCAGGTGCTCGGTGAGATCCTTGATGCGCGCGGTCAGCATTGCGACCTGCACCTCGGGGCTACCGGTGTCACCAGGATGGGTGGCGTACTCGTCGATAATCGTCTTCTTGGCATCTGGTGCTAATGGCATAGATGACCCCTCTCACTCGTTGCGCGGTGCCGGTCACAGAATGTGCCAGCTCTCTTTATCCGCGGCCCTTGGACGGCAACCTTGCGAGTTTAGCAGAGTGTCTGACCGGAAGCGTCGACCGCATCCGCGCGAAGCTTTGTCATCCGCGCGCACGTTACGACCCCAGCGCGGATGACAAAACCCCGCGCTGTCGCCAGACGGGCTCCGCCGGGACTGGTGGGGCTGAGCTCGACTACGTGCCGCTCGAGGCAACCACCGATGCGTAGCTTCGCGCCGCACGCATCGACTGCACAGCGCCGAAAGCGATGAGCCCCTGGGCCGCCACGTAGAGCAGCATGATCACAAAATCGATCTGCCAGAACACGAAACCCGGCAGAAAGAGTTTAAGCGCGAGCAGCGTATCGGAGACCAGGAAGAGCAGTGCACCGCCGGCGATCCAGCCATTGCAGGCCAGAGCTGCGGATGCCATAGCCCCGAGTACGAGCCCGTAGAGGGCCACCGGCACCAGCAATGTTCCGAGGTGTGGCGCCAGCACTGCGATGAGAGCCGCCCACCATAGGGTAAGGAGCGCCGCGAGCCGGGTGACCCGCCTGCGCCGAAGCGGGCGGAGGAATACGACCAGGTACGCAACGTGCGCCAGGAAGAAAGATCCGAGGCCGAGCAGGAATCCGACATCGCCGGGAGTGCCGAGCAGGATGTCGCCGAGCCAGGAGAAGAGGATCGCAAGGCTGACGATCAGCGCGAGCTCGCTGCGCGCACGGCGCAGCGCCCAGAGGAAGCCGAGCAGCAGAGCGGGCATGAGCAGCGGTTTCGTCGAGGTGGACACCGCAGTCGACGCCACCAGGAGCGAGGCCAGATGCACGACGGCGATGACCAGGTAGGGCAGGAACGGCAGTATTGGCGGGCGGGCCATGGGAACTCCGAAGGTGCGGGATGCTTGCTGGCACTCTATCGGCGTGCTGCAAGACGGTGTCAGCGCCCGCGATCGCAGGTCAGCGCGCTCGGAGGATTATTCCTCACGCGCGCCATGACGGGATAATGTTCGAATGACCTCAGCCGACAGCCCCTCACCTGAGGCACGACCCACCCCTCACCGCCGCCTGTTCTGGTACACCATCGTCATCGCCATTGTGGTGATCGCTCTCGACCAGCTGACCAAGTGGTGGGCCGAAACCTCGCTCGCTGACGGCAAACGCGTGCCGGTGATCGGCGAGCTCATCCAGTTCCTTCTCGTTTATAACCCCGGCGCCGCATTCTCGATCGGTACAGGGGCGACCTGGATCTTCGCGATTCTCGCCGCAATCGCCGTGGTCGTGATCGGCCTGCTGGCCTGGCGGGTGGGGTCGAAGGGATGGATGGTCGCCTTCGGCCTACTGCTCGGCGGAGCTACCACCCACCTCGGGGATCGACTCTTCCGCGCGCCGGGCTTCGGTCGCGGACACGTCGTGGACTTCATCGACTACGCGGGATTCTTCATCGGCAACGTCGCGGATATCGCCATCTTCGGCGGTGTGGTCATGCTCTTAATCCTGATGCTCCTGGGTATCCGGCTGCGTGGTGGCCGCGGTACCGTGCGCTAGAAGCCCGGAGCAGCGACCAGGCGTTCGATGGCTCCGGCATCGAGGCGCCCGTCGGCGACGAAGATGCGGATGCTGCGCGCGAGCGTCTCACCCGCGCCCAGGGTCAGCGGCGCCGTCGCAGCGAGTGACATACCGATGCCGGGATAGTCTCTGGATCGCACGAACCACGGGTCCGACCGAGTGGCGTCGTCGAGCGGCACGAACAGCAGCGTCGCATCCCCGCCGTCGAAAGCCGCCGACCAGGCCAGCCACGGAGCCACCTCGCCGTGCACCGCGGCCTCGCCTGATCCGAGTGGTGAAAGAAGGGTTCGATCGCTGCACGCCGGCAGCCTCCAGAAGAATCCGCCGTAGCCGGAACCGGCGAAGCCGCGGGAACCGGGACTCTCGAGGGTCACCGACGTGCGACCGGCCGCGGGATTGAGCTGGAACCCGAAATCGAGCGACCAGGTCTTCTCGTTGACGGCGGACCAGCGCATCCGTCTGGTCTCGTCGAGCACCGTGTGGCCACTCCGGTCCGTCCAGCCGAGACTCTGGGTGAGTACGCCCGGTTCGAGCGCCGAGTCGGTGATGACGATGCGGCCGTGGTCGTCCCCGGTCACATAGCCGACGCCATCGACGTAGGTTCCGCCTCCCCAGAAGTTGGTGCCGTCGACCACCTGTACTGCCACACCGACGCCGAGATGCCAATCATGATCGGCCGGATGATGATCGCTGACCACGATGCCGGCGAGCGTACTGACCGGATGCAGGTAGGGGCGCGGGCTCGACTCCGGTCGCACGTCAACACCGTCGCGCGCGATCGCCACAGTTGTCGTGCCGAGTTGCAGCGTCTCGGGCGCGGAAGCCGGGGCCGAGACGGGAGCCGCCCATGGCGCCCCTACCTGCGAGAACGTGGAGTGTGCAGCGACGGCCCGCTCTGTCCACTCGTCGACATCGACGACGACCGGGTACCGACTGTCTCCCTCGCCGTGCCAATGTACGAACTCTGGAGCGATCTGTCGCGGCTGGGGCGCTACGCGGATGGCCTCGACGACGGCCATGAAAGCGCCGAGGTCTTTGAGTTCCGAAACCAACTCCACGCTGTCGTCTCCGCGCTTGTCCAGGAGATTGAGCAGCAGGTCGTCACGCCCGTAGTGCTCGCTTCTGGTCGGCAGGTCGCCGACCGCGATCTCGAGGTCGTCCAGGGTGTAGAAGAAGGTCGCGGTGCCCGTCGACCCGCGCACGATGACCCGGGGTTCGGTCTGATCGTTCTCGGCCGAACACAGCGTGAACCCCGCGGTCACGGTGAGACCGCTCGTCGTCGTGAGCGCTACAAGCGACGTGTCGTCCACCTCGATGTCGTTGGCGTGGAAGAGCTCCAGTTCGAGCGACGCGAGCTCCTCCGCATTGCCGACGTCGGCGATCCGCAGTGCCGTCGAGACGGCGTGGGCAAAAGGATTGGTGACAGCGCCGTCGACCACGTCGTGACCGTTGAGCGTCTTCTTGCCCGCCCAGGCGGATCGCGTCCAGTAGTGGGCGTCGCGTCGCCAGTGACCGACAGCCTCGACAGCTACCAGATCGCCGAGCTCTCCGTTCTGCAGCAGTTCCGCGATCCTGTCCAATGCGTGCGACCCGAGGCTCTGGAAGCCGACCTGCACCCGGCGACCGAGGGTCGCCGCGACATCCACCATGCTGTGAAAAGCGGCCATGGATGACGTTGGCGGCTTCTCGACGAGCACGTCCGCCCCGGCGCGCATCGCCTCGATGGCGAGCGGCTCGTGCGTATGTATCGGGGTCGCGATGACCGCGATGTCTACCGCGAGTTCCGACGCGAACAGCGAGGTCGAATCCGAGAACTCCCGCACCCCCTCCGGGAGGGTTCCCGGAGTCGCGCCCGTCGGATCCGCGGTGGCGACGAACTCGATGGTCCCACGAGCGTGCAGCTCGGAGAGGAAAGCGAGATGCCGCTGGCCGTAGCCGTGAACCCCGATGAGAGCGATTCTGGCGCGCGGCGGCACGCCGGGATCACTCAACTCCGAGCCGTGCGTGTCGTCGTCGCTGAAGATGAATCACTCCCACTCGCGGTTCGTCGGCTGCCGATTGGCCGCATCCGCATCAGTGAAGAATACTGTGCATGCGTTCGACGAGACAATCGGCCGTCACACGCCGCCGCCGCGACGATGCCCGGCGCGAACTGAGTCAGCCTGCGAGATGAGCAGCGTTCACCAGGACTTCGAACAGCGCGAGCATGAGGGCCACGAGTGCGCAGGAGCATCCGACGAGCATGAACAGCGACCACAGACGCGCTCGTTTGCGAGCGGCCTCGACCTGGTTGCGCAGCCCTTCAAAACGCTGCACGTACGGCTCAGTGTCGTCATTCGCCAACGGTGTCGCGCGCCAGGTGCTGCGCTCCTCGGCGAACATCGAGAAGTGTTTCACGGCACGTTCGGAGAGCACCCGAGGCCTGCGAAGCAGCCAACGGCGCAGGTGCTGCGAGGCCAACACCTTCACCGTCGGCCGTTTGCGTCCCGTGAGGATGGACAGCGGATGCACGACAACGATTAACGGAGTCACCGTCACCGGACGCCCGGTTACGGTGCTGAGCAGTTTCGAGGCACGCTCCGCCTCGTGCCGGGAGTTACGCATGTACTCCTGCTTGAAACCGTTGACAATGAAGGTGCTCCCGGCTACGAAGATCTTCTTGCCCGCGTGGTTCTTGGTGTTGATCGTGAAGAGTCCGGCCGGGCCGACGATCACGTGGTCGATGTCCGAGCTGCCAGCGCCCACAGGCACTGCATGCAGCACCGTCCACTCTGACCCGAGCCTGGACAGCACGCCGGCCACCTCGATCTCGCCCAGCGCACCTCGGTACCAGCTGCGGGCATCCGGATGCAGCGGGCTCCCGCCGAAGAAGCGTGCAACCCTGCCGCCCGGCTTCGCGTCCTGTTGCACGCGAAGGCACTCCTGCATCACGGCGTAGGCCGGACCGCGAGCGCGCAGGTTCGGCTCCGCCACTGTGGCTGAAACCGTCTCCGTCATCACTCCCCCAAGCTCCGATCACTCGACGCTAGCGGCGGTGACCCGCGCGGCGGCAGCCCCAGAACGGGCGGAGGGAGCTATCGAAGCCGAGCGACTGGACCGAGTTCGCTCGGCTGCGAGCCCCAGGTCGTGCGTTCTTCCGCGATCATCGTGAAGTACGCGACGGCCTCGTCCGAGTACGCTCGGGAGCACTCGGACAGCCATTGCGACACGATTTCTGCAGACAGCACGACCACGCGTTGAGCCGGGTCGCCGCCGAAGGACAACGAGGCAGGGTCGATGAGCGCGATGACCGGGATCACGCGCAGGTTCTGGTCCGTCGCCGAGCTCAGGCGCACAGACGCACGCTCTGCCGCCTGACGGGTGACGCCGACGTGATCTGTCGGTCGACCGTTCACCCAGATCACGTCTTCATCCACCCAGATCTTCTTGTTCGCGCCGATCCTGGCGCTGATGGCGAAGATTCCTGGGGGGCCGATCACGAGAAAATCGGCGTCGAGCTCACCGAAGACGTCGAAGGTGCGCAGCACATTCCAACCGGGAGCGAGCTCGGTGAACACGTCGGTGAGCGCGAACTCGACGGGTGGCTGTTTGCGCCAGCCTCGACGGGTCGAACGCTCGGTGCTGGGGCGAAAGAAGGTGGGCGGAGTTGCAGTGAGCGGCACAGTGTTGTTCAACGCAGAGTCATTCGACAGGCCGTGGTCGCGCAGCAACTGCTTCGCTTCCCGTCGCGACACCAGATTCGTCAATGCTCCCCCAAGCTCTGTTCTTCCCGACTTTATGGCAGCCGACCACACTGTCGAAACCCCCCTTAGGGGGCATCACTCGCCATTCAATCTGTCCGATTGACAGCCGAAAGATGGTGCGGACGTTGAGTTCTCGACGCGTGTGTTACTACAGCTGCAGGTGAAGGCGCAGTGCGTCATCGAGCTGGGCCATGACGTTTGCAGGGGCGCGCCCGAGGATCGCGCCGAGCCGCTCGACGGCGACCGAGCGGACCTGCTCGGCCTGGGCCTTGGAGTCCTGAGGTAGCCCGGTCGCACCGGCGGGCAGCAGAGCCTGAAAAGGGAAGATCCGGTCGGTGTTGCTGGTGACCGGCACGACAGTGACCACTCCGCGGCCCAACCGCGTCGCGATCGAGTTCGCGCGATCGTTGCTCACGATCACCGCCGGACGTCGTTTGTTGGCCTCGCCTCTGCGCACAGGACCCAGATCCACGAGCCGGATCTCACCGCGCAGCATCGGCTATCCCGTCAGCCGCGGTCACACTCCACGCCGCGTGGTCACCGGATGCCTCCCACTCGCTCCAGGCGGCCTCGTAATCCTGCTCCAGTTCGGGAAGGCGAAGCAGGCGAACGGCATGGTGCACAGCTGCCGACCTCGAGGAGAGACCGGCAGTGCGAGCAAATTCATCGAGGAGGACCACATCCTCGTCCGGCAGGCTAACGCTCAGCTTCATACTGAAATGCTACCGCAGTACTACCGCAAGGCGGTAGGCGTTATCGACTGCTGCCGCTGCGCGAGCGCCGTCCTCTGAGCGGAACCTCACCGAAACACCTCGTCATCCATTCCGGACGCTGGGCAAACTTACGTTGAATTCGGAGCACCACCCGCACAGGCCGACGGGGTGACTCGCCGACGATGGCGCTCACCGAAACTGTTGGAGGGCTTCGCCGTACCGTTCTGGGTCGTCTCGGGTTTCCGCGGTTACGAGCAGTGCGTGCTGCCCAATCACTCTGGTGTAGCTGCCCTTGCACGGGATGACGACGATCTTGCTCAGTCCCGCGTGCCACGCCGAGATGAGCGCGGCGAGCGAAACCCGCTCTGGCTCCTCTTCCAGGGGCTGGAAGTGACGGCGGGAACTGTCGGACAGAGCTTGATTCCAGGCTTGGTATTGGTCCGTGAAAGCTTCGTCGCCGAAGGTACCGCGCCAGCTCGGGCCGAGGAGCTCATGCAGTAGAGTGACGCGTTTGGCTGATCCGATCGCAGTTCCACGAAGTTGCTCGAACAGGGTCGCGTCGCGAATCTGCCCCGCATGGTGAAGGCACGCCTGCCACATCGCAGGCCACGCTTCCTGCCACTCCGCAGCCGTGTCCGCCGAGGCCGTTTCGGCATCAGCGCTCGATGGTTTGACCGACAGGAGTGGGGGAAGGTCGACTCCGGCTGGCTTCACATTCCATGTTTCGCGAACCCACAGCAGATCGATAAGCGGTTGAAGGTCATCTTCGATGGTTATGGCCATGTCGTGTGGCCACGGATTCCCAGGAATCGGAACGGACGAAAACATCGAATCCTCCTCCAGCATCGGCCCTCGATGATTCTCACCTGAACTGAGCCCTACAGGCAACTCACACCGCCGCTTACCTTCCAACCATCGCAACGCGCGCCCAATCCACCGACACCAGAATTTCCCGCAAGCCGAACAGGCAGCGGCCGAGATAGCGTGTGATAAGGATCGCCGTTTGACCTGAACGGATGCGCGATCGTGAAACTTCAGAGACGTTCGCGGCAAGAACGGTTCAGTCGCGAAGTGGCGACCCCACGACATTGAACCGGAATCTACCGAAGACGCCGGACAGCAAGGAGCGTGCGGCAGTGATATCGCCCCGCACCTGCAAGGCGGACGGGTGGCGTAACGCGGTCTTGATCACTTGGACCCGGGCCTGGGTGTCACGGACTGGTGGACGGATCAGACAGTCCGAGTCGGGGATAGAGCAGTCGATACCCTTCCTGGAGCCCGCCGTTGAGGGCGCCCAGAACGTGTCCTCCGTTGGGCACCTCGAAGTAGGTGGTCTTCCATCCCGATGCTTTGGCCGCAGCTTCGACCCTCCTTGCCTGGGTCACATAGCTGCCGTCGTTGGAACCAACGGTGAAAATACCGAAAGTGTCGGAATAGTGGTGAGCAGCGAGGACTGTTAGCGGACGAGCTGCCTGATACGCGGCTCTGTTGCCGGCGAAGTCCTGCGCAAGAGTCTCGTTGGGTCGGTCCGATCCCGGGTATTCCTCACCGGAAATGTCGAGCACGTTGCCCCAAATTTCGGGATGTTTGGCCCCGAGCGACAGCGCGCATTCGCCACCGTTGGAGTATCCGGCGATCGTCCAGTGAGCGGCATCGGGGAGCACGTGGAGGTTGGCACGAGCCCACGCGACCGCATCTCCGACGAGGAACGTTTCTGATTTGCCGTGTTTTGCCGTGTCGAGACAGAGAGGATCGATGGCGGGATCACCGAGTTGATCCACCACGAGAACTATTGGCGCTAGGCCGTTGTGTCTCGCGGCAAATGCGTCAAGTATTGGTTTTTGAAAGGACGGGTCCGGGTTTCCGGGCTGCCCCATCATCATGACAACAAGCGGCAATAGTGGTGGGTCCTTCACCAGCGCAGCCGGGGGCAGGTACAGACCGGCCGGCCGGGACCGGAATCCGGAAAGAGTGTTGGGGATAACCACCGAACCGATGGTTCCTTCGACAGGCTGACTTTTCGGGGCTAACCAATTTGCCCACAGCGCTCCTCCGGCGAGGGGAGTTCGACTCGGTACTGGAGTCGGAGTGGTCCGCGGGAGCGCGATCGGTTTTTGGGTGGAGATCCCCGCCAGATCCGCAACTGTGCGATCCAGTCCGAAGTCCGCGTTGATTCCAACGGTTCCAGCGACGGCAAACAGAACGAGGGCGACTGAGGCGACCATCTTTCGCGGCCACCGTGATTTCCAGAGATTGACGATCGCAAGGCACATAGCCGAGAACGCCACATATACCCAGATTGTCGTGGTGGCACTGAGATCCACGCCAAAAGCATTAGTCGCTCTAACCCACCACAGCAGGACAAAGGCGACAATCGATCCCCCAAACAACGCACCGGTGGCGGTGACGATCCATCGCCGCGACGGGCGACGCAGGGCAAGGAAAAGAACGGCACCGACCGCCAGGGTGTAGACCACACCGACAAACGGACCGTCGATGATATTCATCCTCAGGAATGCATCCATGGGCGTCCTCAATCGGGGTCTGGTCGCACGCGATTCTAGAGGAAGCCGAGTGTGTGCCGACCGCGAAGCCTTGGTGAGCCACCTCACACTCGTCGGCACACACTCGGCCAGGGTCCGATTCCGTCTGTGCCGAACCGCTTGCGGGGACCAATTTTCCGCGCGCCCGAGGCCTCGCGTAGGGACGCCATCGGCGCAGACGATTCGCAGCCCGCCCGTGCGCAGTCTCGCCGCACCGCGACAGCGTAATGTCGTGTTTGGCCAGAGGGGGAAGGCACGATGACTGCACGAGAGCACGCCGTTCGCGCACTATGGACGCTGTTCGAGCCGATCCACGCGGTGAGTTACTTCGCGCAGGAGGCTCGCGAGCAGTTCGCCGCCATCGGGCTCACCCGCTACTGGGACGGCTACTTCGCTGGCCGCGCCGCACCGCTCGGGCCCGTGTCAGCCGCGCCGGTCGTGGCCATCTTCAATGGCTTCTCCCCCTCTCTCGTCGGTCGTGCGCTGCCTGCGGTCTGGTCCGTCGCAGCCGTCGATCAGGTGTTGGATGCCCGCTCCCGCGGCGCCGCAGCAGCCCTCCGCGCAGTCGTGGCCGACGAAACGCTCGTCGCTGAAGCCGCAGCCGCTCTCACGCAAGTCGCTCACACGATCGATGTCGCGGGTCGACCGCTCGCCGCCGCGAACCGGGCCCTCCCTGAGGAGTCGGATCCCTACCGCCAGCTCTGGCGTGCGGCGACGATCCTGCGCGAGCATCGCGGCGATGGGCACGTCGCCGCGCTGCTCGGTGAAGGCATCGCCGGCCTAGCATCGATCGTCCTGCGCAGCGCCGTCGACCTCGAAGCCACGACGATGAGGCGCGTTCGCGGTTGGAGCGACGCCGAGTGGGATGCGCAGGTCGAGGATCTCGTGGCCCGCGGGTTGCTGACCGCGAGCCTCGACGTTACCGCAGCCGGTTCGGCTGCTCTGGACAACGCCGAACACGTCACCAACCGGCTCGCGGAGCCCCCCTGGCGTGCACTCGGCGACGATCTCACCCGTATCGGCCGCCTGATCGCACCGATCGCGCACGCGTGCGGCAAGATCTTTCCCTACCCGAATCCGATCGGAATGCCGCAGCCCTGGAATCCAGAATCGGACCCAGTTGCGGAGGCAATTCCAGAGGTGCCGGTCGAACCACCGACCAAAGTGGCGCTCTAGCAGGCCCGTCGTTCCAGGCCACTCGCACGTGCGCGGATGCCCTGCACGTGCGGTCGAGGTTGATTCCACCGGTGCGAGTCTCGTGATGGGGTCACGAGAGGTCGGCTCCGCCGAATGCCCTAGCGGCGGCGGCAGGGGTTTCGGTGGGGTGCGGGAACTTGGCCGCGGTTTTCGCCAAGCTGCGCCGCTTTCGCTGCTGGTGCGCCCGGGCGGCTGGACCGATCGGACTATGGAACCAGCACGACTTTTCCGTGTGGTGCTCCCGACAGGCTGAGCTCCGCGGCGTCGCGCCACTCGTCGAGCGGGAAAGTCTTCGCCACGGGGACCGTGAAGTCGCCTGCGGCGGCGAGGGCAGCGTAGTCGGCCAGGAAGTGTGAACTGGAGAAACCGCCCGCAGCCATGAGTTCGTCGATGTTGACCCGGGCACCCTGACTGCGCGCCTCGTCGTGATTGCTGATGGTCATCACGCGCTTCGGGTCGCCCGCGATCTCGATGAGCGCCGCGATTGCGCCGGTGTTGGGCAGGGAAGCGTCGACCACATGATCGATCGGTCCGTTTGCGAGTGCGCGGACGCGGACGCGCTCGACCATGCCGGCACCGTATGGGGTGACGACCGCGCCGAACCCCTCAAGCTCGTCGGCGAATGTCAAGCCAGCCGTGGCGATCACTCGGGCGCCCTTGCGCAGGGCGATTTGCACGGCCGTGTAGCCGACCATACCGCCCGCTCCATGGATCAGTACGGTCTCGCCCGACT
Organism: Glaciihabitans sp. UYNi722; assembly: GCF_040549465.1. Taxonomy (NCBI): domain Bacteria; kingdom Bacillati; phylum Actinomycetota; class Actinomycetes; order Micrococcales; family Microbacteriaceae; genus Glaciihabitans; species Glaciihabitans sp. UYNi722. The sequence goes on along the minus strand of NZ_JBEPTL010000011.1, from coordinate 295 downwards.
TCACATCCATCAGGTCGAGGGTCCAGCCCGCGGTCTGCAGCACCATCGGCAGGACGGAAGCGTGGACGGCATCGAGCCCGGCCGGGATGGGAAACCACAGGTTCATGATCGCGAAGTCGGCCGCCCCGGCGCTGGGCTGCGTCGCGAAGTCCGACGACCCGAATACGAGATCACCGACCGCCACGTCGTCGACTCCGTCACCGGCGAATTCAGGTGGTGAGTGCAACACCCTGAGTTCTGTGGGGTGTTGTCGATGGGCAGACCGTGGTCGCCATTGAGTGTTCGTTTGTCGTTC
>NZ_JBEPTL010000010.1:0-133836 GCF_040549465.1 Glaciihabitans sp. UYNi722 | reverse complement strand
CACACGGTCCCACTGCTCATCAGTTAGTAACGAAGTACGAGACATCGTAAAAGCATCTCAACCAACCACCACAAAGGTTAGGAGACACGCCCTAGGCCGTCACCCATCCAGAGCAGGGCGAAGCTCGAGCAACTCGTAGCGGCGCCCTCTGACCGTTCGCTTATTGCTGCGAGGTTCACGTCGTTCTCGATGTGCACGTCGATGCCGAGCGCACGCTCGAGCTGGCTGCGTACTCCGGTGCGTGGCCATCCGGGAAGGGTATCGATGAAGGACAGCTCGTCGGTGCGGGGGTCGACCGATCCCTGAACGCCGATGCAGACCAGCTTCACTGCCGCGATGTCGGAGGCACTCGCCTCGCAGGCTGCCGCGATGGCACCGCGGATGTCGTCTTCCGCGGATCTCGTGGCGGCGGTGCCCATCGGTGTTTCCACGACGGGATGCTCTGTGCCCTGCGCGTCGACGACTGTCGAACGGATCACCGATTCGTTGATGTCCACAGCGACGCCGAGTACTCGATCAGGTTGCACCCCGTAGCTGACGGCGTTCGGGCCTCGTCCGCCGGAGACCTCGCCGACCACCCGGATGAGTCCCGCCGTCTCGAGGCGGGAGACGATCTGCGACGCGGTGGGCTTCGACAGCCCGGAGAGTTCGCCGATGCGGTTGCGGGTAAGCACCTTGTGCTCGAGAAGGAGGGAGAGCGCGGTGCGGTCGTTCGTTTCGCGCAGCCACGATGGCGTGCCGGGAATGGTCTTGGCCATGGAGCCCCTCCTGACTGCGTTGTTGGAAAGCTCCCTCGGACGCGCTGCGAGTGCGCAACCGAGGGTGTCGCCGAATATATCAGTAAGGTTTCTTAACAGTAAAGAGCGTGCGCAAAATTGGCCCTCTCGTTTCTCCGGAGTTTTTGCGCGAATCGCCGCCGGACGGGGCATTTGGGGCGAATAGAAGCGAAATCCTCCGGAGAAACCCGAGGCGACCAGTGCGGGTCGTCCTCGCTAGTTTCGTGCGGTTAGTACGGTTGGGGCTGGCTAAAAAAACCCTTACTGTCGTATTTCTTTCGCACACTGGCGAGCTTGGCTGCGTTATTGCCGAAATACGACGTAGACGGATTCGAGAGACTCGCATCCGCATAGTTCACGTAGGCGCCATCACCCCAGGCGGAGATCAGAGCACCGCGGAACCCGCGTACGTAGTTATCCAGGGGAGCAGGATCCGCGCCATTGGCGAAGGTCGCCGTGTACTGCACCGTCATGAGGGCGCTGCGATGTGGGAAGGCCGTGGCATCCGGTGCGATGTCGGCGACGGCGCCGCCGAGCGCGTCCATCGAGATGCCGCCTTCAGCCATTCCTGCCGTGGTCCTGGCCACCTTGACCTGGGTGATGAGTTCTTGGATGGCCTGGTCGTCCAGCACGTGATAGGCCACGTGGGAGGTGGCTGAGAACGAGTCGCGGGTCAGCTTGCCGCCGGCATCCGTCGTACATTCCGTGACAGGAATGTTGCTGCATCCGGCGTAACTCATCATGGCGTCGTGGTAGCTGTGCTGAGTGGAACTGTTTCTGCTCGGGCTACCCGCGGCGGCGAGGAATGGCGCCAACTGCGCCCGGAGGGTTGACTGGCCGCCGAGCCACGTGCCGGAGACGAAGATCCCGGGACCGCTGGTGTACTTCGGTCCATTGAGCAACTTCAATGTCGACCAGAGCTTCGGGTCGGCCTTCGGCGCCCAGGCCTGCCAGGCCTTGACCACCGCTGCCGCCGAGGAGAAGGGCCAACTCAGCGAGAACATTGTGACGTCGGGCGCCGGCTGGGTGGAGAAGGTGAGCGCCGTGACGACACCGAGATGGCCGCCACCACCGCCGCGGCATGCCCAGAAGAGGTCGGGTTCGGTTGTCGCGTTCGCGGTCTTCAGCGTGCCGTCTGCGGTCACGATCTCGATCTCGGTGAGGGAATCGCAGGTGAGTCCGTAGGCGCGTACGAGCACACCGACGCCACCGCCCAGAGTGAGTCCGGTGATCCCGACGGTTGCGCAGGATCCACCGGCAACTGCGCGCCCGGCCTTCCCGAGGGTGTCGTAGACCTGGGCGAGTGACGCGCCAGCACCGATGCGAACAGTGTTGTCCGCGGCGAGCGTGACCCCTGACATTCCGCGGCAATCGATCACTAAGGACGGGTTCACATCCGTTCCCGCTGCGCCGCCGGCCGAATAGCCCGGGTAGCTGTGGCCGCCGGAACGGAGGGCGATCGGAACGCCGTACTTCACGGCGAAGGCGACACCGGCCGCAACATCCTGCGCGGATACGGCGGTCAGCACGGCGAGAGGGTGAGCGTCATCCCAGCGCGGGTTCTCGGTCAGCCGCACGGTGTCGTAGGTCGGATCGCCCTCGCGAGCGAGCGAGCCGGCGACCGTGGAGGCGAGCGCTGCCCAGTCGGGAGGGCCGACGGGCGTCTTCGACGGTTTCGGCGTGGGTTTCGTGGCCACCGGGGCGCAGCCGGCAGCGACGAGCCCGACGGCGCCGAGAGCCAGGACGTGCCTGCGGGATAACGTACTCACCCGACCATCGTAGGGAAGCGGGTGCGCGACATCCTGTCGACACGGCACCGGCGCACCCCTTCCGCATTCCGGGCATCCACCAGGCGAACAGGATCGGTGGTCCCGGTACGACGCCGGCGATCGTCGGCCAGCGCCACGGCGAGATCCTTCACGTCGGGCGCGGGCAATTCACTCGAACGCTGCCGATTTTGCCCAGCGAGCAAATTTGCCTGATGTGCAAGATTGATCTAAGTTGTCGTCATGGCCGAAAGCAACCTAAGACTGGTAAAGAGACAGCGCACCCGTCGTGAACTGGCGACGGCAGCGTTTGAGCTAGCCACTCTTCATGGCGTCGATGGGTTCACCGTCGATGACATCGTCAGTCAGGCTGGCTATTCCCGCCGCACGTTTTCCAACTACTTCGCGGCGAAAGAGGAGGCCATCGTCGCAATCGCGATGGAACGGGCGCGCGAGGCCCTCGGAGCCATAGCTATCGAACCGACATCCGGGGCGATCCTCGACGACATCGTCGCCATTCTTCGGGCGCAGCTGACGACCGATGTCATCGCTACGCACGCTCAGCTCAACCGGCTTGCCCGCGCCCACCCGACTCTCACACCGTACCTTCGCGAAGTTGAGTACGACGGTTTCACGGAATCGGCTCGCCTGTTGCAGATGCAGTCGGGCGGCCGCCTCACTCTGATTCAGTCCGTGATGATCTCGAGTGTCGCGATCGGTGCGATCAACGCGTTGCTCGATGGCCATCTCGAGGATGAGTTCACGGAATTCGATTTTGACGAGTTCGCCGAGGTCATCACCTCGTTCCTTCGGGATGGAATTAAGGGGCTGACTTCGTGACTACCAATGGGTGCGCCGCCCGGAGTTGGAGCTTCCATGTCTGATTTTCTCTATCGTCTCGGTCGCGGTGTCTACACACACAAATGGTGGTCGATCGGCGCCTGGATAATCGTTATCGGGGTGATGGTGGCCCTCCTAATCGGCAGTCCGCCGAAGACCACCGACAACATCCGCATAGACGGCAGCCCATCCCAGAAGGTGTTGGACACGCTTTCCACAGAGTTCCCCGCAGCGGCCGGCAGTTCCGGCACGCTGGTGTTCGCCGCACCGCCGGGTTCGACGGTCACCGATCCCGACATTGCGTCGTCGATCGCCCGATCGGTCGATGCCGTGAACGGAAACAAATACATCGTCACACCCGTCGTGCCGACGACGGTGACCGAGCCGACACCTCAGCAGATGCGGGCGGCCGCTGCGTCGGCATCCGTCCTGCATCCCTTAGTCATCGGCCAGACTGTGTTCCCGTCCGTACTGGTGTCGAAAGACAAGACGGTTGCGCTCTTCACTATCCAGCTGACAAAACAGGTGGATGACATCCCACCTAGCGAGGTCTCCCACGTTATCGACGTGGCGACGAAGCCGGTCGCCGCTCAGAAGGTAACCGTTTACCCCAGTGACACGCTTCTCGGTCACGGCGTCACCCTTTCCGGAGAGACAGAAATTGCGGGACTTCTGATCGCGGCGATCATCCTGTTTCTCACACTCGGATCTCTGCTCGTCGCCGGACTCCCGTTGCTCACTGCCCTCATCGGGGTGGCGGTAGGCGTTGGAGGCGCTTTCACCCTGTCACACCTTGTCACTCTTACCTCAGTCACCCCCACCCTTGCCCTCATGGTCGGGTTAGCCGTCGGAATTGACTACTCGCTCTTCATCGTGAACCGGCAGCGGCGCATCATCCTCTCGGAAGGGATCAGCGCGAAAGACGCGGCTGGCAGGGCCATTGGCACCGCCGGCACCGCCGTAGTGTTCGCTGGGCTCACAGTAGTGATTGCCCTCGCAGGGCTCTCTGTTGTCGGTATCTCGTTCCTCACCGTGATGGCGCTGGTCGCTGCCGCGACCGTGGGTGTCGCCGTGCTGGTCGCCATCACGCTGCTGCCTGCCATCCTCGGACTCATTGGCGAGCGCGTTGTGACACCGCGGGCTCGCCGCAAGTCGGCCGCCGATCCCCGCGAGGAGACGACCACACTCGGGTATCGTGTCGGTGCCGGTCTTGTACGGCGCAGAGTGCCTGTCATCATCGCCGTCGTCGCGATCCTCGGAGTCGTCGCCATTCCTGCCATGTCCCTACAACTCGGCCTGCCTTCGTCGTCCACGAAAAATCTCGATACCCCCGACCGCAAAGGCTACGACCTCGTGTCCGAGAAATTCGGTGCCGGTTTCAACGGCCAACTGGTCGTGGTCGCCACGAGCGCGACACGAGGCACGCCGATTGACGCCAACGACTCGGCCGACCTCGCAACGCGCATCGGCACGGTAAGCGGTGTCAGGCTCTCGCTCTCCAGCGCGACCTCGGAGAATGGCGAAACGGCTCTCATTACGGTGATTCCGAGGACCGGCCCCGATAGCCAGCAGACCGCGGATTTGGTCACAAAACTCCGCAGCCTTCACGGCGAGTTCGCGCGCCACTACGGCGTGTCGACGGGGGTGACCGGGTTCACTGCGGCCAATATCGACCTGACCGCTGGCCTGGCCAAGGCCTTGCCGATCTATTTGGGCGTGATAGTCCTGCTTTCACTCATTATCATGCTGCTGATCTTCCGCTCCATCGTCATCCCATTGCAAGCCACCCTCGGATTCGTCCTGAGCATCCTCGCGACGCTCGGTGCTTCGACTGCCGTGTTCCAGTGGGGCTGGTTGAAGCAGCTCTTCGGGTTCGACACGCCAGGCCCTGTGCTCAACTTCCTTCCCATCATCGCGATGGGAATTCTGTACGGCCTGGCCATGGACTACCAGGTTTTCCTCGTGTCCTCGATGCGCGAGGCGCACAAGCACGGACACTCGGGGAAAGAGGCAATAATCGTCGGATTCGCTCGGTCGAGCAGGGTGGTGGTCGCAGCCGCATTCATTATGGTCAGCGTGTTCCTCGGATTCGCACTGAGCGATAACCAAGAAGTGAAGCAAATCGGATTCGCTCTCTCCATAGGCATCCTGTTCGACGCCTTTTTGGTGAGACTCATCCTCACCCCGGCCCTGCTGTCGCTGCTTGGTCGCTGGACCTGGAGTTTGCCTCGCTGGCTCAACCGCATCCTGCCCAATGTCGACATCGAAGGTGACGCCCTACTCAAACGACTCGAGCAAGAGAGGCTCCTCGTTGACGTGGCCGATGCTTCAAGGTCGCCTACAGGCTGACAAGATCTTTTTCGCGGGAACGCATCGTCGGAGCCGAGCGGGGTGCCGGCTCGATCGTCGCCAGTCCGACGCCAAGGTTCAATGCTTCGGGCGCTAGCATCTTCGTTGCAGACCTCGACGACGACAGTCCAGCACGGCGCAACTCGGACTCGGTTTCGACACCAGCGGTGAACTCCTGGAACCTGTGGCCCTGCGGTTCGACGGCGGTAATGAGCTTCTCATTCAGGCCATGAAGGCATCTTCGCAATATCGTTAGTGTCCGCTGGTGGTCTGGCCGGTCGGCACGCGTCGACGTCAAGGAACGCCCTCCCGTAGCACGGTCGCCGCTGATCACACCGGGTTCCGTCGACGCGGCAGCCAATTTCGCAATTCGGGTTGCGCGACCTGCGCAATTCGTGTTTACTGCTATTCAACACGAGTTGAACGAGGGAGTTTTCCGTGATCAGAATCATTCTGGATACCGACCTGGGCATGGGTGAGCCGGGAACAGAGATCGATGATGGCTTTGCGTTTGCGCTCGCGCAGGCTGATCCGGAGATCCAGATTGACCTCATTACGACCGTCAATGGCAACACCGACGTCGAGACGGCAACGCTCCTCACGCTTGAACTGGCCGACCGTCTCGGTCGCTCCGATATTCCGATCGTGAAGGGCGCAACCGCGCCGATGACCCGGCCCGACCGCGAGCGCCACGCTCCGGATGCGATCGTGGCGAAGTACGGGCACCGCGTGCCGGCCGCAGGCTACGCAGCCTCCGCAATCGTTGACCACGTGATGGCTAACCCCGGCGAGATCACGATCGTCGCGATCGGACCGCTGACGAATATCGCGGCGGCCATGTTGATCGAGCCACGCCTCGCATCCACTGTCAAAGAGATCGTGATCATGGGAGGCGTCTTTCTGGGCCAGACGTTCCAGTCATCGATGCCGGGCGAGTTCAACGTCTGGGTCGACCCCGAAGCCGCCCACGCGGTTCTGCACTCCGGCGCAAAGGTTCGCTGGGTCGGACTCGACGTCACGCTGAAGGTACGCCTGAACCGTGACCATGCTCGACAGATGCAGGAGTCAGCTGGCTCGTTCGCATCATTCGCCGGTGACTATACGACCAGCTGGATCGACCATATGCAGGAGCGCCACCCGAGCGACGCCGAGCATGCCGACTCCTGTGCGATGCACGACCCGCTCGCGGTCGCGGTAGTTCCGCATCCGGAGTTCGTCACCTGGAAGCCTGCCTACGTCGACATCGTGATCGGCGACGGCATCGCCCGTGGCGTCATGATCACTGATCTCCTCAGCTCTGCGGATGCCCCGGCGCCCAATTGCTCGATCGCTGTCGACGTGGATGCCGACGGATTCATGAGCTACTTCCTCACCGCGGTGACCAGCCTCTAAGACCTCGCGCACTCCTGGGGCCCTGACTGAACCACTCACAAGCTGCACCACCCTCACCACAGAGAAACGCCCAATGAAGGGAAGATCATGCAACTGAAACGCACAAGCCGGATGCTGGCTGGAGTCGCCATCCTCGGCGTGGTCAGCACCATCCTGGCTGGATGCTCCGGCAGCCCCGCATCCACTGCCGACGGTGGGTCGCTGACGATCCCGAGCAAAGATCCGAAAGCCACGGTTCGGGTGCTCAGCATCCTCGACCCAAAGGTGGACAACATCCAGCCGGTCATCGATGCGTTCGAAAAGGCCCACCCGACGATCACGCTGAAATGGCAGACGGTTCCATTCGATTCGCTCAACAGCACCCTCGACTCGCATATCGCAAACAAGGGCGGGGACCCAGATGTCTACTGGGCCGACCAGCCGCGCATCGCTGCACTCGCTTCGCGGGGCGAGGCGACCGACCTGACGAGCGTCTTCTCACAGTACAAGTCGTCCTTCGACCCCACCCCCTACTCGTCAGGCATATATGAGGGCAAGCTGTGGGCGCTTCCCATCGCAAACTCGACTCAGCTGCTGTACTACAACAAGGACTTGCTCAAGAAGGCCGGCATTCCGTTCCCCTCAGCTGACGTCAACTCCCGTATGACATGGGAGGACCTGGCAACGGAGGCGAAGAAGGCGAAGGACGCGGGCGCTACCTACGGATTCACTTTCGGACAGTTTGATCGCTACTACCAGCTGGAGGCTCTTCCCGTTTCGCTTGGCGGCTCCATTGGCGCGAGCGGGAAGGGAAACCTGACGCCCGACTTCACTTCGGAGGCGTGGGTCAAGGCATTCGATTGGTACGGGAGCATCTTCAAGGACGGCACGGCCCCGAAGGGTGTCACGCCCGAGCAGACGGACCCTTCGTTCGTCGCCGGAAAAACCGCGTTTGGAGTCCAGGGGCCATGGATGCTCCCCGAGCTGCAGGCATCGACTATCAACTGGGGCGTTGCACCCCAGCCGATGTTCGCCGGCGGCAAGGCGGTGACGGCTGACGGCTCGTGGTCGCTCGCGCTCAACCCGTTCAGCAAGGAGAAGCAGGCAGCTGCGATCTTCATGAAGTGGATGGCAATCGATGAGAGCGGCGGATACATCAAATACCGCTCCAACCCTGAGCTCGCGGCGAACGTCGAAGGCAAGAAGATCTACTTTGAAAAGGATGTTTTCAAGTCAGCAGAGGGTCAGAATGCAGCAAAGATCATCGACTACGAGACGGCTAACACCGGTGTCAACCGCGTCTCGACGATCGGCTACATCGAGTTCGAATCCATCCTGAACCAGGCCTTTGCAGACATCCGCAACGGCGCCGACGCGAAGACCACGCTGGAGAAAGCCAAGGGCGATCTCACCACTGCGTGGAACAAGTACAAGTAACCGTTAGGGAACCACACGCATGTCTTCCATCACGAAGACGCGCGTCGAGGTGACGCCGACAGCGCGTCGGCGTCACCTCGGTCGGCGTCGTGAGGCCTTCTGGGCCGTTGTCTTTCTTGCGCCGGCCGTCATCGCCCTCGTTGTTCTGCGCATCGCGCCCACCTTGGGTGCCGTGAACTCCAGCCTCTATAAGGCGTATCCCGGCGGAATCTTACCGGCCGCCTTCGCCGGCTTCCACAATTACGAGCAGATCTTCGCCGACCAGAACTTCATCGCGACGGTCGGTCGCACGCTACTCTTCAACGTCATTATCAACCCATTGCAGATCGTGCTCGCGCTGCTTATCGCGGTGCTGATGATCCAGAAGCTGCACCTCGGGGGGCTCTGGCGCACGCTGGTATTCATCCCGATCACAATCCCGATCGTCGGATCGTGTATCGCCTGGGGTGCGGCGCTCAACCCGAACGGGCCGGTCAACGCGATCCTCTCCGCGATTGGAGGCGACCCGCAGCCGTTCTTTACCTCGCCAGGCCAAGCGCTCGGGAGCATCATTGTCGTCGCGTCGTGGATCGGCATCGGCTACTGGATGTTGTTCCTCATTGCCGGACTCCAGGCGATTCCGGAGGAGCTGTATGAGGCGGCCCGCCTCGACCGTGCCGGGCCGATCCGCACCTTCTTCCAGATCACGATCCCGTTGCTGCGTCGTCCATTGCTCTTCGTGCTCGTGGCCGACACGGTGGCGAACTTCGTTCTCTTCGTTCCGGTGCAGTTGCTGACGGGTGGCGGGCCCCAGTCGAGTACGACGCTGCTGATGTTCGACGCGTACCGGACTACATATGGATATGGCAGCCGAAACCAAGGGGCCGCAGAGGTAGTCATCCTCACAATAATCATGCTGGTGTTCGTCGTTTTGCAGTTCCGTCTGCTGCGTGAAGAAAGGGAACCGAAGTGAGCGTCGAAGTGAACACCGAAGCCGCGCCCTTCGAGACGCTGGCGCCCTCGTCCGTCAAGCAGGCGCCGAATGGCCGACGCAACACGATGTCCCGCGCGATCCTGACCGCGGTCGCCGTGGTGGTCGGCGCAATCTTCATCCTGCCGGCCATCTGGATTCTGATCGGGTCGTTTCGACCCAACATCGACGTCCTCACGACCATGTCGCCGCTCAGCTGGCAGATCATCATTCCAACCCGCGTCACATTCGAGAACTACGTCGGGCTGATCGTCGATAACGGGTTCGGTCTCGCCCTGCTCAATTCTCTCGTCGTCTGCCTTGCTTCTGTCGCGCTCGGCCTGCTCATTTCCGCGATGGCGGCGTACGCACTCACTGTCTATAGGTTCCGCGGGCGCGAGGTCGTCTTCGCCATCATCGTGATCAGCTTCATGGTGCCGTTTGAGGCGATTGCCATTCCCCTGTCACAGTTATTCACCGAATGGGGCCTCGGCAACACGCTCATCGGGCTCATACTTCCGGGTCTCGGAAATGGGCTCGCGATTTTTAACCTGCGCCAATACTTCCAGGGCATCCCGAACTCGTATCGCGAGGCGGCCATGCTCGATGGGGCCTCCGAGCCGCGCATCCTCTTGTCCATTTTCGGACGGATGAGCGGGCCAGCCCTTACCAACTCCGCACTGCTGATCTTCCTTGGCCAGTGGACGGCGTACCTGTGGCCTCTGCTGCTCGTGACCGACAAGAATCTGCAACTGGCGCCGGTCGCGTTGGCCTCAACTTTCGGCGAGCACGCCGCGAGCTACGGGCAGAATTTTGCCGGAGCGGTACTTCTGTCTCTAGTGCCGGCGGTGACTATGTTCGTGTTGCAGCGGTTCTTTGGTCGACTTTCTATTGCGAGCGGAGAAAAGTGAATCCAACGATGGCACTCGCGACGATCGTCGTCGTCGGTTCGGCGAACCAGGACTACATCGTTCGAGTCGAAGTGCCGCCAGGGCCCGGCGAGACCGTGCTCGGCAGGAGTCTGCTCAAGCAGCCGGGCGGCAAGGGCGCGAACCAGGCGGTCGCGGCGGCACGCCTTCGCGGCAACGTGAGCTTCGTCGCAGCAGTTGGTGACGATGCGGATGGCGCATTCCTGCTTCGGGAACTGCGCTCTGAGGGCGTCGACACCACCAATGTCGAGATCATTAACCGCGGACGCACCGGCCTCGCACTCGTCTCCGTCTACGACTCGGGCGAGAACTCGATCACGGTAATTCCCGGCTCGAACTTCGCCCTCACTCGCGACCGAGTGGAGCGCACCGTCGCCCGTCTCGCTCAGGACTACAACCTCGCGGTTGTCGTCGTGCAGGCTGAGTTGCTCACGGAGATCATCGAGGCGGCCATCCTGTCCGGGGAGAAAGCGGGGGCGCGCAGCATCCTGAATCTCGCGCCCTACCAGCCGATCCGGAATGAGATTCTGGCGCTCTGCGATCCGCTCGTCGTCAATGAGACCGAAGCGAGCGCGCTGGTTGGCTGGCAGGTTCGGGATGCGCCATCCGCCGCCCGCGCAGCCGAGCAACTGCGCGGTGTCGTGCGGTCGGTCGTTATTACGATTGGTGCCGAGGGCGCCTACTGGCAGGATGCGGAGTCTTCTGGTCATGTGTCGGCGCCAACCGTTTATGAAGTGGTCGACACTACCGGTGCAGGGGACGCGTTCGTCGGGGCCCTCGCATCCTTTCTCGCCAGGGGAGAAAGTCTCGGACGTGCAGTTGAGGTGGGTGTGCTCGCCGGGTCGTTCGCCGTGACCAGCCCGGGCGCGCAGTCGTCGTACCCGACGCTCGTCGACCTGCAACTGGATACGCTACCTCTAACGAATTAGCGCTGAGCAGCGAGTGCTCGCTGGAGGTAACGAGTGACCGCGACCCGATCCGAAGTAGCGCGCCTCGCGGGCGTCTCGCCCGCGGTGGTCAGTTACGTGCTCAACAAGGGGCCACGTCCTGTGTCGACCCGGGCTCGTGCCGCGGTCGAGGCCGCGGTCAAGGAGCTCGGCTACCGACCGAACGCGATCGCCAGTGCGCTGCGTGGCGGTAGCACCCAGTCGGTCGGCTTCCTGACGCCTAATCAGCGCAACCCGTTCTATGCGGAACTTGCCGAGTCGATCGAGCGCAGCTTCAGCGCCCGCGGCTACCTCGTGCTCTCGGGCAACACACAGTATGACCGCACACGCGAGGAGCGGTACCTACGCACCTTCGTCGACCGCAAGGTCGACGGACTCGTGTTCACCTCCGGGATCTCACTTGCGACATCCACGATTCCGGGTGGCGACGACGTGCCCGTGATGGTGCTCGATGAGGTGCGCGAGGGCACTCCGTACTCGAGCATCGGCGCGGATGAGACAGCGGATGCTGGAACCGCGGTCGAGCACTTGCAGCACCACGGGCACGTGATAATCGGATGTATCTCCGGGCCACCGCATATCCCCGTTGAGTCGAAGCGCATCCACGGCTGGCGCACCCAGCAGCAGTCGGCATCCGCTCCCGCCGGCGATGAGCTGGTGGCCTACGCGGAGTCGTCGGAGGAGGGCGGAAACTCGGCGGCGCTCCTCCTGCTTAGCGAGCACGGACGCCCGTGGGCTGTGCACGGCCGACGCCCGACCGCGCTCTTCGTCTCGTCAGACGTGCAGGCGATTGGCGCGATCTTCGCGTGCTTCGAACTCGGGCTACGGGTACCCGAGGATGTCGCGATCGTCTCGTTCGGCGGAACGAAGTCGGCCGCGTACACGATCCCCCCGCTCACGACGCTGCGCCAGGACCTCGAATTCGTGGCCTACACCGCAGTCGCCCAGCTAATCGAGCGTATGGAGAACCCAGGCGCCCCGGTTCGCTGCACCACACTGCGCGGAAACCTCGTGCTCGGTCGCAGCTGCGGGTGCGAGCCGCTCAGCCTGACGTAACTGCCCGAGTTAGACCGACCCAATGTCGGCCCGCTCGGCTGGTCGGTTAGTCGGCCTCAAGTCTGTCGCCATGGTCGTTTTACCCGCGGGCATCTGAGTAAGGCTGAAATCCGCTCGCCCTCAAACTTTTGCGAGCACCTGCAATGCCGCCCGATCGCCGTCCCCTTTTCGAGCGTGATCGCCTCGTCGACGGTCGCGGCGGTGCCGATCGCATCGCGGTCCTATGCCTTTTACTGCGCGGCCAAAGGCTGTTGTTCCCAGAGGAAGGCGACATTCACGAAATCACGCACGAGGAAAGGGCCGGACAACCGAAAACCGATTGTCGCGACCCTTTCGCCGAACGGCTGCCTAGTGGTCGTTACCGGACCCGCCGTGTCCGCCGGAGGCGCTCACCTTCAGCTCCCAGGTGATGTTGTCGCCGTGCTGCTGGGTCCAGAAGGCGCGCCAGGTGTTCGATGTCAGGTTCGGGAGCTGCGCACCCAGGATGCCCGCGGTCGACGGGTCGCCGTTGGAGACGTGGATGCCCGTGATCTCGTTATCGCCGTCGTTGTAGCCGGGGCTTGTGTAGTGGTCGTAGGTCGCAGACGCGTCACGTCCCTCCGCCAGCCAGCGCACGATGCTCGGAGCCTTCTTGCCACGGCCATTCTTCAGGGAGAGCAGGTAACCCGAGTCGAGGGCGTTGCGCTGCGTGTGCAGTGAGTCGCCCGCATCCTCGACGACCAGCAGCTGGTCCTTCGATGCGAACTGGATGTTGTCGAAACCGGTGTGCTCGAGGTCGCCAACGAAGACTGGCGACAGGGTGCCCGTGCTCGAGGTCGGCGACTTCTGGCTGATCTTGAACACGCCACCGAACGCCCCCGGGAGGGCACTGTCCTTGTTCGTGTCGCCGGTCTCGGTGAAGTAGAACTCACCGAAGTTGGTGCCCGGGCGGAAGACGCCATTCTCAGGACGCTTGAACGGGGTCGCGCCGGCGGTTGCCGCGCCCACCGTGGCGGAGTTGTCCGCCCCGCGGGTGACGGGTACCCACTTCGTGGAGAATGACGCGCCGTAGGTGTGAAGATCGGTGATGAACGGGTCGGACGGGTTCGCCGACAGCTGTTGTGCCGTGACCGGAGTGCCGTCCTTACGACTCACCTGGAGTGCCTCGAAGGTTCCGGTGGAAAGGTCTGTCGGAGTCTTCGGGGTGAAGCGGTAGACGTAGCTGTTCGGCTTCTTGCCGCCAGATACACCCGCGCCACCGATGTCTTCCACCAGCCAGACGTTGCCCGCAGAGTCGTTCTGTACGCCTTCGTAGCCGCCAGAGCCGAGTGCAGGAAGAGGCGTGATTTTGCCGTCCACCGCATCGCCGTTCGCATCGAGGGAAACCGCGAAGACGCCGCCCTTAGGCGCGGATGCCTCGGCGGTCAGCAGGAGCTGGTGGGTGAAGGGGTCCCAGGTGATTCCGTCGAAGTTGGGAACGGCCGCACCGTCGGACCGCGTGCTGGCGATGAGGGTCACGCGCTTGGTGAGATCGGGCTCGTCGAGGTTGATGCGCGTCACGTAGCCAGCAGGACCTCCCTCGTGTCCTTGGAACAGGTAATGCTTTCCACCGAAGACGAGATAGACGTTCTTGTCGGGCTCCGTCTTGAACGCCTCCTTCGGGTTCTGGGTGAGAGGGCCGCCGTTGGAAGTGTTGTAGCCGTAGTTCGTGATACCGCCGGTCGCATTCACGAGCGGAAGCTGGCCATAGGCGACTGGGCTTTCGCTGAGTCCGCTCGTCAGAACGTTCTGCTGCACGCCGAACGCGGAGTTCGCCGCGACCCCGGCCACGTCGAATCCGTCCGATCCGTGCTCGGTCTGCGCCGTCGCCGGCATCGCTGCCGCCACGAATGCGGCGAGGCCGAGCCCGAGCCCGACGGTACCGACCAGTCCCAATGTGCTTTTCTGTTTCATTTTTTCCTCCTGTAGCCCGGGCGAATGCCTGGCAGACAAGACGAGAAAATCATCCGCAGGTGACTCCCGGGCGGTGTTCGGGTGAACACGAGGAAAATCATGGCCCTCGTTTGCGGGGTACGGCGGCGGGCGGCCGACTCGTACGCCGACGCGAGAGCGCCACGGATCCTATGAACATTCCTTTCGGAATCCGTCCCGGTCGTGAGAGCTGTCCTGAGTTGGTTGCTTCCTGGGGTCAGCGGCCGGTGCGGCCTCGGTGGCGATGATCTCGTTGGCCCGCTCGACCGCATCGCGGTAGTCGGCCACGACCTCGGCGATGCTCCGGGCGTCGGTGCGTGGAAGGTGGCTGGCCAGTGGGCCACGTGCTCGCCGAGAAAGATGGACCGCTCGACGTGGGTGAGTTGATTCACCAGGCCCAGCAGGTTGGTTCCGGAGTCGACTCCGGGGGTGCGCACGTCGGGGTGCCCGGACACCGGAGTATCCGAGCTGGGCGCAGTTCTGGAGCCGGCTGGCGACGGCGTCGAACTGGCGGACCGTCTCTTAGGTCGTGAATTCGATTTCGGGTTTTTGTTCGACGTCGAGCAGGAAGTATGCCAGGAACGTGACCCCTTCTTCCGTTGCATCAAATTTCGCGATGATTGTCTGGGCCGGTTCATAAAAGGTGTCACCGGCGACCAACGTCACCGCGAGTTGATCCTCGATCTGGAACTCAACGGAACCACGCTCGATACTTCCAAAGACGGGTCCGTTATGAATGTGAGCGCCCGCACGACTCGAGGGTGTAATCGTGATTCGCCGGACCTCGACGTGGTGCACCTGTGCGGGGTGGGGCAGGCGCTGGTCGGCCAGGGTCACCCGGGTTACTGAAGTCTCGGTCATCGTCATATCGTGACATGGCCAACACGACCCAAGGTTCCTTTCGCGCACGTCGGGGTTCAGATTGAGCGCACTTCTCGAAGTCGGTGAGAACGAGGGCGGATGCCCGATCGCTGACAAGTAGTGCGCGAGTAGTGTTCAGCACTGAAGGCCCTCGCTCGACAGCCCGCAAGAAGGAGCCCACGATGTCAGCACCCGTCATCCTGATCACCGGCACCTCCTCCGGAATCGGCCTCGCCACTGCTGTTGCCACCGCCGCGGCCGGGAATCGCGTAATCGCAACCCTGCGCAACCCGCAGAAAGCGGATGACCTCCGGGCCGCCGCCAGCACGGCCGGCGTGAGCATCGACATCCGCACGCTTGATGTGGTCGATGCGGCGGCAATCGCTGGCTGCGTCGATGGCATCATCGCCGACTACGGCCAGCTCGACGCCGTCATCAACAATGCCGGTAGCGGGCACGTCGGCACGATCGAGCTGGAATCCGTCGACGCGGTACGTGTTCAGATGGAGACCAACTTCTTCAGTGTCGTCACGCTGACGAAGGCGGCCTTCCCGCACTTACGCGCAGCAAACGGGCGATTGATCACTGTCTCGAGCGTCGGCGGCGCAATCGGCCAGCCGTTCAACGAGGCCTACTGCGCCTCGAAGTTCGCCGTCGAAGGTTTCATGGAGTCGCTGGCGCCGGTGGCCGCGACCGTCGGCGTACGCGTAAGCGTTGTCGAGCCCGGGCCGGTCAGCACCGAATTCGTCGCCAACCTGGGTGCCGACCTGCCGACCCTGCTCACGGCGGCCGGCCCCTACGGCTTAGCGATGTCCGCCTATCTCCAGCGCACGACTGCGCAATTCAGCAGCGCCCGCGCGCAAAGCCCCGACGCCGTGGCCGCCGTTATCGTCGACCTCCTCACCGCGGTTGCCCCGCCCGCCCGAGTGCAGACCTCGCACGCGGCATCGGCGTTCGTCGGCGTCAAGCTCGCGGATCTCGACGGCGCGGCGGTGCAAACCATGACCGACGCGTGGGTGCACAGCGACACGCCGCAGGCGGAGACGCCGACTGAGCCGACCACCCACTGAATTCGCGTGCGGCCAGAGCGTAGCCCGGCAGCACCACATTGCGTCGCCTGACACGGCGCAACGTGCAGAGCGGTGCGCGGGGTGGGAGAGTCCGTGGCCGGTTCCTGCGGGCACCGCTCGAAGTCGTCGAGCGCCCTCACATCCATCCGCTGCAACTCCTTCAAAATCCGTCCGCCGATTGTTCCGCTTGCGGCGCCCGTCGAAACCAAGGAGAGCTGTCACCAATAACCTTGGCCCGCGATGAGCTCGCGCAACGCTGTCTGCATTTACGCGAGCGTCGCTGGAACGAAAAACCCCAGTCAATCGAATCGACAGCAGTCCCAATTGCTGAAGGGGCATCACGATGATGGACAGCACCCCAGCATCGCGGCCCTACCTCCGCGCAGCGCTCCGGATCCTGTTCGTCGCGGGGCCGCTTCTGCTGGTCGTCGGAATAGGCGCCATCATCATTTGATTGGGCGGCGATCGCTCATAACGACGCATTTGGCAGTAACCCCCGGCTCCAAACCCTTCCGGTCTTGAAGTACACCGGCTATCAGTTCCCCGCTCCCAATCCCGACATTGCCAACTATCAGTTCATGCCTGTGTTCCTCGGCGTCGCGTTACTCGGGCTCCTACTTGTGATCACTGCGATCGCTTTGCGCGCCACGCGACTGCGCAAGCTCTAGGGAGCTGGCCAGCCCGGAGGCTAGATGGAGCGCAGCGCTCTGCGGGACGCCCGCGGTAATCCTGCTCAGAGCGGAAGGCTGAAACGAGCGACCATCCGAACTCTCGCCGACTCACGACACCGTCTTCGGTGCTCTCTCAAGGTTCGCCGAGAGATCTTGGTCCCGGTTTCAGGCCCCGTGAGAATGACGGATGAAGAGGGAACAGCGGGAAGGGACTGCTCAGGTTTTCAGCTCACGGGGTAGTCGTCGTCGTTTTCGCCTTGGTGCGGGAGCGTTGCAGGAGGGCACGAGTCCCGGCGCTGATCCCGGCGATTGCTAAGCCGAAGCCGATGGACACAAGGAGTCCCGTAAGGGGGTTGGAGGCGAACAGAGTGCCGAACGTGGTCGCGACACCAATGTGGTACAGCGTGTAGATCGATGCCGCCAAGAGGGAGAAAAGGAGATACCGGCGGACGGCGAGTCCGCTTGCCCCCGCGGTCATGGTGATGGCTACCCGGGCGTAGGGAAGAAATTTGGCAATGATCAGGATCAGGCCGGGTCGATCTGCGATTCTGCCCGTGGCCCACGCAAGCGCGCGGACGACTTTCGGTCGGCGGCCCCATTTCCAGCGAGTCAAACCGAGCTTTCGACCGATGAGAAACGCGATCCCGTCTCCAACTAGGGTGGCGGCGATTCCGACGAGGAGAACGGTCAGCGGAGCGGGGCCATGCCCCGAGGCGCCGAGAGTTGCCAGGGCGACGACGGTGGTTTCCCCGGGGACGAGGGGGAAGAATCCGTCGATGATGAGCAAGAGAGCCAGGACGATCAACGCCCACGGCGACAGCGCCAGTGCGTAGACGAAGTCTGACAGGGCGCTCATCTGTTGACTATCGCAGACTCGTGCTCAGAATCGGCACAGAATCCTGCGCCGTCATCTCGAAGCTAAGCGGGTTCGAGATGATCAACACCCCTCTCGAGCCAGTTCCGGCATTGCGCTGCTCGCACAAAAAGGAGCAGCATCGACCGTGTGCCGTTCTTCGGCCCGGTTCGACTATTGCCTTGAGGCGTGCCGTGCCCTTGTCGAGGAGTCGGCAGGGAGGGGTCCCGCTTATGACCCCAACCCCAATCGAGCACACACTTGTGGCATGGCCTGTGTGAGCACGTAGCGCACCGTGTTCCAATCATGTCCCGAATTGGGGGACACGATGAGTCGTGTTTTCATTCCTGAGCGAGCTGCAGCCGCTTTAACCTGACGCGCGTATGCGCCGTATTGGTGGTCCTTTGCACCGGCCCCAAAGATCGAAACACTGTCCGCGTAGGGAGCGTGCCGAGCCAGTAGGTGCAATGGCTTGATCGCGTCGTATGCGGCTTGGGACCCTCCAAACGCTTCAGACAGCGTGTTCGCGCCCATCGTCGGCACCGATTCGCCGAGAATGTCGATGGTCGAGCTGAACAGGTCCGGGCGGCTGGCACTCAGTTGGATCGAACAGGTGCCACCTTCCGAATAGCCACCAATAGCCCAGTATCGACCGCTGGTTGCAACGTGCAAGTGATTGAGAATCCAACCCCGAACATCCACGGTGAGATAGGTGGCTGCTTTGCCCAGCCGAGAATCCGCGCACATGGGGTTTTTCAGCGGCGTGCCGAGCTGGTCAGGCACGACCACGATGGGTGCAAGCCCAGCATGTGTGGCCGCATACGAATCGAGCATCGCGGGTACCTGGCCTGAGGTAAACATCTCGGTGGGAGAGCCGGGTTGTCCGGTGAATAAAATCAGAAGAGGCAGAACTGGCGGGTTTGCCACGAGCGCTGCCGGGGGAAGGTAGACAACCGCTTGTCGTGCCACGAAATGGGACTGGGTTGCGGGGATCGTTACCATGCCCACCGTTCCGTGTTTGGGCATTCCGGTGTGGTCGCGGGATTGCCAGGTACTCGCGAGAGAGGCATCCATCGTCCCGGCGTGAGCAGCGAGGCGAGCCGTCGGCATTTCCGAGTACGGGGTGATGCCGAGCGCATCATTCAGGTTGCGATAGGCCCCGAAGTCGATATTGATGCCTGCACCCGCGGCAATAAGGAAAGAAAGAATTGAAATGGCTGCGATAACCTTGCGCCACCATCGACTCGCCCACAGGTTGAATACGGCAAGAAACACGCCCGCGGAGAGTAAGACTACCCACAGGTGCACGACGGGGGTCAGTGCGATCCCGAACACATTCCACACATCGCTGACCAACCACACCACGATCCAACCGACAAGGGCACCGACCATCGCGATGCCGATCCCCCGGATGAGGAGGCGGCGCTTGCCGCGCACTATCAGATAAATGAACAGTGACGCAGCCACCACGTCGACCGGGAGGAGAAAAGAGCGCCTACCGATGGACAGGTGGAGCAGCCAATTCATGTCGGAGCATCTTTCTGGCCTGTGAAGTGATTAGCGCTGGGACCGTCAATCCTGCAAGATATGCCACGACACAGAAGTGCTCCCCGAATGGCGTGGAGGATTCAAGAAATCGAACCTGACCAGGTGCCCCGATAGGCACATCCCCCTCGAACGCTTTCGCGCTGACTGGATGGTAGCAAACAGAGTTACCGGTCACTCGTATTCACGTCTCGTTGGCGAGTCGAGTTCATGTTGTGGCCGAGTTCAGACTGCCTTCGGCGGCTTCGGTGGAGTCTTTTTGACTATCCCGTCAGTGGGCGCAGGCAGAGAGCTGCCATCCAGGGTCACCAGAGGCGGCATCAGTTCATCGGTTGGACCGGCCCACGGTGCCGGTTGTTTCGGCACCGGAGTCGGTACGGGCGCGGCCGGTTGCACTATTGCGGTGCCGGGTGTGGGCGGTTGCGGTCGCTTCCCGTTCGCGTCGACCAGATGTGCGAGAGTTGGCGCGTCATCGACCCGGGCGACTCCGAATGGCCCGAGGCCGAGAAGGTCGATGATCGTCTTCGGGATTGACGCATGGGAATGCCACTCTGGATCGATGGTCTTGGCCACTTTCCCGCCGAACATCACCAGCGGGATCCGAGATCCGCCGATCGCTTGGAATCCTGCCGGGTGGAGAGCGTCGGGCACGATTTCGCTGCTCGGTGTGGGAACCGAGTCGGCGTATCCGCCCCAGTCATCCCAGGTCAGGATGAAGGTGGTGTCTTCCCAGCCTCCGCCATCGATCACGGCTTGAACTCTCTCCCAGACGAGGTTCTGTCCCTTTGTCGCGTAGCCCGGGGCGCTGATGTGGGGTGGATGTTCGTCATAGCCGGAGGGGCTCCACACGTAACAGACCTGCGGGAGCGTGCCGGCTTTGGCCATGGGGATGAAATCCTTCGGCGGGAAGACGTTCGCTGATCCGGGCGAGGTCGTCAGGCTGGTGTAGAACTTCGTCGGATACCCGGAGCTATCCGGGAACGCCGCCCACGACACGTTCCCGGTCTCAGCGACGGTGAAAATGCTCGGTAGATCCCAAACCGGATGTGGGCCGAAGAATGGTGGGTTCTTCAGGGTCGGCATCTGCCCGCCGATGGCCAGCATGTGGCCGGGCGTCGAGTTGGAGCCAGAGCCGAAATGGTGATCGGAGAACACGAATTGTTTCGCTAACCAGCTGTAGAACGGAATGACCGTGTCCGTGTCAACCTGAACGTCGAGCGCCGGATAGTCACCCATCCGGTAGTGCACCCAGCTGGAGCGGTCGTGGGGTTGGTCGAAGTTCGGTGGCGCCTGAAGCAGCTTCCCATTGTGGGCGACCTGGGCGCCCCACGCCTTCATCGCGGCGAAGTAAAAATCGGTGGTCTTGTTCTCTTGGATGAAGACAATCACCCGGTGCCCGGTTAGTGCAGGCATTGCGCACCTCCTCGTGGCGGTGCCAGAGTTTCCGGAACCCCCAACCAACCCTTCCACTGCGGCGGTCTTTTCACCACAAACAGTTGATGAACAGCAACCATGGCAGGCAACCTGGACAGAATGGTCTGATTCGTCGCGGAGTGCGCCTGCAGCGTGAGCGTGATTATCGGAGCGAGTTCGGAACTGCCGACGATTTCTTCCACTCCACCAACAACTCCTGGCCGTGGGGCAGAGCGCGAAGATCTCTCTCCAAATTGTCCATCAGGGATGGCAACGCCTCTTCGCTGTCCGCGACAAGATCGACGCGGATCCGCCCGGAACCTTCCGTGACTAGAACCTTTCCCACCTTCGGAACGTGAACGACCATCTTGTCGACGACTATCAGGTGGTGCTCGTGATGGCGGCGCAGGTCTTGTGCCAGCAGCGATAGCGACGTCACCGAGGCGGCGGGACGAAGGGTTGCGGTCATTGCGATCATTGACACAGCGTGCGGGGCGAATGAAGACGAATGGTGAATTTCACCTGAGGATCCGCCGCCAAACGGGCTTATATTCATCCCGAATTCAGGATGCCCTTCTCGCCTGGATCATGCACCGCGAGCATGTGGGCGGGCACCGGCAACCTGATCACAACCAATTCTTGTTAGGTTCTCAGATTCGGTCTAGTGATTCATGGATCTTTCTGAGGTTTCGCCCGGGATGCTTGAGCCGATGACATTCACCGGTCCAATCTCCGCTGCCCCTCTCGCGGTTTTACGCGGCCAGCGGCGCAGTACCCTCGTTGCTCTGGGGGCGATTCTGGCGGTCGCGGCGTTGCTCTACACCTGGAACCTCGGCTACAGCGGACTATCCACCTATTACGCTGCTGCGGCTCGCAGCATGTCGCGCAACTGGCACGCCTTCGCGTTTGGAGCTCTCGACCCTGGCGCACACGTGACGCTTGACAAGCTTTCGGGCTTCCTTGTGCCGCAAGCAGTCTCGGTCTACCTGTTCGGATTCCATGCCTGGGCGCTGTCGCTGCCCCAGGCCATTGAGGGTGTCGCTACCGTATATTGCGCCTATGTCGTGGGTACACGGTGGCGAGGAGCGGGGTTCGGGCTCGCTGCTGCCACGCTCATGACGGTGACACCGATGCTGGCCGCGATGTTCGGCCGGCCAATGGAAGACGGCATGCTCACCATGACCATGGTGCTCGCCTTCGTGTGCCTGCAACGCGCAATGCTCACCAACCGAATCGGATGGTTGGTGGGTGCTGGCGCGTGGGTGGCGGTTGGATTTCAGGCCAAAATGCTGCAGGCGTGGCTCATCCTGCCTGCGCTCGCTGTGGGCTACCTCATCGCATCTCGGGAACCATTGAGACGTCGGGTGGGCAAGCTCGTAGCGGTCGGCGCGGTGACAGTAGTGCTGTCGCTGGGTTGGATTACAGCCATTCAGGCGGTTCCCGCAACGGATCGGCCCTATATCGATGGCAGCACGAACAACAACGTCTACTCGATGGTGTTCGGGTACAACGGTGTCGACCGAATCTTGCCGGGGATTGTCCCTGGGGCCGTGCCCCAACTCGGTCACGCGGCAACCGGACCTGCACAGAAGGTTAACCACACTGCAACGAGCGACGCAGGTCACAGCATTGCGAAACTTGTATTGCCGCAGTTCACGACCCAAATCGGGTGGCTGTACCCGACGGCGA
Organism: Glaciihabitans sp. UYNi722; assembly: GCF_040549465.1. Classification (NCBI taxonomy): domain Bacteria; kingdom Bacillati; phylum Actinomycetota; class Actinomycetes; order Micrococcales; family Microbacteriaceae; genus Glaciihabitans; species Glaciihabitans sp. UYNi722. The sequence continues at coordinate 111,364 of NZ_JBEPTL010000010.1, read as the reverse complement.
TCGCCGGCGCCGCGCTAGGGCTGATAGCCGCAATTCGACATCGAAAAAACAGCGATCGAGTCGAACTGGCGACCATAATCACGCTTACGGTGTGGATAGCGGTAACGGGCGCGGTGCTGTCGGTGGCGTTTGTGCCGCACGCGACGTACTTCGCCGTGATCGCCCTCCCGCTCGCGTTACTGGCCTGTCTGGGAGGTATGGAGACAGTGCGTCTCTACTTGTCTCATCGCGGGCGGTCGTGGATTCCGCTGGTCGCCACCCTCGCCGCACAGACGGCGTGGACGGGGACCATCATTCTGAGCGCCCCTCCGGTGCTGCGCTGGATCGCGATCCCAGTCGCACTGTTCGGGGGAGGCGCCGCGATCGCCTTTTTCCTCTTCCGTTCACGTTCACCATCCCGCCGCACCCTTCTAACTCTGAGTGGGGCTGCGGCTTGTGCAGTGCTGATTGCGCCCGTCCTCTGGTCGGCTTGTGTGATTGCCCCCGGCGGGGGCGGAAGCGCAAGCGACGCGTTCGCCGGACCGCGCGTCACTGCCGCTCATGCTCCTGCCGTCCATGCGAAGATCGGATCGCTACGTCCCCCATGGGCAGCACCCACGACTCCTGGGTTGAGTGCCGATCAAAGCAATCTTCTCGCCTACCTGCAATCGCGCACGAGCGGACAGAACGTGCTTTTCGCGACCGACACCATGGCAATCGCCGTCAGTTTCACCCTTTACAGCCACTACGAAGTTCTCCCGATGGGAGGTTTTTCTCGTCAATCGCCGAACCTTTCCCCTCAACAGCTTCGCGCCGACATCGCCGACGGGTCAATCCGATTCGTTCTCCTTTCCGATTCGACCCAGGGTGCCCCACCCAATGCCATACTTTCAGCGACCCGGAGGTGGGTCACAGGGACTTGCTCTGCAAAGCTCACCGGTCATTACCGCGAAGGAAGCCAGACCACGCAAACGCTGTGGGAGTGCCGTGCTTGACTAATGATCAATAGCAGGGTCAGCGTCGGCGGGCCGGTACCAGTGCATCTGGATGTCGATCGCGTTGACGGCCGGATCGAAAGCTCCGAGAATCGTGTGTCCGAACTTCATGGCAGAAGTCCGGAGTTGAGAGGCACGTGACATGGTGCCCCCAGGCAGATTCGAACTGCCGCCCCTGCCTCCGGAGGGCAGTGCTCTATCCCCTGAGCTATGGGGGCCAGGAGTGCGTGTCTACGTTACCAGCCGGGGCGGCATCCGTAGGCTGCAGGTATGAGTAACAATTCCTGGCGCGATCGGCTTCGCGCGCTACCCGTGTTCGGCCATGATCTTCCGGGATTCGCGACGGATGCGGCCCCGGCCGATCCCATTGACCTTGTCACCGAGTGGCTGAGCTTCGCGATCGACGATGGCGTGTCTCAACCGCACGCCATGACTATCGCCACCGCGGACGCGGATGCCGCGGTATCCGCTCGCACGTTGATTCTCAAAGACCTCACGCCCGAGGGACTCTGGTTCTCGACGATGGCCAACAGCCAGAAGGGCCATGACCTTACCGCCAACCCGAACGCCGCGCTGCTCTTCTACTGGCGCGAGCATGGGCGACAGGTGCGGGTGAGTGGTGAGGTCAGCCCAGGCGACCGCACGATAGCCGAAGCGGACTTCCTCCAGCGCAGCACCGAGGCCCGGGCCGTCGCAATCGCCGGCCTGCAGAGTGGCGTGCTGGCTGGGCTGGAGCAGTTCGATTCCGCCGTTGCGGATGCCCGCGCCATTCTCGACTTCAAGCCCGACTACGTACCGGATGCCTGGACCGCTTATCTGGTGAAACCGATGACCATGGAGTTCTGGCAGGCGACGCGTGACCGTGACCAGATTCGCCTGCGCTACACGCGCACCGATGGCGGTTGGGCCCGCGAGCTGCTCTGGCCGTAGTCTGCCGACCGGCCGCTGGGGTCGTTTCTATTTGAGCGCGCCGATCGCGGGGGTGAGCAGCGCGCCGGCGTCGGTCGCCGCCGCGAAGTAGACGGAACTCGCCACGAGCCAGTACTCGCCGGTGAAGACATCCACTCGACCCGTGTCGCCGCTCATCGAGAAGTAGGAGGCATCGCCGTAGCCCGAGGCCGCCGTGCCCTTCGCCGCCGTGGACTTGATATCGCCGAGCTTGCTCACGCCGGGGCGGGCCACAGAGATGGTGATCGTGTCGCCGCTGGTCTGGTTGGTCCAGTTGCAGGCGACGCCGCCGTCGGCGACCGCCGTGGCGGCTGCGCTGCCGGACTTGGGGGAGAACGTGCTGTCGAGTCCGAAGTTGGCGTTGAAGTCGTACATCGCCTGGCGAGAGACCAGGGCATCGCAGCCGATCGTGACGGGCTTACCGCCGGCGGGCACCGTCGGGCTGATCGACGGCGTGGGAGACGACGGCGTCGAACCGGCCGAGGGGGAGCTCGAGGCGCTCGGCGACGGTTTGGCGCTGTGTTCACCCTTCGGAGTCTGGACGCAACCGGCAAGGGCGATTGCGGCCACCGCTGTGACAGCGATCACGAGTGGTGTACTGCGGAAAAGTTTCATGTGACGTGCCCCTCGACGTGTGGCTTCCATCTTCGCTGACGGCACGCAGCGTCGCCCGCGGGGCGCGCCCGGCTGCCGGATAGAATCGATGCTCGTGACTCCCGCCGAACTCTCCGCCCAGCTGCTCGCCATCGTCAACGGTGCGCTCGATCGTCGTGGTGCGAACCTCGTGACGATCGACGACGTCTCGCTCGACCGTCCGAAGAACCGCGACCACGGCGACTGGGCATCCAACATCGCCATGAAGCTCGCCAAGCCGCTCGGCACTAGCCCCCGCGACCTTGCCACCGAGTTCGCCGAAGCGATCAGGGGCGTCGACGGTGTCGCAGGGGTGGATGTCGCGGGCCCCGGTTTCATCAATATCAGCCTCGACGCTGCGGCTGCCGGCGCCCTCGCCAAATCGATCGTTGAGCAGGGCGCTGCTTTCGGACGCGGCGATCTGTACGAGGGTGTAACGATCAACCTCGAGTTCGTTTCCGCGAACCCCACCGGACCGATCCATCTCGGGGGCGTGCGTTGGGCTGCCGTCGGCGATAGCCTCGCCCGCATCTTCCAGGCCGAGGGGGGAATTGTCACCCGCGAGTACTACTTCAACGACCACGGGAGCCAGATTGACCGCTTCGCCCGCAGCCTGCTCGCGAGCTACCTCGGTGAGCCGACGCCGGAGGACGGCTATGGCGGGCAGTATATTTCCGACATCGTGGACCGCGTAGTGGAGCGCTACGACGGCGATCTCACCGGTCGTGCCCGTGATGAGCAGCAGGAAGTCTTCCGCTCGATCGGTGTCGACCTGATGTTCTCCGACATCAAGGCGAGCCTGCACGGTTTCGGTGTCGACTTCGATGTGTACTTTCACGAAAACGACCTGCACGAGACCGGTGCGGTGGAGCGTGCGGTTGCCCGCTTGCGCGAGCTCGGCCACATTTTCGAGGCGGATGGTGCCACCTGGCTGCGCACCACCGATTTCGGCGACGACAAGGATCGCGTCGTTGTCAAAAGTGATGGTGAGGGCGCCTATATCTCCGGCGATCTCGCGTACTACCTCAATAAGCGAGAGCGCGGTTTCGAACGCAACTTCATCATGCTCGGCGCCGATCATCATGGCTACGTTAAGCGGCTCATGGCTATGACCGCGGCTTTTGGCGACGTTCCTCATGTCAACCTCGAGATCCTCATCGGTCAACTCGTCAATCTGCTGCGCGATGGCAAGCCGTTCCGCATGAGCAAGCGCGCCGGCACCACGGTTGTTCTTGAGGATCTTGTTGAGTTGGTTGGAGCGGATGCCGCCCGCTACGCGCTCGTGCGCAGTTCGAGCGACTCGCAGCTCGACATCGATCTCGATCTGCTCAGTCGTCGCACCAACGACAACCCCGTCTTCTACGTGCAGTATGCCCACGCTCGCACGCGTTCGGTGGCGCGTAATGCGGGTGAGTCCGGCGTCGACCGCAGCGCCTTCGACGCGTCGCTTCTCACGCATGAGACCGAGAGCTCGTTGCTCGGCAGCCTCGCGGAGTTTCCACGCATCGTGCGCCAGGCTGCGGAACTCCGCGAGCCGCACCGTGTCGCCCGCTATGCGGAGGAACTCGCCGGCGCCTATCACCGCTGGTATGACAACTGCCGCGTGACGCCGCTCGGTGATGAGCCGGTGACCGACCTTCATCGCACACGGCTCTGGTTGAACGATGCGACCGGTACTGTGCTGCGTAACGCTCTCGGCCTGCTTGGGGTCAGTGCACCGGAACGGATGTAGTGATGACCAACGCCCTGCCGCAGTTCGAATTCGTGGATGTACCCAAGCGCAAGAGTCGCTGGGTGGGACCGGTGATCGTGCTCGTCATCATCGTCAGCCTGCTCACCGCAGCGTTCTTCGTTGTCGACAATTTTGCGCGCGGCTACGCGGCTAATCTGATCGAGACCAAGGTGCGCAGCTCGCTCGCGCTGCCCAAGTCGACGCCGGTTCACGTCACGATCGGCGGAACATCGGTGCTGTTGCAGCTCGCCGGCGGAAAATTCGACCAGGTCGATATCGCGATCGACGCGCTGAGCGTCGGTGACCTGAGCGGGGATGCCGTACTCACGGCACGTGGCATCCCCGTTGACCAGAGCAAACCGATTGATAACGCCCACCTGGTGTTCACGGCCAACCAGGAACAGCTACAGAAACTCCTGGTCGGCATCAAAGACGTCCCCGTCTCCACGGTCGCTGTCAAGTCCGGATCCGTGCAGCTCGGTACCACGATCACCGCACTCGGACTTTCGGTGCCGGTCGGAATCGCCCTCACACCGGCTGCGGTCGATGGGCAGCTGGCGCTCACCCCCACCAGCTTCGACGTGGGTGGAAAGACGCTGACCACAGCGGAGGTCGCCTCGACACTCGGCCCCGTAGGCGGTGCACTCGTGACTACTCGACAGATCTGTGTCGCCTCACTTCTCCCCAAGGATTTCGTACTCGACTCCATCGCGGTGAAGGGCGAGAGTCTCTCGCTCGGCGTCACCGCCAGATCGATCGTGCTGAACAGCCAGCTCCTCTCTACCAAAGGTGTCTGCCCGTGACGGTCAATCCACTTGCCCCGCCGTGGCTCGTCCATCCGCGGGATGCGAACGAACTCGCCACTTCCGTCTGGTCCCGGAACGTCGCCCGTACCGCGTCCGGCGAGATCGCGGTAGCCGGCGTCACAGCATCGGCGCTGGCTGCCGAGTTCGGCACCCCGCTCTACGTCGTGGACGAGGCCGATGTGCGCGCCCGCGCCCTCGCAGCCCGCGAGTCCTTCGACAGTGAGTTCGCCCGCGTCGGTTCGTCGGCGAAGGTCTACTACGCGGGCAAGGCGTTCCTCTCCACCGAGGTCGCGCGCTGGGTGACCGAGGCCGGTCTCTACATCGACGTCTGCAGCGGGGGGGAGCTCGCCGTGGCGCTCGCCGCGGGGGTCGACCCAGCCCGCCTGGGCTTCCATGGCAACAATAAGTCCCTCGCCGAGATCGACCGTGCAGTTTCGACCGGTGTCGGAGTGATCGTGATCGACAGCGTTATCGAGATCGACAGGGTCGCGGATGCCGCGGCTCGCCACCATCGTCAACAGCCGGTGCGCCTCCGCCTCAACAGCGGTGTGCACGCTCATACGCACGAGTATCTCGCCACCGCCCGCGAGGACCAGAAGTTCGGTATCACGCTCGGTGACGCGCCAGCAGCGGTGGCAGCCATCCGTTCGCACGACTCCCTCGACTTTCTCGGCCTGCACTCGCACATCGGTTCGCAGATCTTCGAGTCGGACGGTTTCGTCGAATCGGCGAAGAGACTGCTCGCACTGCAGGCTGAGTTGCTGGTCGACGGACCGATTCCCGAGCTGAACCTCGGCGGTGGGTTCGGCATCGCCTATACCAGTGTCGACGACGCCATGCCCATCGAGGTGGTGGCGGCACGGTTCGCCGACATCGTCGCCTCCGAGTGCGCGCGCCTCGGCATCCCGGTTCCGATCGTCGCCGTGGAGCCGGGCCGTGCCATCGTCGGGCCATCTACTTTCTCTCTCTATGAGGTCGGCACCATCAAGGATGTGGAGGTCACGCTCCCTTCTTTCCCTGCGCCCGGTTCTTCGTTCCCTGAGCCTGTCGACGGGGGCGAGGTCGCGACCCGCAAATACGTGAGCATCGACGGCGGCATGAGCGATAATGTGCGCCCGGCCCTCTACGGCGCCGACTACTCGGTGCGCATCGCCAATCGGAATTCGGATGCGGATCCGGCCCTCGTGCGAATCGCCGGCAAGCACTGCGAGAGCGGCGACATCGTCGTGCACGCCGACTACCTGCCCGGCGACGTGACGCCGGGCGATCTGCTCGCTGTTCCGGCGACCGGTGCCTACTGCTGGTCGCTCGCGAGCAACTACAACTACCTCGGACGCCCCGCGGTGGTCGCCGTGCGCGACGGTCATGCACGTGTGATCGTGCGCGGCGAAACCGAGGCCGACCTGCTTTCACGCGACGCAGGAATTTCGACTGGCTCAATGAACGATAGGGATGCACCATGATCGAGTACCGCAACCTCCGAGTCGCTCTCCTGGGCGCCGGATCGGTGGGCGCTCAGGTCGCCTCGCTCCTGCTCGCACATCGCGACGAATTGGCCAACCGCGCCGGTGCGGGCCTCGAACTCGTCGGGGTCGCCGTGCGCGACCTCGATGCACCCCGCACCGCCGACATCCCGCGTGAGCTGCTGACGACGGATGCCGAGACCCTCATCCTCGGCGCGGACATCGTCATCGAGCTCATGGGCGGTCTCGAGCCGGCGCGCACCCTGATCCTGCAGGCGCTCAACTCCGGCGCGGACGTCATCACCGGCAACAAGGCGCTACTGGCGACCCACGGCCCAGAACTTTTCGAAGCGGCAGAGCAGGTGGGCGCACAGCTCTACTATGAGGCTGCCGTCGCGGGTGCGATTCCGATCATCCGTCCGCTCCGGGACAGCCTGGCCGGCGATCGCATCAAACGAATCCTCGGCATTGTGAATGGCACAACCAATTTCATCCTCGATCGCATGGACACCGCGGGGGAAAGCCTCGAGGCAGCCCTCGCCACGGCCACCGATCTCGGGTATGCGGAGAAGTCGGATCCGTCGGCCGACATCGAGGGGTATGACGCCGCGCAGAAGACGGCCATCCTCGCGAGTCTCGCTTTCCACACCACCGTTCCGCTCGACGCCGTGCACCGCGAAGGAATCACCGGCGTCACGATCGAACAGGTCGATGCGGCACGCAAGGCCGGTTATGTGGTCAAGCTCCTCGCAATCTGCGAACGCCTCACGGATGCCGAGGGCGTCGAGGGCGTGTCGGCCAGGGTCTACCCGGCCCTCGTGCCACGCAGCCATCCTCTCGCCGCCGTGCACGGAGCCAAGAACGCCGTCTTCATCGAGGCCGAAGCGGCCGGGGATCTGATGTTCTACGGTGCGGGCGCCGGTGGAATCGAGACCGCCTCCGCCGTGCTCGGCGACCTCGTCTCCGCTGCTCGCCGTCATGTCATCGGTGGTCCGGGCGTCGCAGAGTCGACCCACGCCAACCTGCCGATCCTGCCGATGTCGCGCGTCATTACCCGCTACCAGATCACCCTCAGCGTCGTCGACCAGCCCGGGGTGCTCGCGGCGATCGCCACGCTGTTCAGCGAGCATGACGTTTCCGTGGAAACCGTTACGCAGTCGGTCCAGGTGCGGCCTGGCGACACCGCGTCCAGCGCTACCCTTGTGATTGGCACCCACGAGGCATCCGAAGCCGATCTCGCCGCAACCGTCACCGCACTGGGGACGAGTGACGTCGTCAGAAGTGTCACATCCGTCCTGAGAGTAGAAGGTTCATAATGGCTCACCAGTGGCGCGGGGTCCTCCGCGAGTACGCAGACCGACTGGACATCTCAGATGCCACCCCCATCATCACTCTCGGCGAGGGTGGCACGCCACTGATCCCGGCCCCCGCGCTCTCCGCGCGCACGGGTGCGACTGTCTGGGTCAAGTTCGAGGGGATGAACCCCACCGGCTCCTTCAAGGATCGCGGAATGACCATGGCCGTCTCCAAGGCTGTCGAGCATGGGGCGAAAGCAGTCATCTGCGCGTCGACCGGCAATACCTCGGCGTCCGCCGCGGCCTACGCCTCGCACGCGGGCATCACAGCCGCCGTGCTGGTGCCGGAGGGCAAGATCGCGATGGGCAAGCTCGCGCAGGCGATCGCTCACAACGCGGAGCTCCTCCAGGTGCAGGGCAACTTCGACGACTGTCTCGACATCGCTCGCGACCTCGCGGCGAATTACCCCGTGCACCTGGTGAACTCGGTCAACAACGACCGCATCGAGGGCCAGAAGACGGCGGCATTCGAGGTCGTCGAGGTGCTGGAAGATGCTCCGGACTTCCACATCGTCCCTGTCGGCAACGCGGGAAACTACACCGCCTACTTCCGTGGTTATAGCGAGGAACTCGAGCGTGGAGCCACCACCAGGCTCCCGCGCATGTTCGGGTTCCAGGCTGCAGGCAGCGCGCCGATCGTGCTCGGCCACGTCGTGAAAGACCCCGACACGATCGCCAGCGCTATCCGCATCGGCAACCCGGCGTCGTGGCAGCCCGCCCTCGCAGCGCGCGAGACCAGTGACGGCTACTTCGGTGCCATTTCGGACGACTTGATCCTCGAAGCCCACCGCATCCTGTCCGCCGAGGTGGGCATCTTCGTCGAGCCAGCCTCGGCGATCAGCGTCGCCGGCCTGCTCGAGCGTTCAGCGGCGGGGGAGATCCCGAAGGGCGCGACCGTCGTTCTGACCGTCACCGGCCACGGCCTCAAAGACCCGCAGTGGGCACTTCGCAATTCCAACGGGTCCGACGTTCAGCCCACCATCGTGGCAAACAACACGGATGAGGTTGCCGGCGTGCTCGGCCTGTCCAAAGTCGTCGGATGACCCGAGGCGTGCCAGCAGCGCGCACTGTCACGGTCCGCGTACCTGCAACCACAGCCAACCTCGGGCCGGGTTTCGACACGCTCGGCCTCGCGCTGTCGCTCTACGACGAACTGACTGTCGCAACGCGCACCGAGCCCGGCGCGAGCGTCGAGGTCATCGGCGTCGGTTCGGGGGAGGTGCCAATCGATTCGTCCAACCTGGTGGTCACGGCGATTGCGTACACTTTCGCTGCCTACTCGCAGCCACTGCCAGGACTCGACCTGATCGCGCACAACAACATCCCGCACGGGCGAGGCCTCGGGTCATCCGGCGCCGCGATCGTCTCGGGCATCATGGCGGCGAAAGGCCTGCTCGAGGGCGTTGTCGAGATCGACTCCAGTGCACTGCTGGCTCTCGCGACCGCGCTGGAGGGGCATCCCGACAACGTGGCACCTGCCCTCTTCGGCGGCCTCACGATCGCCTGGACCACGGATGCCGGCCCACAACACAAAAAACTCATGGTGCACCGCGGTGTCTCGCCCCTGATCGCCGTGCCGGAGAGCACCATGTCCACGGTGCTGGCTCGCAGCCTGCGGCCGTTGTCGGTGCCTCACGAAGATGCGACCTTTAATGTCTCGCGTTCCGCCCTGCTGATCGCCGCCCTCATCCAGAGTCCGGAACTGCTGCTCGCCGCCACCGAAGACAGGTTGCACCAGAGTTATCGTGCCGCAGCCATGCCCGACACCGAATCGCTGATCCTCGAATTGCGCGCGCAAGGCTTTCCCGCAGTCGTCTCCGGTGCCGGACCCTCCATCCTCGTACTCTGCAGTGACCCGGCCCAGCGTCTCGCGGCGGCCGAGCTGGTCTCGGCGCACGGTGGCGCGCCGTGGCAGTCGCTCCTGCTGGCCGTGGACTTCAAAGGTGCTACAGTTACAGTGCACCCGGTAGAAAACTCGGCATAGTCGAGCGCCCGGTTTGCACAATCACTAGCAATCTCTTCACCGCTTTTTGACTCTGTGCGGATGCCTAGAACGGCATACAACCAGCTCGGTGGAAAGTGTGAACGACAAACTCTCCCGCACAACCACTTCGCACCTGTCAGGTGCGGTACGTGCGAGGGGAAAGGAACCCTCTTAGTGACTGACCTCACTGTCCAGGCCTCTCGGCCGGACTCTAACAATCTCTCCAAGCTTCGCCTTCCCGAACTCCAGGCTCTCGCAGCCGAGCTCGGCTTGAGTGGCGCTTCCAAACTTCGTAAAGGAGAACTCGTGGACGCAATCTCCGAGATCCAGAACAACGCTTCCGCCGCCGAAGCGCCTGCGCAGGAGACCTCCGCGCCGGACGCCGCTGTGACGGAGGTTCCGGTGCAGGATGCCGCCACCCCGCCGGTAGTTGCCAAGAAACGCGCACCGCGACGTGCGAGCACCTCCATCGTCGACGCGGGTGCGAGTGCCGCGCCAGTCATCGACGCACCGGAGCGCCAGCCTAAAAAGAGGGCAGAGAAGGCGCCAAAGTCGGTAGTCGAGCACGTCAACGGCGCCGAGAGCGGCGTCGACCTCATCCCGGGTCAGGAGGCCGAGCGTGCCGCTCAGGCGGACGCCCAGCTGTCAGAGGGGCTCGACCGGATTCCCGGCCAGGAGGCAGAGCAGGAGGCGCAGGCCGATGGCGGCAGTGCCCAGCCGCGCCGCAACTCGCGCAACCGCAATCGCAATGACAGCGGTACGGACCTCATTCCCGGGCAGGAGGCCGAGCGTGCCGCCCAGGCCGACTCTGAACTGTCAGAAGGGCTCGACCGAATTCCGGGTCAGGAAGCAGAGCAGGAGGCGCAGGCCGATGGCGACAACGCCCAGCCCAGCCGCAACTCGCGCAACCGCAATCGCAACCGCAACGGCGACCGCCAGCAGAACGACAAGGGCGGCGAGAAGAACACCGACGCCAACCAGCAGGGTGGCAACCAGAACAATGCCGACCAGCAGGGCGAGTCGGGTCGAAACAACCGCAACGCGAACGGTCGCAACCAGAACAACAACGGCAACGATCGCAACCAGAACAATGGTCAGAATGGCAACGGCCAGAACGGCAACCGCCAGGCCCAGCAAGACAGGAACGGCCAGGACAGGAACGGCCTCGACGACGAGAACGATCGCGGCGGACGTAACCGTTACCGCGACCGCAAGCGTCGCGGCCCGGGCGGCAATGACGACTTTGAGCCAGAGATCACCGACGATGATGTGCTCATCCCGGTCGCCGGCATCCTCGACGTGCTCGACAACTACGCCTTCGTCCGTACCAGCGGCTACCTGCCCGGCAACAACGACGTCTACGTCTCGCTCGGTCAGGTCAAGAAGTACAACCTGCGCAAGGGCGACGCCGTGGTCGGCGCCATCCGCCAGCCGCGGGAGAACGACAACAACGGTCGCCAGAAGTACAACGCGATCGTCAAAATCGACTCCATCAACGGGCTGCCGATCGAGCAGGCAGCGGACCGCGTGGAGTTCGGCAAGCTGACGCCGCTCTACCCCTCGGAGCGCCTTCGACTCGAGACCGAGCCGCAGAAGCTCACCACCCGCATCATCGACCTCGTGTCGCCGATCGGCAAAGGCCAGCGCGGCCTAATCGTCTCCCCGCCGAAAGCTGGCAAGACACTCGTGCTGCAGGCCATCGCCAACGCCATCGCGAAGAACAACCCAGAGGTTCACCTCATGGTCGTTCTCGTCGACGAGCGTCCGGAAGAGGTTACCGACATGCAGCGCACGGTGAAGGGTGAGGTCATCGCCTCCACCTTCGACCGCCCGGCAGAAGACCACACCACGGTCGCCGAACTCGCCATCGAACGCGCCAAGCGACTCGTCGAACTCGGCCACGATGTCGTCGTGCTGCTCGACTCGATCACCCGCCTCGGCCGTGCCTACAACCTGGCGGCCCCGGCCTCCGGTCGCATCCTCTCTGGCGGTGTCGACTCGTCGGCCCTCTACCCGCCGAAGCGTTTCTTTGGAGCAGCGCGCAACATCGAAGACGGTGGCTCACTCACCATCCTCGCCACCGCGCTGGTCGAAACCGGATCCAAGATGGACGAGGTCATCTTCGAAGAGTTCAAGGGCACCGGCAACATGGAGCTCCGCCTATCGCGCCAGCTGGCTGACAAGCGCATCTTCCCTGCGGTGGATGTCAACGCATCCGGAACCCGTCGTGAAGAGATGCTCATGGGCGTTGACGAGACCAAGGTCAACTGGAAGCTCCGCCGCGCACTCGCCGGGCTCGAGACCCAGCAGGCACTCGAATTGGTGCTGACGCAGCTCAAGGACACCCAGTCGAACGTCGAGTTTCTCATGAAGATCCAGAAGTCGCTTCCAGGCGCATCAGGCGCAAAAGAGGATTAGTTCATGTTCGAGTCAGTAAAGACATTGCTGGCCGAGCATGAAGGTCTTCAGGAACAGCTCGCTGATCCTGAACTCCACTCCAACCCGGCCAGATCCAAGAAGGTCAATCGCCGGTACGCGGAACTCAGCCGAATCGTCGATGCATACAACCGATGGATGAAGCTCACCGACGACGTCGAAGCGGCGACCGAGATGGCGGCGGAAGACGAGTCCTTCGCCGAGGAACTGCCGAACATCACGGCTGAACTCGACGTGATGGAGGAGCGCCTTCGCCGGTTGCTCATCCCGCGCGACGAGAACGACGGCCGCGACGTGATCATGGAGATCAAGATGGGGGAGGGCGGCGCAGAATCCGCACTCTTCGCCGGGGATCTGTTGCGCATGTACCTGCACTACGCGGAATCCAAGAAGTGGAAGACCGAGATCATCGAGCAGACCTCGAGCGACCTCGGCGGCATCAAGGATGTCCAGCTCGCCATCAAAGGGAACTCGACCGACCCCGCCGACGGCGTCTGGGCACACCTCAAGTACGAGGGTGGCGTGCATCGCGTGCAGCGGGTGCCGGCGACCGAGTCGCAGGGGCGTATCCACACCTCCGCGGCCGGCGTGCTCGTCTTCCCAGAGGTCGATGAGCCGGAAGAGGTCGAGATCAGCCCCAACGATCTCAAGATCGACGTCTACCGTTCGAGCGGCCCCGGCGGCCAGTCGGTCAACACCACCGACTCCGCCGTACGCATCACCCACCTTCCCACCGGAATCGTGGTGGCGATGCAGAACGAGAAATCGCAGCTGCAGAACCGCGAAGCCGGCATGCGCGTGCTCCGTGCGCGGGTGCTCGCGCGGCAGCAGGAAGAGATCGACGAAGCCGCATCTGCCGTGCGCAAAAGCCAGATCCGCACCATGGATCGGTCGGAGCGCATCCGCACCTACAACTTCCCGGAGAACCGTATTGCCGACCACCGCACGGGCTACAAGGCCTACAACCTCGACGCGGTGATGAACGGAGCGCTCGATCCGGTCATCCAGAGCGACATCGAGGCAGACGAAGAAGCGCGGCTCGAGGCTCTGGGGGCCGAGGTTTGATGTCGTGGGGACGCCGGCGATGGTTCTGCCAGCGCCGCCCATAGAGGCCCACCACACCCGCGCTGGCAGAACCATCGGCGGCTCTGTTCGTGAAACGTTCGCCGTCCATAGTCAGTCGAAGTGAAGATGAATCTCGAGAAACGCACTATCGCGAGCGTGCTTGCACTGGCTGGTGAAGTGCTTGCGCGAGCGGGGGTGCCATCGGCTGACGTGGATGCCGAGCTGCTGGTCGGGCATGTGCTCGGGTTGAGCAGGGGCGCGGTGCAGGCGAAAGTGATCACCGACGCGGAGCTGTCGGAGGCCGAATCCACCGCCATCGAGACGCTGGTCGCGCGTCGGGCGGCACGCGAGCCGCTGCAGCACATCACCGGGCGTGCGCCGTTCCGATCGATGGAACTCGCCGTCGGTCCTGGTGTGTTCGTTCCGCGTCCAGAGACCGAGCAGGTCGCACAGTTCGCGATCGATGCGCTGCGTGCTGCGGCGACGCCCGAACCGATCGGCATCGATCTCGGCACGGGCACTGGCGCGATCGCGCTCGCAATGGCCGCCGAGGTTCCGCACGCCAGGGTCTACGGTGTGGAGAACTCGCCTGAGGCCTTCCTCTGGACCACGCAGAACTTCCGTGAGAGCGGCGTCGACAACGCACGGGCGGTGTTCATGGACCTGGCCGATGCGCTGCCGGAACTCGACGGCACAGTCGCCGTGGTGATCTCCAACCCGCCATACATTCCCGACGCGGCCATTCCGCGCGACCCTGAGGTGCGGCTCTTCGATCCGGAGCATGCGCTCTACGGAGGCGAGGACGGCCTGGATGTCGTGCGGCAGGTTTCGCAGACAGCCATGCGCCTGCTGCATCCGGGCGGCACTCTCGTGCTCGAGCACGGGGAGTCGCAGGGTGCCGCGATCGCCGCACTGCTCATCGAGGACGGCTGGAGAGCGGTTGCAACTCACCCAGATCTTCTCGGGCGCGACCGCGCTACGACAGCACTCCGCTAGTCCACTGAAACTCCGCCGGCCTCACTCGGTGGATGACACCGGAGGTTCGCACGACACGCATCATATGATCCGCTATATATCGATCGATTGAGTATTGTCGAAACATGGCAGACAGCGAAATGCGCGAACCGACGTTCTGGATACTGACCGCGCTGGCGAACGGCAGGAAACATGGCTACGCACTCATCGGCGAAGCAGCCGAGCTCTCGAGCGGACGGGTGCAGCTGAAAGTGGGCACCCTCTACGCGGCACTCGACCGACTCGGCCACAGCGGACTCGTCGAGTCGGCGGGGGAGGAGGTGGTCGACGGTCGGCTGCGTCGTTATTACACACTCACAGCGTCGGGTACTGAAGCGTTGAGGGAGCAGGTAACCCGCATGGAGAGCAACGCCCGCGAGGCCCGGATACGACTGAAGCTCCATCCGCTGTCCCCGCGAGTTTCGGAGATGCCAGCATGAACCGCTCCCTCGCCGAACGCTATCGCCGAGCCCTCCGCTGGTATCCGCGATCGTGGCGGAACACGAACGAGGATGAGGTGGTCGGCACTCTTCTCGACGTCGCCGACGGAGAGAGTCGTACCGCGCCAGAGCGTGGCGAACTCGTGAATCTCGCGGTCAACGGGATTGCTGCGCGGATCGGCGCTTTCATTCCCTCCGGAGTGCGCGATCGGGTCGCGGCGGTAGCGCTCGCTGCCGGCACTGCGTACTCGATGGTCTATCTGTTCTTCGACGCCTGGGCTCCATTCGCGACACAGTTCTACGTCGCGCCGTCGCAACGATCGGTCCCGCTCATCACGTCGGCGATGATCATCTGCGCACTCTGGATTCTCGGAATGGTCTTTGCACTTGTCGGGGTATATCGCGGCGCGCGGATCGCGATCGGTGCAACCATCCTGGCAGTCGGCGTACTCACGATAGTGAGCCATTCAGGCGCCACCGAGCTGTACTTCTTCGGGCCAACCGTGAGGGTGTTTGTACTCCTCGCCGGCCTGGGGGTTCTCGGCCTGGCAGGAGCGTCTCGAAGCCGAAAATTGCTGACTATCGCCTTTGTGGGCGCGTTGGCTTTCTTTCTGGCTGTCTATGTCAAGGCGGGCGTCTCCCTGGTCTATTTCCCCAGTGGAAGATCCCTCTGGGAGGAGAATGCTCTCGGCCGACTGGATCTCTCCTGGCTGCTTGTCGTCACGCTCATGGTCGCGATCGGCTTCGCCATTGCGGGGCGTGGCTCCATCGCCGCCGTTATTGCGTTGTCTACTCTGCCGTGGGTGGGCATGTGGTTGGAACTCTGGCTGGCCTACAGCCGGTGGACCATCATCGGCCTGCTCGTGCTCGTTGCACTCGCTGCGGGAGTTGTCGTTCTTCTCACCGTTGCACTGCGCCGGTCAGGATTCGAGATCAGCATCAAGCGCAGCGCGAGAAAGTAGCCTGCTCCATCGACTGGGCAGTTGTGGCGACTTTGCCGTTAGCAAAGCCGCAACAACCGACAAGTGGATGACTAAGCTACGCCGAGGTCGGCGGTGTCAAGGGGCGAAAATGGCGGCCTGAGATTCCCACTGGCTCATCGCCCTGGGGCGAAGAGCCACTTCTGTCCCACGACGACACCCGTCCGTCTACGATCGGCGTGACGCTAGCGGGATGCCGCGAAATCCTCGATCGCCGAGAGCATCGACGCCGAGTCCGAGAAATGATGGGCCGTGATGCCGATGCTGCGCGCCCCTTCGATGTTCACGGCCATGTCATCCGCGAAAAACGCATCCTTCGGCTCGACGCCGTAGCGGGCGAGCACGGCTTCGAAGACCTCCGGCTCTGGCTTGCGCGCGCCATAGTCAGAGGATGTGAAGAGGTGATCGCCGAACACCGGGCTGAGCTCGGGGGCGAGAGTGCGCAGGTGACGCGCGGTGAGCGGACCGTTGTTGGTCAGCAGTGTCACCTGCCCCAGCTGCGACGCACGTTCCACCGCCGCGATCGAATCGCGCCACGGCGTCATCGCCGATCCGCGCACGGTGACCCAGTCGTTCTCCTCCACCCGCACGCCGATGGCGACGTTGAAGGCTTCGAGGTAGTCGTCGGCCATGGCGAAAGCTCCCGCCTCCGCGGCCCGTTCGCCTCCGTCATGCCACCAACGTTCGCGCAACTGCTCGAGTGACAGGCCGGTGAGCCTGGTCATCCCGGCCATCCGCATCCGCCAGTCGTAGCGGTACAGCACCTCGTCCATGTCGAAGATGAAGAGCAGCATCAGTTGTTCCTGTGGGCGAAGCGCTCGATCGCCTCGTGTAGCGCATCGGTCTGCGGCACACCGTCAAGGTAGACCAGTTGGTGACCGGTGATGCCGAGGGATGCCGCCCCCGCGATGTTCTCCGCAGAGTCGTCGGCGAAAAAGGCGTCTTCCGCTCTCACGCCGAGATGGTCGAGTGCCAGCCGATAGATCTTCGGGTCGGGCTTTCGTACCCCGAGCTGGCAGCTTACGAGTCGATTCTCTCCGACGATCTTGGTGACGTCCGATGCCAGCACGGGGAGCGATTCGGCGAACGGGGAGGGATTGTTCGAGAGCACGGCGGTGGTGCCGAAGGTCGAGGCGAGGGCCAGGGCGTCCAGGCTGGCGGGTATCCGGGTGCTGGCGAGAGCACGGGCCTCCTGCCAGTTCTCCAGCGTGAGGTGGGCGCCGGTCACCCGCTCGAACTCGGCGAGGTATTCCTCGGAAGTGTTCCATTCGCCCGCCTCGGCGCGCTTCTCGAAACCGCCAGCCCACCAGGTTTTCGCCAAGTGGTACTGGCTCGAGCCGGTGACCAGGCTGAGCGCCGGGAGCCGCATCCTGAAGTTGTAGGCATAGAGCGTCTTGTCGAAATCAAAGAAGTACAGGTCCACCGGTCCGCTTTCGTCTCTTGATTATTCCAAGACTCCCTGAACAGCGATAATTCCGGCCACGCGCCGCTCCCACAGAACAACCACAGTCGCCGAAGTAGGATGGCTTCCGATATGGCGACGATCTACGACTGCTCGGACCCCGCCGAGCTTCTCACCGGCACGCGACTCGCCAGAGTCGCGATCGGCCGTGGCGAGCTCGTCGTGCTGCCTACCGATACCGTTTACGGCCTCGCCGCTGACGCTTTCAGCCCTGAGGCGGTGCAGCGTCTCCTCGACGCCAAAGGCCGCACCCGGCAGTCGCCGCCGCCCGTGCTCATCCCGGGGATCCCCACACTCGACGCACTTGCCGAAGAGGTTCCGCCAGAGGTGCGGGCGCTCGTCGCAGCCTTCTGGCCTGGCGGCCTCACGGTGATTCTCCCCGCCCAGGAGTCGCTGAAATGGGATCTCGGCGAGACCAACGGAACCGTGGCGCTGCGGATGCCGAATAACCACGTAGCGCTCGAACTGCTGTCGGAGACTGGACCGTTGGCCGTGTCATCCGCCAATCTGACCGGCGATCCGGCGGCCATGACCGTCGCGGACGCCGAACGGATGCTGGGCGCCAACGTGGAGATCTACCTCGATGGTGGTCCCGTCGGCGGCGACTATGAGGTCGAAGTGCCGAGCACCGGATCCACCATCATCGATGCCACCGGCCTGCTCCTGCCGGACGGAAAACTGCGCATCGTGCGTCACGGAGTGATCTCCGAGGAGGCGATCAACGCGGTCATCGCGGGCATGGAGGAGTCCTCCCCGTGAGATTCATCTTCTATGTCGCCGCCGGCGGTCTGGCCGCTGCGGTGACATTCCTGCTGGCGAAACTCACCGCCAGGCTCGGGATGAAGTATCGCCTGTATCCGCAGATCCGCGAGCGCGACGTGCACAAGAGGCCGACACCGCGTCTGGGGGGCGTCGCGATGTTCCTCGGCATCCTCGTCGCCTTCGGCGTTGCCTCTCAGCTGCCGCAGTTTCATCTCATCTTCGCCAAACCCGGGCCGATCTTCGCCATTCTCGGATCGGCGCTGATCATCGTGCTCATCGGTGTCGCCGACGACATCTGGGATCTCGACTGGGTCACCAAACTGGCCGGCCAGATCATCGCCGCAGGGTTCCTCGCCTGGCAGGGCGTGCAGCTCACCTCGTTGCCGATCATCGGTGGCATCGTGGTGCTGTCGTCCTACTCCGGGCTGATCGTCACGATCCTGGCGATCGTGCTCGTGATGAACGCCATCAACTTCATCGACGGTCTCGACGGACTCGTAGCCGGCGTGGCGATCATCGCCAATGGCGTGTTCTTCATCTACAGCTACATCCTGGCGAACCGCATCGCCGAGACCGAGTACTTCAATCTGGCCTCCCTCATCACGGCCGTTCTCATCGGTGCCTGCGTCGGCTTCCTTCCGCTCAACTGGCATCCGGCCAAACTTTTCATGGGGGATGCCGGCGCACTCCTCGTCGGCCTCCTCATGGCGACCTCCGCGATCTCGGTCACCGGCCAGGTCGACATCGCCTCGCTACAGTTTCCCAAGCAGCTCGCACCGGCCTTCATCCCGATCCTGCTGCCTTTCGCGATCCTGATTGTGCCGCTGCTCGATTTCGCGCTCGCCGTGTTCCGTCGGCTGCGCGCAGGCAAGTCTCCGTTTACCGCCGACCGCAAGCACCTGCATCACCGCCTGCTTGACATGGGGCACTCCGATGTTCGGGCTGTGCTGATCTTCTACTCCTGGACCGCCGTCGTCTCCGTGGGGTGTCTGGTCTTCCTCTTCGTGCCAGCGGTATGGGCGCTCACCTTCGTGGCCATCGGCTTCGTGGTGTGCATCTGGTTCACCCTCGCTCCGCTCACCAAGCGCAAGTCTGTGGAGGCCGCCGTGCAACTGGCGAGCCCGGATGAGGCCGACCACGCAGAAGCCACCAGGTTCGATCCGCTCGACGCTGCATCCAACTCCATCGAGCACGAGATCGTGATCGAGCAACAACAGCTCGAACTGGATGCCGCCGAGACCGCGGCCCTCGCCGCACTCACCAAGAAAGAAGGCCCCACCCCATGAGCGCAGTGCCGATCTTCAAGCGGATCCTTCTCTATGGCGGGATACTGGCAATCGTTCTCGGCGTGGTCGGCTCTGTCGTCGGCGCCCTGGTCGCCGGCAGCATCGGGGTGCTGAGTGCCCTCGTCGGCACCGTCATGGCGGTGGTTTTTCTCGGGATCACCACCCTGAGCGTTGTGATCGCAACCAGGGTGGCGAAGGGTGATCTGCTGAGTATCGCGTTCTTCGGCATCATCATGGGCGCGTGGCTGGTCAAGTTCGTGGTCTTCCTCATTCTGATCATCGTGCTCAGGGATCAGCCATGGGTGCAGACGACAGTGCTGTTTATCACCCTCATCGTCGCGGTCGTCGGAACGCTTGTGGTGGATGTCGTGGTCATCGCACGTTCGCGACTCCCGTACGTGAGTGACCTGCGCTCGACGGGCACTGCGGCGACCACTCCCGACGGTGCGGATCGATCCGAATAGCGATTCGGTTGCCCCTGATTCTGTTGATAGACTCGGTAAGAACGTTCCCCCTTTTTCATCGCCGCGTGAAGCCACGCCCCGATTCTGGAGACAGCGCTGTTATCTAACGCTCTCAAAATGCTCCTCCCCTTCGCGACTGATGGCGGTAGCGGGGCTGGAGGCTTTGTCGGGCCCAACATCGGCGAATTTTTCCCGCCGGTGGTGCTGTTCGCCGACACACCGTTCGAGTTAAATCGCCTGATGTTGATCAGGGTCATCACTACCCTCGTCATCGTCCTGGTGTTCTGGCTTGGCACACGCAACCTCAAGATCGTCCCGGGCCGTGGTCAGAGCATCATCGAGTGGGGGCTGGACTTCGTGCGGGTCGGAATTGCCGAAGACCTGCTCGGCAAGAAGGATGGTCGGCGGTTCCTCCCGATCCTCACCACGTTTTTCTTCATGATCCTGGCGATGAATCTGACCGGGGCTGTGCCCGGATTCAACCTCGCTGGAACCTCCGTGATCGGGGTTCCGCTGCTTCTCGCGGCGATCGCCTACGTGACCTGGATCTACGCGGGCCTTCGTAAGCATCCCGGCAAGTTCCTGCGCAACGCGCTGTTCCCGCCCGGTGTTCCGTGGTATTTCTACATCATCGTGACTCCGATCGAGATCCTCTCGACCTTCATCGTGCGGCCGGTCACGCACGTCCTTCGACTACTCATGAATATGATTGTCGGGCACATCCTGCTAGTGCTGTTCTTTCTAGCCACCTCATTCTTCTTCATCGAGGCCCCCGGCTTTTTCAAGCTCTTCGGTGTAGGTACGCTCGCCCTCGGGTTTGCGTTCACGCTCTTCGAACTCCTCGTCGCGGTGCTCCAGGCATACATTTTCACCATCCTGACCGCTGTCTACATCCAGCTCGCGCTGGCAGACGAGCACTAACTGAATCAGCACTACGCGAGTCGGGCAACCGCCCGGTTCACCATCACGGAAGGAATCACACAACGTGGACAGCACAACTGTCGCCGCGCTCAGCGGGAACATCGCGACAATCGGTTATGGTCTCGCGGCCATCGGTCCAGCTATCGGTGTCGGGATCGTCGTCGGCAAGACGATCGAGTCCGTCGCTCGCCAGCCGGAACTCCAGGGCCGTCTCCAGGTCCTCATGTACATCGGTATCGCCTTCACCGAAGCGCTCGCGCTGATCGGTATTGCGACGTACTACCTCTTCACCACCGGCCAGTAAACGTGTTGTCCACTGTCGTTCGCGCGGCCGAGACTGCCCCGAACCCGCTGTTTCCCGGAATCCCGGACCTCATCTGGTCTGCTCTGTGTTTCCTCATAATCCTGTTCTTCTTCTGGAAGAGGGTCCTACCCAACGTGCAGAAGAACCTCGACGCCCGCGCCGAGATCATTGAGGGCGGGATAAAGAAGGCGGAGAACGCCCAGGTTGAGGCGGCTGCTGCGCTGGACAAATACACCGAGCAGCTCGCCGAGGCTCGCGCCGAAGCTGCGAAGATTCGCGACCAGGCTCGCCAGGATGGCACGAAGATCCTGAACGAGCTCAAGGAGCAGGCATCCGGCGAGGCTGCACGCATCACGACAAGCGCGCAGGCGACGATTGAGGCAGAGCGTCAGGCCGCCATCGTCTCGCTGCGCTCCGAGGTCGGATCACTTGCGATCGATCTGGCATCCGGTGTGATCGGGCAGAGCCTCACAGACGACAAGAAAGCGACGAACCTCGTCGACCAGTTCCTTGCCGACCTGGAAGCGTCTGAAAAGCAGAGCGCTTCTGAAAAGCAGAGCGCGTCTGAATCAGAAAAGAAAACGAAGTAGACATGGGCTCAGCGACCAGAGGTGCTCTCGCCGCGTCCAGGGCGGAGCTGTCCACCCTGGGCAAAGTCGATTTGGCCACCGCCTCCGAGCTGTTCTCGGCAGGCAGGGTGATCGGTGAGTCATCACAGCTCATCTCGATCCTGTCCGACTCTGCGATCGAATCAGACGAGAAGCAGGCTGCTCTCAAAGCGGTCTTCGGATCGAGCCTCGGTGAGAAGTCGCTCGCGCTGCTCGGCGTGGTGGTCAGCAACCGCTGGTCACGCCAGGACGACCTGCTCGCCGGCATCGAAGAACTCGGCTTCCGCGTCGCGGCCGAATCGGCTCCGGCCAGTGTGAATATCGACGCTGAGCTCTTCACCTTCGGCGAAGCCGTCAATTCGGATGCCGAACTCGAGCTCGCGGTCAGCAGCAAGCTGGGCAGCACAGAGTCCAAGGTGGCGCTCGTCGAAGCGCTGCTCGCGAAGAAGGTCTCCCCGCAGACCCTCGCGATCGTACGGCACCTGATGCAACAGCCGCGCGGCCGCCGCATCGGTGAATTGCTGCGCACCGCAGCATCCATCGTCGCGGACCAGGCCAACCTCTCGGTGGCCATCGTGACGAGTGCGACGCCTGTAGCCGCGCCGCAGCTCAAGCGCCTGCAGGAGGGCCTCGCCAAGAGCTACGGCCGCGAACTCAAAATCAACCTCGTGGTCGACCCCGCTCTCATCGGCGGACTGCGCGTTCAGGTCGGCGACGACGTGATCGACGGCAGCGTCGCCAGCAAGCTCAAGGAACTCAGACTTCAACTCGCCGGCTAAGCGAGCAACAGCCCCGAAGCCCACCCGCTTCGCGAAGACAAGGAAAACAATGGCAGACCTAACGATCAGCCCGGACGAGATCCGCGACGCGCTCAAGGACTTCGTCAAGTCCTACGACCCCAGCACCTCCTCGAAGACCGAGGTCGGCTACGTCGTGGATGCCGCGGACGGCATCGCCCACGTGCAGGGCCTTCCCGGCGTCATGGCCAACGAGCTCATCCGCTTCGGCGACGGCACCCTGGGGCTCGCCCAGAACCTGGACGAGAACGAAATCGGCGTCATCGTGCTCGGCGCGTTCGGTGGCATCGTCGAAGGCCTCGAAGTCACCCGCACCGGCGAGGTTCTCTCCGTACCCGTCGGTGACGGCTACCTCGGCCGCGTCGTCGACCCGCTCGGCAGCCCGATCGACGGTCTCGGCGACATCGCCTCGGAGGGTCGCCGCGCGCTCGAACTTCAGGCCCCCGGCGTCATGCAGCGCAAGTCGGTGCACGAGCCCATGCAGACCGGAATCAAGGCCATCGACGCCATGATCCCGATCGGTCGTGGCCAGCGCCAGCTGATCATCGGCGACCGCCAGACAGGTAAGACGGCCATCGCGATCGACACGATCATCAACCAGAAAGCGAACTGGGAGTCCGGCGACACCAACAAGCAGGTTCGCTGCATCTACGTCGCCATCGGCCAGAAGGGTTCGACGATTGCCTCGGTGAAGGGCGCGCTCGAGGATGCCGGAGCCATGGAGTACACGACGATCGTCGCGTCCCCAGCCTCGGACCCGGCCGGCTTCAAGTACCTCGCTCCCTACACCGGTTCGGCCATCGGCCAGCACTGGATGTACGGCGGCAAGCACGTGCTGATCATCTTCGACGACCTGTCCAAGCAGGCAGAGGCCTACCGCGCCGTCTCGCTGCTGCTGCGTCGTCCGCCGGGGCGTGAGGCGTACCCGGGTGACGTCTTCTACCTGCACTCCCGCCTGCTCGAGCGTTGCGCCAAGCTCTCCGACGAGCTGGGCGCGGGATCGATGACCGGCCTCCCGATCATCGAGACCAAGGCGAACGACGTCTCGGCCTACATCCCGACCAACGTGATCTCGATCACGGACGGCCAGATCTTCCTGCAGTCCGACCTCTTCAACGCCAACCAGCGTCCTGCGGTCGACGTGGGTATCTCGGTCTCCCGAGTCGGTGGTGACGCCCAGGTCAAGTCGATTAAGAAGGTCTCGGGAACGCTCAAGCTCGAGTTGGCGCAGTACCGCGCACTCGAAGCCTTCGCACTCTTCGCCTCGGACCTCGATGCGGCCAGCCGTCGCCAGCTCGCCCGTGGTGCTCGCCTCACCGAACTGCTGCGCCAGCCGCAGTACTCGCCGTACCCCGTAGAGGAGCAGGTCGTCTCGATCTGGGCCGGAACCAACGGAAAGTTCGACGAGGTCGCTGTCGAAGACGTTCTCCGCTTCGAGCGCGAGCTGCTCGACTATCTCGGTCGCAACACCGAGGTACTGAAGACGCTGCGCGAAACCAACGTGCTGGACGACGACACCGCCAAGGCGCTCGACGAGGGCGTCGACAAGTTCAAGCTTGAATTCCAGACCGGTGAGGGTAAGCCGCTCGACTCCGTCGGAACCGAGAGGTTCGAGTCCGCAGAGGTCGAAGACATCAACCAGGAAAAGATCGTCAAGCAGAAGCGATAAGGCTTCGACAGGCTCAGCACAAGCAAGCTCAGCATAAGCAAGCTCAGCACAAGCAAATACGACAAGAAAGACACAGGACATGGGAGCGCAACTTCGGGTCTACCGGCAGAAGATCAAGTCTGCCCAGACGACCAAGAAGATCACTCGGGCCATGGAGCTGATCTCCGCTTCGCGCATTCAGAAGGCGCTCGGGCGGGTGCAGGCATCCGGCCCCTACGCGCGCGCCGTGACGCGCGCCGTCTCGGCTGTCGCGACCTTCTCGAACATCGATCACCTCCTCACCACAGAGCCGGAGAAGGTCGAGCGCGCCGCGGTCGTCATCTTCTCCTCCGACCGTGGGCTCGCCGGCGCGTTCAACACGAACGTGCTGCGTGAGGCCGAAGAGCTGAGCACCCTGCTCCGTTCGCAGGGCAAGGAGATCGTCTACTACCTCGTGGGACGCAAGGCTGTCGGCTACTTCGCATTCCGTCGCCGCGAAGCGGTGCAGGAGTGGATCGGTGGCACCGACAGTCCAGCCTTCGAGCTGGCGAAGGAGATCGGCGAAACCCTCGTCGCGAAGTTCATCCAGCCCGCGAGCGAGGGTGGCGTCGACGAGATCCATGTCGTCTACAACCGTTTCGTCAACATGCTGACGCAGACGCCGGAGGTTGTTCGCCTGCTACCACTCGAGGTCGTCGAAGGCGTCGAAGTGCCCGAGGATGACGACATCCTTCCGCTGTACGAATTCGAACCGGAAGCGGGGGATGTGCTCGACGCACTGCTGCCCGTCTACATCGAGAGCCGCATCTTCAACGCCCTGCTCCAGTCGGCGGCGAGCAAGCACGCGGCCACCCAGAGAGCGATGAAGTCGGCAAGCGACAATGCCGACAAGCTGATTACCGACTACACCCGGCTCGCGAACAACGCTCGCCAGTCCGAGATCACCCAGCAGATTTCCGAGATCGTCGGCGGCGCAGACGCCCTCTCGGTGAAGAGCTAGCACCCAAGAGAAGAGTAGAGAAGCCAATGACTACCACAGCCCCTGCTTCCAAGAAGGACGCTTCGGACGAGACCACCATTGCCGGCGTCGGGCGTATCGCCCGCGTCACCGGCCCGGTCGTCGACATCGAGTTTCCTCACGATGCGATCCCCGGAATCTACAACGCGCTGAAGACCACCATCACGATCGGCGACGAGTCGAACGAGATCACCCTCGAGGTCGCCCAGCACCTGGGTGACGACCTCGTCCGTGCGATCGCCCTCAAGCCGACAGATGGGCTCGTCCGTGGCCAGGAGGTGCGCGATACCGGCGGCCCCATCACGGTCCCGGTCGGCGATGCCACCAAGGGCAAGGTGTTCAACGTCATCGGCGAGGTGCTGAACGGCGAGCCCGGCGAGACCTACGAGTTCGCCGACCGCTGGTCGATCCACCGCGAGCCACCGCCCTTCGACCAACTCGAGTCAAAGACCGAGCTCTTCGAGACCGGCATCAAGGTCATCGACCTGCTGACCCCGTATGTTCTGGGTGGAAAGATCGGCCTCTTTGGTGGTGCTGGTGTCGGCAAGACGGTGCTCATCCAGGAGATGATCCAGCGCGTCGCCCAGGACCACGGTGGTGTCTCGGTGTTCGCCGGTGTCGGTGAGCGCACCCGTGAGGGCAACGACCTCATCGCCGAGATGGAAGAGGCCGGAGTCTTCGACAAGACCGCCCTCGTGTTCGGTCAGATGGACGAGCCGCCGGGGACGCGTCTGCGGGTAGCCCTCTCGGCCCTCACCATGGCCGAGTACTTCCGTGACGTGCAGAACCAGGATGTGCTGCTCTTCATCGACAACATCTTCCGCTTCACGCAGGCCGGTTCGGAGGTGTCGACGCTTCTCGGTCGTATGCCTTCCGCCGTGGGTTACCAGCCGAACCTCGCGGATGAGATGGGCACGCTCCAGGAGCGCATCACCTCCACGCGCGGTCACTCGATCACCTCGCTGCAGGCGATCTACGTGCCGGCCGACGACTACACCGACCCGGCCCCGGCGACCACCTTCGCGCACCTCGACGCGACGACGGAGCTCAGCCGCGAGATCGCATCGCAGGGTCTCTACCCGGCCGTCGACCCGCTGACCTCCACCAGCCGCATCCTCGACCCCCGCTACCTGGGCGCCGACCACTACCGCGTGGCGACGAACGTCAAGGCCATCCTGCAGAAGAACAAGGAACTCCAGGAGATCATCGCGATCCTCGGAGTCGACGAGCTCTCCGAGGAAGACAAGATCACCGTCTCCCGCGCACGTCGCATCCAGCAGTTCCTCTCCCAGAACACCTACATGGCGAAGAAGTTCACCGGTGTCGAGGGTTCGACGGTTGCGCTCAAAGACACCATCGAGTCCTTCGACGCGATCGTGAAGGGTGACTTCGACCATGTGGCAACCCAGGCGTTCTTCAACGTCGGATCGATCTCGGATGTCGAAGAGCAGTGGGCGAAGATCCAGAAGGAAGACGGCTAGCGATGGCCGACCTCACGGTGAGTGTGGTCTCGGCGGACAGCGAAATCTGGACCGGCGAGGCCTCGATGGTGGTGGCACGCACCACCGAGGGCGAGATCGGTATTCTGGCCGGGCACGAGCCGCTGCTGGCGATCCTCGCCGCCGGTGAGGTGCGGATCACGGATGTCGGCGGCAAGGGTGTCACCGCCAAGGCCGACGACGGCTTCCTCTCGGTCGAGCACGACACGGTCACGATCGTCGCTCGGTTCGCCGAACTCGTCCAGGCCTAGGCCGGCGCACCCATGCTGATTGCGATGGCGGGTCTTCCCGGTGCCGGAAAGAGCACGATCGCCGAGGTGCTCGGGGGTCGGCTCAACGCCACTGTCGTCTCGGTGGACCCGATCGAGTCGGCCATCCTCGAGGCGGGTATTGACAGCGACCAGCCGACGGGCCTCGCTGCCTACCTGGTCGCTGAGAAGCTGGCGGAGTTCGTTCTCTCGTCTGGACATCATGTGATTGTGGACGCGGTGAACGCTGTGGAACCGGCTCGTGAGCAGTGGGTGAAACTGGCCCAGCGCGAGAGTGAAACGCTGCGGTTCATCGAGGTCGTCTGTTCGGATGCCGACCTGCACCGCGAACGCCTCGAAGCTCGCAATCGCAAGCTGGCGCACCTGTCGGAACCCACCTGGCACGCGGTCGAGCAGAGCCTCGACGAATACGATAGCTGGACAGGTCCGAGTGC
This sequence comes from Glaciihabitans sp. UYNi722, assembly GCF_040549465.1. Classification (NCBI taxonomy): domain Bacteria; kingdom Bacillati; phylum Actinomycetota; class Actinomycetes; order Micrococcales; family Microbacteriaceae; genus Glaciihabitans; species Glaciihabitans sp. UYNi722. Next base: position 84,062 of record NZ_JBEPTL010000010.1, on the reverse strand, counting down.
CGTCGTGGCTCGCATCACCCTCGATTCCGTGAACCCGCTCGGGGTGAACGTCGAGGCAGCACTCGCCTTTCTCGACAGCTAGTGCTGATCGTTCTGCCGCCCTCCGAGACCAAACGGGACGGGGGAGCGGAGGGCACGGTGCTCGACCTGGCCCGGCTGAGCCATCCTGAGCTTCGTGCGCCGCGGCGTACCACCCTCTCTTCAATGAGGAAGCTGGCCAGAAACCTGACCACCATGTCGGCAGCGCTGAAGCTTGGACCGAACCAGCGCTTCGAGCTGCTGCGTAACCGGGCACTCGTCACTTCTCCAACGATGCCCGCTATCGATCGCTACACCGGCGTGCTCTACGAGGCACTGGAGGCAGAATCACTATCGGATGCCGCTCGTGCCTTCGCAACGGAACATCTGGTCATCCATTCGGCGCTGTTCGGACTTCTGGGGGCTTCCGATGCTGTGCCCGCCTATCGGCTGTCACACGATTCCCGGCTGCCAGGCATCTCGCTGAAGTCGACCTGGCGCGAGCCGATAGCCCGAGTGCTGGCCGGGCATGACGGACTCATTCTCGATCTGCGTTCTGAGGCCTACGTCGAGTTGGGTCGGGCCCCCGGCGACCGCGAGAACGTGTTCTTTCTGCGGCTGCTGTCGGAGGGTCCCGATGGCCAGCAGCGCGCCCTCAACCACTTCAATAAGAAGGGCAAAGGGGAGTTCGCTCGTGCGCTTCTCGAATCGGGGATCGTCTTCGACGATGTCGAGCACCTTCTGGCCTGGGCTTCGTCACGCGGCATCATGCTCTCGCGGGGCGCGCTGGGTGAGCTCCATCTCGTAGTCTGAGGGCATGAACGACATCAACCCCGACCTGCCCAGCGGCTACGAGTACGGCTTCTTCGCCGCATATTTCGCGATCATCGGCGTAATAATCGTGATCAGCATAGTCATCGCCGCGGCTTACTACGTGGTGATGGCGATCGCGCTCTCCACCTTTTTCCGCAAGGTCGGCGTGAAGCCGTGGATCGCCTGGGTGCCGTTCTACAACAACTGGGTGTGGCTCGAGGTGGGCGGTCAGCGCGGCTGGCTCTCGCTGCTGTCGATAGTGCCCTACGGCGGAATCGTGTCCGCTGTCTTCCTCTACATCGGGATGTATCGCAGTGGAATCGCCTTCCGCAAGCACGGCGGATATGTCGTGCTCGGCATCTTTCTGCCCTTCGTCTGGGCCTTCATCTTGGGCAGCCGGGCAGAGGTCTACCAACCGGAACTCATCACCGCCGCGGGTTTCCCGCCACCGCTCGCCGGGTATGGTTCCGTGGCGTTCAACTACGCGAGCACCGAGCAGCCTGCGCCCGGATATGGCACGCAGCCGCCGAGCTACCAAGGCTAGTCGCCGCTGCTCGTGATGGTCCTGACTTCGTCACGAAGCGGGCCGCCATCACACCCTGTGTTCGATGCCCTCGTGATCGAGCAGCCAGACCTTGGTGGGGATGCCGTTCCCGGCGCTGTAGCCGGTGATCCTGTTGTTCGAGGCCAGTACCCGGTGGCACGGCACGATGATCGGAACGGGGTTGGCCCCGACGGCGCCGCCGACGGCACGGCCGGCCGTGGACCGACCCGTAGAGAGGCCGAGTTCGCCATAGGAGATCACCTCGCCAAAATCCAACTCGCTGAGTTTCTCCCAGACCGATCGTTGGAACTCGGTGCCGCCGACCTTGACCGGAATGTCGAAGTCGCGGCGGTTGCCCGCGAAGTATTCGCCGAGTTGCTCCGCTGCGCGGTCGAGCACCCGATCGCTGTGTTCATCGAGGGTCTCATGGGGAAGATGGCCGGCACGCTCAATGGTGAGCGAGGTAACGGCTTCACCGTCGCCGGTGAGTTCGAGGCGACCGAGAGGGCTGTCGACCCTGCGGAGGAAGGCCGGGTCGGGGATGGTGGAGATTCGAAGGGTCATGGCTTGACTTTAGCCGCGGCATCCGACGGTGATCTGGCGTCTTTCGGACATCGGGGACAGGTGGCCTTCGTACGCATTGTGACGGAGTAGAGCCCCGAGCGCGCGGCCTAGGCTTGAGCTATGTCAGCAATCGAATATCGCACTCTCGGTCGGTCAGGACTCGTCGTTTCGACTGTAGGACTCGGCTGCAACAACTTCGGTCGCGCGGGAACTGCCACCGAATCGCAGGCGGGAACCGATGCCGTCATCCACGCCGCTATCGATGCGGGTGTGACGCTGTTCGACACCGCTGATATCTATGGTGCCGAGCGCGGACTCAGCGAGACCCTGATGGGCAACTCGTTGAAGGGCCGGCGAAGCGACATCGTGCTGGCGACCAAGTTCGGTATGGACATGGCAGGCAAGAACGGGCCGGACTGGGGTGCAAGGGCGTCACGACGTTATGTGCGACTGGCGGTCGAAGCATCCCTGCGTCGGCTGCAGACCGACTGGATCGACCTGTACCAACTGCATCGTCCCGACGAGAACACGCCGATCGAGGAGACGCTCGCCGTGCTTGACGACCTGATCACCGAGGGCAAGGTGCGCTATATCGGGCACTCGAACCTGAGCGGATGGCAGGTCGCCGACGCCGAGTACACGGCCATGCTCGGCAGACATCCGAAATTCATCTCCGCTCAGAATGAGTATTCGCTGCTCGAGCGGAGCGTCGAAGCCGAGGTGCTCCCCGCCGTTGTCGAGTACGGTCTCGGCTTCCTGCCCTTCTTTCCGCTCTACAACGGCCTGTTCACCGGCAAGTTCAGCCGCTCCGGCGGCCCAGCCGACAGCCGCATCATCTCGCAGCGACGCCACCTGCTCGACGGCGCACCATGGGACACCATGGAGAGATACGAGGCGTTCTGCTCCGCGCGCGGAGTGAGCATGCTCGCCGCGACCTTCGCCTGGCTGCTGGCCCAGCCGGGACTCACCAGTGTCATCGCCGGCGCGACCAAGCCGGAACAGATCGTGCAGAACGTGGCGGCTGCTGCCGAGTGGTCGCCGAGTGAAGCGGATGTCGCGGAGATCTCCGAGATTTTCACCGACCCGAGCTGACTCGAGCCGGCCTGTCAGGGCAGCAGCAGTACGATCTTGCCGAGCAGATGGCGCGATTCGAGACGTTCGTAGGCCTCGCGCACTTCGGCTAGCGGATAGGTGGCCGCGATCGGCATCACGATATCGCCGTCTGCCACCCAGCGGGCGAGTTCGGCCAGCTCCTGGGTGTTCTTCGCACCACCGCCGACTGCCTGGATGCCGTATTCCTCAACGCCGGCGTAATAAACGATGGTGTTGATGCGCTCTGGTGCCACGCCCAGCTCGAGTCCCGCCTCGATCGTCTCGCGGCCAACCGTATCGATGACCGCGGTGATGCCCTGTGGCGCGGCCTCGCGAACACGCTCGACCAACCCCGGTCCGTAGGTCACCGGTACGACTCCGAGAGTGCGCAGGAATCCGTGGTTGCTCTCACTCGCGGTGCCGACCACTGTCGCGCCCGCGCGGATGGCGAGTTGCGCGCTGAACAGCCCGACGCCGCCGGCGGCACCGCCGACCAGCACGGTGTCGTGTGGGCCGGGCGCGACGGCATCCGTCGCCCGCTTCGCGGTGTTGCCGACGAGCCCGATGGCCCCGGCAGTCGGCCAATCCAGCGTGGCCGGCTTGGGCGCAACATGGGTGGATCGCACGACGACATAATCCGCCTGTGCGGCGAAGCCGGCCCAGCCGAGTACTTCGTCGCCGATACCCACGTCGGTGACATCCTCGCCGACCTCGTCGACGACGCCGGCGAACTCCGCGCCCTGTCCGCTCGGCAGCTTATGGTTCGGCATGTAGTCGGGATCGCTGCGCACTTTGAAGTCGAAGGGGTTGAGCCCTGCCGCACGAACAGCGACCCGTACCTGGCCGGGCGCGGCGTGCGGCTCTGATACGTCGACGATCTCGAGCACTTCGGGGCCGCCATTGCTCGTGTATCGGACCGCTCTTGACATCGGTGTCTCCGTCTTCTCGTGATTTCCCAACGCTAGCGGTCGTCCACTACATTCGTCCGCATGAGAACTTGTGAGTGAGCGCTCACTCCGCTACGGTGAGGCCATGGTCGAGAAAGCACAGCGCGCAAGCCCGCTTTCGGTGGATGACCGGCGCGCGATGATCATCGACGCGGCTATCCCCCTTCTCATCGAAAACGGCCGGTCAGTCACAACACGTCAGATCGCCGACGAAGCTGGAATCGCGGAGGGCACGATCTTTCGTGCCTTCGGCGACAAGGAGAGCCTGATACAGGCCGCGATCGTCAGACACCTGGATCCGGCGCCACTGGAACGCGGGCTCGCAGACATCTCGCCGGACATGCCATTGGCCGACAAGGTGTGTCGCGTCATCGAATTGATGCGGGACCGATTCGAACAAGTCATCGGGTTCATGTCGGTGCTCGGCGAGGTGGGCAGACCGCCCGTGGCCAACCGGCGCATCGAGTTCGCCGAGACCATCGCCAGAATTCTCGAACCCGACCTGGTCGAACTGAATCTTCCGCCGGAACGCGTCGCGCACTACATCCGATTGATTTCATTCGCCTCGTCGATACCCCAGTTCAACGTCGGAACTGAATTCGATCCCCCAGCCCTCACCTCACTCATCATGAACGGAATCGCGGGGCAACCCAGCCACGCAACCAGCGAACAACAGGAAATCCATGCTTCTTAGAATTCTTCGTCGGTACCTCCGACCACATCTCCGCCTCCTGGTGGCGGTGATCGTGTTCCAGTTGCTGCAATCGATCGCCTCGTTGATCCTGCCCACGCTCAACGCCGACATCATCGACACGGGCGTCGCCAAGGGCGACACCGGATACATCCTGAACACCGGCGCGGTAATGCTCGGCGTCACGCTCCTGCAGGTCGCCTGTGCGATTACCGCCGTCTATTTCGGTGCAAAGGTTGCCATGGCCGTCGGTCGTGACCTGCGCGCGGCGGTATTCCAGCGCGTCGGCGGCTTCTCCGAGCGGGAGGTCACCCACTTCGGCGCACCGTCGCTCATCACCCGCTCCACGAACGACGTGCAGCAGGTGCAGATGCTGGTGCTGATGACCTGCACGATGCTGGTGTCGGCGCCGATCCTCGCCATCGGTGGAATCATCCTCGCCCTGCAGCAGGACCTGCAGCTCTCATGGCTGATGGCGGTCAGCGTTCCGTTGCTCATCATCCTGATCGGACTGGTCATCTCACGGATGGTTCCGCAGTTCCGCCTGATGCAGAAGCGCATCGACAACATCAACCGCATCCTCAGGGAGCAGCTCACCGGCATCCGTGTCGTGCGCGCCTTCGTTCGTGAGGATGTCGAGGTCGACAGGTTCCGCACGGCCAATGACGAGGTCACGCGCACAGCATTCAACGTCGGACGCCTCACCGCCCTGATGTTCCCGATCGTCATGCTGGTGCTGAACGTGTCGAGCGTCGCGGTCATCTGGTTCGGTTCGTTCCGTATCCAGGACGGCTCGATGGAGGTCGGCACACTCACGGCCTTTCTCTCCTACCTCATGCAGATCCTGATGGCCGTGATGATGGCCACCTTCATGGCGATCATGATTCCTCGGGCATCGGTGAGCGCCGACCGCATCAGCGAAGTGCTCGACACCGAGTCGACTGTTCGCACGTCGTCACAGCCGGTGACGACGCTCGCCGAGGCCGGCACGATCAGTTTCGCCGAGGTCGGGTTCGCCTATCCCGGCGCGGAACAGCCGGTGCTCAGCGACCTGAACTTCACGGTTCCCGCTGGCAAGACCACGGCCATCATCGGCAGCACGGGCGCCGGCAAAACCACGCTGGTCAACCTGCTGCCCAGGCTCTTCGATGCGACATCTGGTTCGGTGAGGGTCGACGGCGTGGACGTAAAGCAGATCGATCCTGACCTGCTCTGGAGCAGGATCGGCCTCGTGCCGCAGAAGCCCTACCTGTTCTCCGGCACGATCGCCAGCAACCTTCGTTACGGAAAGACGGATGCGACCGATGGAGAGCTCTGGGCGGCCCTGGAGACCGCGCAGGCAAAAGACTTCGTCTCCGAGATGGCCGAGGGACTCGATGCCCCAATCGCGCAAGGCGGTACCAACGTCTCCGGCGGTCAGCGCCAGCGACTCGCTATCGCGAGGGCTCTGGTCAAGCGGCCGGAGATCTACGTTTTCGACGACTCATTTTCGGCGCTCGACCTCGCCACGGATGCCCGCCTCAGGTTCGCCCTGAAGCGTAACGTCTCAGAGGCGACGATGATCATCGTCGCCCAGCGCATCTCGATGATCATCGATGCCGACCAGATCATCGTGCTCGAGGACGGCAGGATCGTCGGTCAGGGCACCCATGAACAGCTACTCGAGAGCTCGCCGACCTATATCGAGATCGTCGAATCGCAGCTCACCGCGGAGGAGGCAGTATGAGCGACAACGAGGAGGCCACGGAGACGGCTAGACCGCCGATGCGACGCGGTCCAGGCGGCGGCGGACCATTCGGTGGCGCAGGAATGCCCGCAGAGAAGTCGATGAACTTCGGTCCGTCGGCCAAACGTCTGCTCGGTCGGCTGCGGCCGGAGCGTGCCCGCATTGCGTTGGTGACCATGCTCACCGTCGTGAGCGTGACCATGACAGTGCTCGGTCCGCGCCTGCTCGGCAACGCGATCAACCTGGTGTTCGAGGGCTTCATCTCGGCAAAACTGCCAACCGGTGCCACGAAGGCGCAGGTCATTGCGGGGCTTCGGGCCAAAGGCGACGACTCGCAGGCCGACCTGCTCAGTGGCATGAATCTGCACCCCGGCGTGGGTATCGACTTCACCGCTGTCGGCGCGGTGCTGATCTGGGTGCTTGCGCTGTACATCCTGTCCTCCGTGTTCGGCTATCTGCAGGGACTCGTGCTCAACGGGGTGACCCAGCGCACCGTCTATCGCCTGCGCACCGAGGTCGAAGGGAAGGTCAATCGCCTTCCGCTCAGCTACTTCGACAGGATGCAGCGCGGCGAACTGCTCAGTCGTGTGACGAACGACATCGACAACATCTCGCAGAGCCTCCAGCAGACGATGAGCCAGCTGCTCACCTCCCTGCTCACGGTCGTCGGTGTGATCGTGATGATGTTCCTCCTCTCGCCGTTGCTCGCGCTGATCGCCCTGGTGACGATCCCGCTCACCATCGGCATCACCACGGTGATCGCCAAGCGTTCGCAGAAGATGTTCGTCGCCCAGTGGAAGCACACCGGAGAACTGAACGGCCAGATCGAGGAGACCTTCACCGGTCACGCCCTGGTCAAGGTCTTCGGTCGCCAGCGCGAGGTGGAGGAGAAGTTCCGCGAGAAGAACGAGGAGCTCTACGCCGCGAGCTTCGGCGCCCAGTTCGTGAGCGGCATCATCATGCCGGCCATGATGTTCGTCGGAAACCTCATCTACGTGGTGATCGCCGTCGTCGGCGGGCTGCTGGTGGCATCCGGCAGCATGCGCCTCGGCGACGTGACGGCCTTCATCCAGTATTCGCGCCAGTTCACCCAGCCGCTGACCCAGCTCGGGTCGATGGCCAACCTGCTGCAGTCGGGCGTGGCCTCGGCAGAGCGCGTGTTCGAGCTGCTGGATGCCGACGAGCAGTCGACGGATCCGTCGCCTGCCGCGACGCCGGGCACCGCGACCCGTGGACGACTGGCCTTCGAGGATGTGTCTTTCCGTTACACGGAAGACAGGCCGCTGATCGACGGTCTCTCCCTGGTGGCAGAACCCGGCCAGACGGTCGCGATCGTCGGTCCGACCGGTGCGGGCAAGACCACACTGGTCAACCTCATGATGCGGTTCTACGAGCTGGACGGCGGGAGGATCACTCTCGACGGTGTCGATACCTCCACCATGACGCGGGACGACCTGCGCTCACGCATGGGCATGGTCCTGCAGGACACCTGGCTGTTCGGTGGGACCATCAGGGACAACATCGCCTACGGACGACCGGATGCCACGGAGGAGGAGATCTTCGAGGCAGCGCAGTCCACCTATGTCGACCGCTTCGTGCACTCGCTGCCCGACGGCTACGACACGGTGCTGGACGATGAGGCCTCGAACGTGAGTGCGGGGGAGAAGCAGCTACTGACGATCGCGCGGGCCTTCCTCGCTCGACCGAGCGTGCTGATCCTGGACGAGGCGACCAGCTCGGTGGACACCCGCACCGAGGTGCTGGTGCAGAAGGCCATGAAGGCGCTACGCAGTGACCGGACCAGTTTCGTGATCGCGCACCGTCTGTCCACGATTCGTGACGCCGACCTCATTCTCGTGATGGAGGCCGGCAACATCGTGGAGCAGGGCACCCACAGCGAGTTGTTGGCGGCGGAGGGCGCCTACTACCGCCTTTACAACGCCCAGTTCGCGGCGCCGGTCAACGAAGAGGTCTAACCAGGTGGTGCGCCACTGCCTGTGTTGTGCCAAATGAAGGCACTCTCGCAGCGGACTCCCCGTGTTTCGGGGGCGCGGAATACTGCAGCAGGCGAGAGTGCCTTCATTTGGCACTCGGGTGATGCGATCTGCCCGATCGGCAGGGGTTAGTGGCCGGTGAGCGGACCCATGACCTTGGCCGCGAGTGACGGGCGACGGGTCAGCCGCTCCTCGACATCGGCGATACCCATCGATACCGTGCCGAGGTTCGCTCCGAGGAAGCGAAGAGGTTCCGGTTCCCACCGCGGTGAGCGGTGATTCGCCCACGGCAGTCGGGTGAGCTCCGTGTCGCGCCGCAGGATGAGGTCGCGCAGGGTGCGACCGGCCAGATTGGTGGTGCTCAGCCCATCGCCGACATAGCCGCCGGCGGTGGCGATACCCGTCGCGGGGTCGAAGCTGGCGGTGGCGTGCCAGTCCCGTGGCACGCCGAGCGGGCCTCCCCAGTGGTGCGTGATCGCGGCATCCTTCGCGGCGGGGAAGATCTCGCCGAGTGTTCGCCGAAGGTGTTCGAAGACCCGCGGTACCCGGTCGTAATTCGAACGGATGCTGCTGCCCCAGTGGTAGCGCGCGCCGCGTCCGCCGAATGCGAAGCGATTGTCGGCTGTGCGCTGCCCGTAGACCAGCAGATGGCGGAAGTCGGTGAAGGTCTGGCCGTGCTCCAGTCCAATCTCCTGCCACAGTTCGTCGCTGAGCGGTTCGGTGGCGATCATCAGCGAGTACAGCGGGAGAACGGAGCGGTGGGTTTTCGACGGTGTCGCACCGTAGCCCTCGGTCGCGACGACGATCGTGCCGGCGGTGACCGTCCCGTTCGTCGTGCTGACGCGATGCGGTTCCCAGTCGAGCACCTCGGTGCCCTCGTAGATGGTCGCCCCGAGATTCTCGACGGTGCGGGCGAGGCCACGCACCAGCCTGGCCGGCTGCAGTCGAGCGCAGGCCGGGTCGAAACTGGCGGCGGCGGATCCGCCGGCTCCGGATGGCGCATCGACGAGCGTGATCGCGTCGACGCCGTAGCGTGCCGCCTCCTGGACCTCGGCTTTCGCGGCATCCAGTTGCACGGTTCCGCTGGCGAGACTGAGTGTGCCACCCTTCACGAAATCGCAGTCGATACCCTCCGTCGCAGCGACTGCGCCAACCTCGTCGACGGTAGCGATCATCGCTCGACGCATCGCAATGGCCGCGTCCCGGCCGTGACGTCGCTCCAGCGAGGCCGTCGACGCGGGAAAGAGTGCCGAGCACCAGCCGCCGTTGCGCCCCGACGCGCCGAAACCGGCGATGTGCTTCTCGATCACCGCGATCGCGAGGGTCGGATCGGCCTTCGCCAGGTAGTAGGCAGTCCACAGCCCGGTGAGGCCGCCTCCGATGATCGCGACATCCACCTCGCTGTCGCCGGGCAGCGCAGGACGCCGTACCAGGTCGTCGGAGCCGGATGCCGCCAGGGCGTCCAACCAGAAACTCAGGTGACGATAGCTGTTCGTCATGACGGAAATTCAGGAGATCGGCACGTCGAAGGGCAAAAATCCGTCCGCACGTCTCGGGATGTGCACCGAAGTCCTGAATTTTCGACGGTAGTGGTCAACGGCAGGCCTCGGGCGGCAGGCGGCGGGCGCTAGAGACGCGTCCAGGCCTCGGTCAGCACGCCGCGCAGGATGCCCTCGATCTCGTCGAACTCCTTCGGGCCGACGGTGAGCGGGGGAGCGAGCTGTACGACGGGGTCTCCGCGGTCATCGGCCCGGCAGTACAGGCCGGCATCGAACAGTGCCTTCGACATGAAGCCGCGCAGCAGGCGTTCCGACTCGTCGTCGTCGAAGGTCTCCTTCGTCGTCTTGTCTTTGACCAGTTCGATGCCGAAGAAATAGCCGTCGCCCCGCACATCACCGACGATTGGCAGGTCAAGCAGTTTCTCCAGGGTCGCGCGGAAGATCGGCGAGTTCTCACGCACATTCTCGAGCAGCTTTTCCTCCTCGAAAATGTCGAGGTTAGCGAGTGCGACGGCCGACGACACCGGATGCCCACCGAAGGTGTAGCCGTGATAGAACGAGGTCTGACCGTGCTTGAAGGGCTCGTAGATCCTGTCGCTGACGATGGTCGCGCCGATCGGGGAGTACCCGCTCGTCATGCCCTTCGCGCAGGTGATCATGTCGGGCTGGAAGCCGTAGGTGGTGGAGGCGAACATCTCGCCGATCCGACCGAAGCCGGTGATGACCTCGTCGGCGACGAGCAGCACGTCGTACTGGTCGCAGATCTCGCGCACCCGCTGGAAGTAGCCGGGCGGCGGCGGGAAGCATCCGCCGCTGTTCTGCACCGGCTCGAGGAAGACGGCGGCGACGGTCTCCGGGCCTTCGAAGAGGATCATCTCTTCGATGCGGTTCGCGGCCCACTGGCCGAAAGCGTTGAGGTCGTCGGCGTGCTCTGGCGCGCGGTAGAAGTTGGTGTTCGGCACCCGGAAACCGCCGGGAGTCACCGGCTCGAACATCTCCTTCATACCGGGGATGCCGGTGATGGCCAGTGCACCCTGTGGCGTGCCGTGGTAGGCGACGGCGCGCGAAATGACCTTGTGCTTCGTCGGTCGCCCCTGCAGCTTCCAGAAGTACTTGGCGAGCTTGAAGGCGGTCTCCACCGCTTCGCCGCCGCCGGTGGAGAAGAAGACGCGGTTGAGGTCGCCAGGCGCGTAGGAGGCGAGGCGATCCGCGAGTTCGATGGCGTTCGGATGCGCGTAGGACCAGATGGGGAAGAAGGCCAGCTCTTCTGCCTGCTTCGCCGCGACCTCGGCGAGACGCCTGCGGCCGTGGCCGGCATTCACCACGAAGAGGCCGCTCAGGCCGTCGAAGTACTTCTTGCCCGCGCTGTCCCAGATGTGGTGGCCGTCACCCTTGACGATGATCGGCACACCGTGGCCGTCTTCCATCAACGACTGGCGGGCGAAGTGCATCCACAGGTGGTCTTTCGCCTTCTGCTGCAGGTCTGCGTCGTCGTACCGGGCCGAGGCGAGGTCGACGGGGGTTGGCATGGTCATGATTTATCTCGTTCCCCAGTTGTAGAACTGCTTCTGCAGTTTCAGGTAGACGAAAGTCTCGGTCGATTGAACGCCCGGGATTCCGCGGATCTCTGTGTTGAGCAGGTCGATCAGGTCTTCGTCGTTCTCGCAGACCACCTCGGCCAGGATGTCGAAACTGCCGGCCGTGAGAACCACGTAGTCGACGGCGGGGATGCGTCCGAGCTTCTCGGCGACGGTCGTGGTGTCTCCTGTCACGCGGATGCCGATCATGGCCTGGCGGTAGAAGCCGAGCTGCATGGGGTCGGTGACCGCTACGACCTGCATCACCCCTGAATCGGTGAGTTTCTGAACCCGCTGGCGCACGGCGGCCTCGCTGAGCCCCACAGCCTTGCCGATCTCGGCATAGCTGCGTCGACCATCGGCCTGCAGCTGCTCGATGATCGCCTTCGAGACTTCGTCGAGTTGCACTGGCTTCGCATTCGCGCTCATACCGTGATTCTGTCAGTGCAGCGGGGGAGTCACAAGCGAATCCGCATCTCTCGGCGTGTTTCGCGACGGAATCGGTAGTGTCAATTACTGGTGCGGGCGCAGCATGCTGGCTAAGTTGGGAGCATGAGCGCAGCTGAACTCCGCAACTTCATCAATGGCGAGTACGTCGAGGCGCGATCGGAGGCGGCATTCGACCTCATCGATCCGGCGACCGAGGAGGTCTACGGCTCCTCGCCGGTCTCCAGTGCCGCGGATGTCGATACCGCATTCGGCGCGGCAGCGGCGGCCTTCGAAGAGTGGGGTGACACGACCCCGGCGGAGCGCCAGCTCGCGCTGTTCCGCATCGCCGACGCGATGGAGGCTCGCGCTGAGGAGTTTGCGGACCTCGAGTCGAAGGACACCGGAAAGCCGCGGGCATCCCTTGTGGCCGACGAGATCATGCTCTCCGTCGACCAGATCCGTTTCTTCGCCGGCGAGGCGCGCCATCTGAGTGGGATGGCATCCGGCGAGTACATGAAGGATCACACCTCGCAGATCAGGCGGGAGCCGATCGGTGTGATCGGCCAGGTCACGCCGTGGAATTACCCGCTCAACATGGCGGTCTGGAAATTCGCGCCGGCGCTCGCCGCGGGCAACACGACAGTGCTGAAGCCGAGCGATACCACGCCGTCATCCACCCTCTTTCTCGCCGAAGTCGCTTCGGAGTTCCTGCCGAAGGGTGTTCTCAACGTGATCACCGGCGATCGAACAACCGGTGGCGCGATGATCGAACACAAGACTCCGCAGATGGTGTCGATCACCGGATCCGTGCGCGCCGGCATGGAGGTGGCGAAGTCCGCGGCGAGCGACCTGAAACGGGTGCATCTCGAACTGGGCGGCAAAGCGCCGGTCATCGTCTTCGACGATGCGGACATCCCCTCGGCGGTCGAGGGCATCGCGATCGCCGGCTACTTCAACGCCGGCCAGGACTGCACTGCGGCTACCCGCGTACTCGTGCAGGCTGGCATCCACGACGAGTTCGTCGCGGCCCTTGCTGCCTACGCCCGCGACAACGCCAGAACCGGTGCGCCGAGCGAGACGGGCATCCTGTTCGGCCCGGTCAACAACGTGAACCAGCTCGCCCAGGTGCAGGGATTCATTGATCGCCTGCCCGACAACGCGAACATCGAGCTCGGCGGGCACCGGCAGGGTGACAGGGGGTACTTCCACGAGGCCACGATCGTCAGCGGCCTGACGCAGACGGATGACGCGATCCAGAACGAGATCTTCGGTCCGGTGATCACCGTGCAGAAGTTCACCGACGAGGCCCAGGCGCTCGAATGGGCGAACGGCGTGCAATACGGTCTCTCCTCCAGCGTCTGGACGCAGAACCACGGCCGGGCGATGCGCCTGGCGAAGCGCCTCGACTTTGGCTGCGTCTGGATCAATACGCACATCCCCCTTGTCGCCGAGATGCCGCACGGCGGTTTCAAACACTCCGGCTACGGCAAGGATCTCTCCTCGTACGGTTTCGAGGATTACACGCGGGTGAAGCACGTCATGAGCTTCATCGGCGAATAGTCGACAATGGTCCCCATGGAACCGGTTGAGGGTGAAGAGACCGTCATCAGGCCTGTACTGCCTTCGATCGTGGATCCGGGCATCCTCACCGACGACACCATTATTCGTGAACGCAGGCCATTTGCAGACGTGCCTGCCGAAGCCCTCCGTGAGCTGCAGGAGCCTCCGGCCCTTGTCGAGCCGCCGTCGGGTTGGGTCGAGCCGCCGCGAACCGCGACTCCCCCGCCCCGCCCACCCGCGCCGGTTGTCGAGACATTCCACCGTTTCAGGATCAATACGCACGAGCCGGTCTCGCTCGACACTCCTGCGCTCGTCGGCCGAAAACCCGTCGCGCCGCGGATATCGACAGGCAAGCCGCCGCGCCTGGTTCGGGTTTCCTCACCTCTGCATGAGGTGTCCAGCACCCATCTCGAGCTACGACAGCACGGTAACAGCGTGGTGGTCACCGACCTGAAATCGACCAACGGCACGCTGGTGACGATCCCGGGTGCGACGACACAAAAACTCCGGCAGGGCGAGTCGGTGGTGGTGTCATCGGGCACACTAGTGGATATTGGTGACGGCAATATCCTCGAGATACTGCCCGTTCCACGCATAGTGTCGTCGAATCCCTGACGACCGACCACCCCGGCGAAAGGCTCCCGTGACCCAGATTGGCAGTAGTGCCGCAGAACAGATCATCTCTGTTCCCGGACGCCCTGATGCGGTCATCTCGCTCGCCTGGGGTGCGGCGACCGACACCGGCCACAAGCGCAGCCACAACGAGGACAGCTTCGTCGCGAAGGCGCCGATCTTCGCGGTAGCCGACGGCATGGGAGGGCACTCCGCGGGCGATGTCGCGAGTGCAGCCGTCGTCACCCGTCTCGCCGAGGTGATCTCTGCAGACTTCACCGAGGCGGATGCCGTCGAGCAGGGACTGCGCGCCGCGACGATCGACATTAGCCGCGCCGCCGACGAGAAGGAGCTGGGGGTGGGAACGACTGTCGCCGGTGCCGCGCTCACTCTGCAGGGTGGCGATCCTTACTGGATGGTCTTCAACGTCGGCGACTCCCGCGTCTACATGTTCGAACAGAACGAACTGACCCAGGTGTCCGTCGACCATTCTGTCGTGCAGGAACTCGTCGACGCCGGCATGATCCGCGCGGAGGATGCGGAGTCGCATCCCGACAGCAATGTGATCACCAGGGCCGTCGGTTTCAACGCTGAGCCGATGCCCGACTACTGGATGGTTCCGGTGCGCAAGGAACTCCGGCTGCTGCTCTGCTCCGACGGACTTACCAAGGAGCTCGACAAAGAACGGATCAGGCTGCATATGGCCGCGGGCCTCGCCCCGTCCGAAACGGCCCAGGCGCTCGTGGATGCCGCCTTGGCGGCAGGCGGAAGGGACAACGTCACCACGATCGTTGTCGATGTCGTCGATTCGACCGGCGCGTTCGACCTCGATCACACCATCCCCCGAGGGGGACAGAACCCATCCTCGGAGTGACCGTGCCCCCCGAAGGGGGGTCAAAAACAGGCCTGTGATCAGCAGATTTGTTAGCCGAGGGCTGGCGGGAGCATGCCTACAATGGGACACCGGGTGCGGCACTCTTGCTGAGCGCCCGATCCGATCAGGTAACCGCAGGGAGAGGGGGCGTTATGGCACGACGTTTGCCGTCGCAACCTCCCGTGCTGCCCGGATTCTCGAATATCCGCATCCTCGGTTCCGGCGGATTTGCCGACGTGTTCCTCTACGAACAGAACATGCCGCGGCGACAGGTGGCGGTCAAGGTGATGCTGAGCGAGGTCGTCAACGACCAGGTACGCCAGATGTTCCAGGCCGAGGCCAACCTGATGGCCCAGTTGAGCGCGCATCCCTCAATCCTCACTGTGTACCAGGCGAGCGTGTCATCCGACGGTCGTCCCTACCTGGTGATGGAGTTGTGCTCTTCCTCGCTGAGCGAGCGATACCGGCGGGAGCGGATTCCGGTACCGGAGGTGCTGCGCATTGCCGTGAAGATTGGCAGCGCCATTGAGACAGCTCATCGCGCCGGCGTGCTGCATCGGGATATCAAACCGTCGAACATCCTGCTCACCGCCTACGGTCACCCCGTGCTCTCCGACTTCGGTATCGCCTCGACTCTGAGCGAGGCCGACACGCAGGAATCCGTCGGCCTTTCCATCCCATGGTCCGCTCCGGAGGTACTCATGGACGAGACTCCGGGGAGTATCGAGTCGGAGGTCTGGTCGCTGGCGGCCACCGTCTACTCCCTCCTCGCCGGTCGATCGCCGTTCGAGGTTCCGGGGGAGTCGAACAAATCGGCCGACCTCATCTCTCGTATCAACCGCGCGAAGGTGCAGCCGATCGGGCGCTCCGACGTGCCACCGACCCTGGAGCGCGTGCTGCAGAGAGCGATGTCCCGGAAGCCAGAGGCCAGACCGCTCAGCGCCCTCGAATTGGTGAGAGAATTCCAGTCGGTCGAGACCGAGCTCGGCGTTCCGCAGACCCCCATCGAAGTCGCCATGGACGACTGGGCTCTCGCGACGGTCTCCGATCTCGAGGATCGCACTCGCGTGCGCGCGGTGTCCGGTGCTGCGGTTCCGACCAAAAAGCGTCGGAGGAGACGGGTGCAGGCCGACAGCTATTCGACTGTCGGCACTGTTCTGCGACAGAGTGCGGCCGGACCACAGAGCAGCGGCACCTCGCCGATCGCCCAGAGCAGGAAGATGCGGACGCTCTCCTTGGCGCTCGTTGTAGGCGCCGTGCTCGTGGTCGGGCTCGGGGCCATCGCGACCATCGTGCTGATCAAGGCCAACACAGACGCGATCCCCACGGTCACCGACATCTCGGCGACGACATCCTCGGATGCGGTCACCTTCACCTGGAGCGACCCGGGACTCACCACCGGCGACGCGTACCAGATCACCACCGGTGCCGGCGGCTCGAGCATCCAGCAGGCCGCCGCCTATCGTGTCGACGCGAAGGTCGGCGACCGCGTGTGCGTCACCGTCACTGTCAACCGCGAGGGAAAAACCGGTGACGCAAGCGGCGAGAAGTGTGTGGATTTTGGCGGGTGATGATCACCCGTGATTAGACAGTGGCTCTCAGCTCACAAATCACTTGTCGCAACCGCGACGAGTGGTTCTGTGATTGCTGCCCTCGTGGCGACGGTCGCCATCGTCTCGACCGGCTATACCGCCCAGCGCCTGGACCTCAATGACGGTTCCGTCTGGGTGGCGAACGGCTCGAGCCAGGTCATCGGCCGCGCCAACACCCAGGTGCTCGAGCTCAACACCGTCGTGGCGTCCACCGGTGCGAACATCGAAGTGATCCAGCGTGGCTCGACAGTTCTGCTCTTCGACCACAGCAACAGCAAGGTCGATATTGTGGATGCCGCGACCTCGAAGGTGCTCGACAGCGTGCCTCTTCCGCCGCAGGATCCGCTGCTCTCGCTCGCGGGCGACAACGTCGTCATCGGCTCCGGCGGCACTGGCGAGTTCTGGATCGTGCCACTCACCGAACTGACCAATTTCCATGCGGAGTCGCAGCCGACGCTGAGCCTCGGTGCGAGTTCGGTCGCCAGCATGACCCCCGACGGCATGCTCTTCGTCTATTCGTCTGACACCAAACAGGTCTACCGCATCGACGCGGCGCACTCCGACACCGTGGCACAGACCAGTAAGGCGAGCATTGGCGGCAGTGGAGCGAAGGTCACCATCACCTCGATCGGTGGCCACTGGGTGCTGCTCGACTCGGTCGGGCGCACTCTCCTGACCGAGAACGGCACAACGGATCTCCGGGACCGTATCTCCACGACCGACAACCCGGTGCTCCAACAGGCGGCAACTGATGGCACCACGGTGCTGGTCGGATACGCGGGCGGTCTCCTGCGCATTCCTGTCGGCGGCGGCGCCGTCACGTCAGTGGTCACCGGGCAGGCCGGTACTGCCGCGGCACCCGTCGTGACCGGTGGCTGTGAACTCGCGGCGTGGTCTGGTGGGTTGGCCTGGAGGAAGTGCGGATCGTCAGACGCCGCCCAGCTTCCCCTCCGGTCGATGCCGATCGCTGCTACCGCCCTCGCCTTCGTCGCGAACGGCGACCAGGTGGTACTCAACGATCCGCGCGGAGGCGGTACGTGGGCGGTGCAGCAGAACGGTGAACTGATCGACAACTGGTCGGACCTGATCACTGTTCCCGACAAGCAGCAGGAGGTCGTGCAACAGAACGAAGACACTCCCCCCAACTACGAGAAGAATCAGCTTCCGCCGGTGGCGGTAAACGACTCCTTCGGTGCACGTCCCGGTCGATCGAGTGTGCTTCCGTTGCTTCTCAACGACTACGACCCGAACGGCGACGTGCTGGTCATCTCCGACGTCACGGCGATCGATGCCACCGTCGGCCACCTGGATCTCATCAACAACAGCCAGCAGGTGCAGCTCACACTGACCCCTTCCGCTCGGGGTACCGTCTCGTTCGGGTACTCGATCACCGACGGCCGAGGGGGCACCGCACAGGCGACGGTCACCGTGGCCGTTCGCCTGCCATCCGAGAACTCCCCACCCCAGCAGGTACGGCAGAGCAAGGCGAGCGTGACCGAGGGCGGTCGGGTCACCACCGAAGCCCTCACCAGCGACTGGGTCGATCCCGATGGTGACGCCTTCTATCTGGCGACGGCGACCACACCGGCGCCGGACGCGGTGAGTTACCGGCCAGAGGGCAATGTCGTCTTCACCGAAAACGGTGGCCCGGGCGCCCTGCGATCGGTGGCCGTCGTGATGTCGGATGGCCGGGCTGAGGGCACAGGCAGCCTCGCTGTCACGGTGAAGGCTCGCGGGCAGCTGCCCATCTTTCCCGGGGCCTACGTTTCGTTCGCCTACGCCGGACAGGTCCAGACCCTCAACCCGCTCGATCATGTGCGTGGCGGCACGGGAACGCTCCGCCTGGTCAGTGTGCCCGCCAAAACGGGAGTGACGATCACCGCCAGCCTTGAGAAGGGCACCTTCCGTTTCCTGAGCGACCAGATCGGCACGCACTACATCGACTACGTGGTGACCGACGGCGACAAGACCGCCACGGGAACTGTGCGTATCGATGTCGCGGCGCCGCCGGACGCGAACACCAGGCCGATCACGATTCCGAAGACTGTCTACGTCCAATCGCTCAGCAGTAAAACCATCGACGTGGCGGCGAGTGACATCGATCCCGCCGGCGGGGTGCTGCTCCTGACAGGTGTCTACAACGTGCCGACCAATGCCGGTGTGCAGGCAGAGGCGCTCGAACAGAGATCGATCAGGGTGACGCTCACCGGGCCGCTGGCACCTGGCGGGGTCGGCTTCAACTATCGCATCAGCAATGGTTTAGCCCAGGCGGAAGGTGTCGTCACTGTCATCGAGATTCCGCGGCCGGCACGCCTCCAGCCGCCGATCGCGAACGACGACCTGGTGACCGTGCGCGTCGGCGACGTCATCGACATCCCGGTACTCGACAACGACGTGCAGCCGGATGGAGAAGCGCTCACCCTGAACCCGCTGCTCTCCACGACCCTCAGCGGCGACTCCGGACTTCTGTTCACCTCTGGTAACGTGCTGCGCTACCTCGCCCCGCAGAAGACTGGTGACTTTACCGCCATCTACTCGATCTCCGATCCGAGCGGACAGACAGCCCAGGCCCAGGTAAAGATCTCGGTACGCGAGGCCGTGCAGGCGACCAACAATCCTCCGGTGCCGACGACAGTCATCGCGCGAGTACTGGCCGGCGAGAAGGTGCGCATCCCCATCCCACTGACCGGCATCGACCCGGACGGCGACTCCGTGCAGTTTCTCGGGCAGGCGACAAACCCGCAGAAAGGCTCAGTCATCGATGTCGGGCCCGACTACATCGACTACCAGGCCGGCGGATATTCCGCAGGAACCGACAGCTTTACCTACACGGTCATCGACAGTCTCGGCGCACGCGCCACCGGTGCGATCAGGGTCGGGATCAGTCCGAAGATGGACGGCGCGCGCAACCCGGTGGCTGTCGAGGACGAGGTGACGATGCGGCCGGGCGGAACGGTCTCCGTACAGCCGCTTGCCAACGATTCCGACCCCGACGGCGGCACGCTGAAGATCACTAAAGTGGAGCCGAACTCGAAAGACATCGTCGCCAAGGTCGAAGGCGATCTCGTGAAGATCACCCCGCCGCGCCAGCCTGGTCGATACGGGCTTGTTTACACCATCGAGAACTCCTTCGGCGGCACCAGCTCCAACTTCATCACCGTCGTCGTGGCCACCGACGCACCACGGGCTTATCCGGTGGTGACCGACACGGTGCTGACCCTCACCGACATCCTCGGACGCGACTCCATGGACGTGAACGTGCTGAAGAACGTCTTCTTTGCCGACGGCGAGGTGAACACGCTGAAAGTGTCGCTGCTGCCCGGCTACAGTTCGAGTGCGACGGTGACCAGCGGCAAGCGCATCCATGTCACCATCGAGAACAAGAGCCAGATCATCCCCTTCGCCGTCGCGAACCCCGACGATGCCAGCATCGTCTCCTACGCTTTCGTCTGGGTTCCTGGGCTGGATGACGCGCTCCCGCAGGTCAACCGGAAGGCGCCGCCTCTCACGATTTCAAGCGAATCGGCACTGACGATCAATCTCGACGACTATGTCGTGGCGATCGGCGGCAAGAGCGTGCGCCTGACCGGAACAGCCAACGTGCAGGCCACGCACTCCAACGGCGACGATCTCGTGATCAACAGTCACACGCTCCGGTTCACCTCGGCCGACAAGTACTTCGGCCCGGCATCCATCTCCTTCGAGGTCACGGACGGCACCTCGGCGACCGATCCGAACGGTCGCACGGCGACACTTGTGCTGCCGATCACCGTCACGGCGCGAGCGAACCAGCCGCCGGTCTTCGTCGGAGGGCAGATCGACTTCGAGCCTGGCCAGTCCAAGGAGCTGGACCTGGTCAAGCTCACGAACTACCCCTACCTCAAAGACATCGGTGAACTGGCCTACAGCGTGCTGACGCCGCTTCCCCAGGACTTCACCTACAGCGTCAGCGGACAGACGCTCACGCTGCGCGCGAATGAGAATGCCCAGAAGGGGTCGACGTCAGCGATCACTCTCGGAGTGAAAGACGCCCTGGCGAGTGGGCAGTCGGGGCGCATCCAACTCAACGTCGTCGCCTCCAGCCGTCCGCTGGCAAGGCCCGCCGCGGACTCGGTTCTCGCCCCGCGCGGACAGACCACCACGGTGGACGTGCTGGCCAACGATGAGGCGACGAATCCCTTCCCCGGTAAGCCGCTCAGGGTCGTAGCGATTCGCGGACTGGACGGCAGCAGCTTGCCCGATGGGCTGGGGATCACACCGAGTGCCGACAACCGTCGCCTGACAGTGACGGCGTCGTCCGCCGCCGTGCCCGGCGACACCACGCTGCAGTATCAGGTCGCTGATGCGACCGGGGACCCCAACAGGTATGTCTGGGGTGCGATCACCGTGTCGGTGCAGGACAAACCGGCTGCCGTCACGGCTGTACAGCTCGCATCATTCGGCAATAAGACGCTGACTGTGCGGTGGACGCCGGGGCAATCGAACAACTCGCCGATCACCGGATACGACGCGCTGGTCTACTCGCCATCGCTGGAGTTACTGAACACCGTCTCGTGCGCGGCAACCATCTGCGACATCGCCACGTCGGGCAACGGTCCGGACAATGGGGTTCGAATCCGCGTGGTCGCCAAGAACGCGCTCGGTTCGTCTTCCCCGACCGGGTTGGGTTCCACGGTCTGGTCAGACGTCATTCCGTCGGCTCCTACCGGAGTGAACGCCGCCCCGAAGGACGGTGGCCTGGAGATCAGCTGGAATCCGGTCACCACCGGATCCGGAGGCAGCCCGGTCACCAGCTATCGCGTGACCGCCGGCACAGTCACCACCGATGTTGCGGCCAGCAGCTGCTCGAACTCGAACTGCGACGTCGTCGTGAACGGTCTCAGCAACGGGCAACAGGTGGCGGTGTCGGTGAGCGCGCGCAACTCCGCCATTGCCCAGCTCGCCGTGTGGAACTCGACAGAGACCAGCGGCATCCCGGCCGGTCCGCCGATCGCCAGCGGCGCCCCGACCGCCACCGCGACCGACAGCACCATCGACGTCAGCTGGGCAGGCGTCTTCACCGACAACGGACGACAGGTCAGCGGATACACCGCCGTCGCGTATACCGGAACCGCCCCCGCCTGCGAGGCGATGAACCCGCCAGGTTCGGTCATCCGCTCGACAGGAACGGCAACCCAGGCGACCTTCACCGGGCTCTCCAATGAGGCGAGCTATTCGGTGATGGTATTCGCGACGAACAGCCAGGGCTGTGGAGCGAGTGCGGCCGTCGCCGCCCATACCAGCCCCGGCGTCGTCTCTGGTATCACCGCGGCAGGTCCCACGAGGGGCGGCTCGACCTTCGACTACTCCTTCACCGGCGCCTCGATCGGTGGCACGGCGCTGACCGGCGACTACCGCTTCTACTACCGCTACATCGGCGTTCCCTCGAGTGAGTTCGGTCCCGTCGCTTTCGGCGATCTCCTGGTCGGCGGCGGTCAGCAGTACGGCCACAACGTCTCGGTGCAGGTGCGTGCCTGCCGCAGTTATGCGGGCACCGGCCAAATTTGCCAGTCGAACTGGTCCAACTCCTTCGCCCTCGGCACGCCGGTCAACCCCCGCGTTGGCACCGTGAGTTTCGTTTCAGCCGGCAACGTTCTGAACGCCGACGGTACCTTCAGCTGGCTGCAGCGGCCTGCCGGATACGAGAACGTGCAGTATTCCTGTGGCTCCGACCCGACCTTCTTCGACATGAACGCCACACTGACCTGCGATGCAGCGGTGCCACTTTCCGGCTCACCGCAGCTGAGGATCAGGGTCATCGCGAATGGCGGCAAGAGTTATGACATCACGTACGATCAGGCCGGCAATGTCCAGTAGCGCGCGGACGGACCGAACCACACGAGAGGCATCCGCATGACGATGACACCCGAGCAGGCGACCTGGTTCTCCGATATCTTCAACCGCCTGGTGGCGAACGTTGAGCATGTGCTTCTCGGAAAGACCTTCGTCATCAAGCTCTCGTTCACCGCCCTGCTCAGCGAGGGGCACCTTCTACTCGAGGACTACCCAGGCACCGGCAAGACCTCGCTCGCCCGCGCCATGGCGCAGAGCGTGCGGGGATCGACGAATCGGGTGCAGTTCACCCCCGACCTGCTGCCGGGCGACATCACCGGCGTGAGCATCTACGACCAGGGTGCAGGGGAGTTCGAGTTTCACCGCGGGCCGATCTTCGCCAATATCGTCCTGGCCGACGAGATCAACCGGGCGAGCCCGAAGACCCAGGCGGCACTCCTCGAGGTGATGGAGGAGGGCCGGGTCACCGTCGACGGCGTGAGCCACGACGTCGGTGCGCCGTTCATGGTCATCGCAACCCAGAACCCGATCGAACAGGCGGGAACCTATCGCCTGCCTGAGGCCCAGCTCGACCGCTTCATTATGAAGGCCTCGATCGGCTACCCCGATCACGCGTCGACGGTGCGCATCCTGGAGGGTGCGGGCATCAAGGCCCACGACGTGACCCTCCCGCCGATCGCCACCGCAGAGGTCATCATCGAAATGGGATCGCTCGCACGTACCGTGCACGTCGACCCATCCATCAACGATTATGTTTCCCGACTCATCGAGGCGACGCGGTCGGCGACAGAGGTACGCCTCGGCGCCAGCGTTCGCGGAGCTCTCGCGCTCATCCGCACCGCCAAGACGCTCGCCGCGGCAAATGGACGGCACTACGTGATTCCGGATGACGTGAAGGCTCTGGCCGAACCGGTGCTCGCCCATCGCCTCGTGCTCGACCCCGAGGCGGAGTTCGACGGCGTGACGGCGTCCAGCGTGATCAGCCAGATCCTGATCGAGACCCCGCCACCGAGCGACAGGCAAGCGGTGTGAGCAATCGCGTCGAATCGACGAGGGGCGCCGGCCGATCGGTGCGGTCGGCGACATCCACGTCGTCAGCGCACTTCGACTCCACCAACGCGACATCCTCGGTCGGCCTGACCAACGCCCGAACCCGGATCGTCGGTGAACGCACAGGGGCGATGGCCGATGTGATCATCACGATCGTGCGCGCCTCGCAGGTACTCGGTGGGATTCTCGCGCGCTGGTTCCGTCGCGTCTCAGCGGTGGTCACGCCGCTCGGCTGGACCATGCTCGTCGTCGTCCCCGTCGCCTTCGTGCTCGGCTATCGTTTCGGCTGGCTGGAACTGGTTGCGGTGGCCTTCGCCTGCAGCGTGCTCATCGTGGTCGCCGCGATCTACCTGGTCGGACGCAACGCCTTCACCATCGACCTCAGCGTGCCGCACAGCCGGGTGGTCGTCGGTGAGCGGGCCGTCGGGTTCATCAGGGTGAGCAACCCGACCAGGCGACGACTGCTCGGCGTGAAAGTCGAGGTTCCCGTCGGCAAGGGGCTTGCCGAGTTGGCGATGCCGAGCCTGGGGCGGGACGCCATCTTCGAGCATGAGTTCCTCGTTCCGACCACCCGCCGCGGTGTGCTGCCGATCGGGCCGGTGCGCACGGTGAGGGCCGACCCCGTGGGGCTGGTGCGCCGCGAACTGGTGTGGACAGGGACATCCGAACTCTTCATCCACCCGCGCACCATCGGCATTCCGAGCACGAGCACTGGATTCATCCGCGACCTCGAGGGCAATCCCACCCGCGACCTCTCGAACAGCGACGTGTCGTTTCACGCGCTGCGCGAGTACGTTCCGGGCGATGAGCGGCGCTACATCCACTGGAAATCGACGGCCAAGACCGGCACCTACATGGTTCGCCAGTTCGAAGAGACCCGGCGGAGCCACCTCGTGATCGCCCTGAGTCTCGCGACGGCGAATTACGCGACGGAGGAGGAGTTCGAGATGGCCGTGAGCGTCGCCGGGTCGCTGGGCGCCCGCGCGATTCGTGATGCCAGGAATGTCGCCGTCGTGGTCAGCGAGAAGACCCCGGAGTTCGCGAAGCACAAGGTGCTCGCGGTCAGGCACCTCAACACACTCACCAGGAGCCGACTGCTCGACGACCTTGCCGTCGTCGAACATGCGGAGTCGGCCCTTGGCATCGTGGATGTCGCGCGCGTGACGGCGGATGACGTGGTCGGCATCTCCGTCGCCTTCCTCGTCTGCGGCTCGCTCGCGACACCGGCAGAACTCCGAGCGGCGTCCACCAAGTTCCCGGCAGGGGTCGAAGTTGTCGCCGTGGTCTGCGACCCCGATGTCATTCCCGGCCTCCGCCGCGTCGCAGGGCTCAGCGTGCTCACCATCGGATACCTCGAAGACCTCCAGAAGTCTCTCGCCAGGGCCGCAGCCGCATGAGAAGGCGCCGCCTCCCGCTCAGCTTCGTCGTGGTCAACACGGCGATGCTGTGGTTGGCGACGGCGATCGCATCGGCAGCGCTCTGGCCGATCTACCAGAGCACCCAGCTCGTTGTCCTCATCGCCGTCACCATGGTGGTTGGATCGGCGATCGCGATCCTCGGCGCTCTCTACCGCTGGCCAAGCTTCGTCATGGTGTTGGTCTCGGTGGTGGCCTACCTCGCGCTCGGGGTGCCGCTGGCGGTTCCGGCATCCGCCCTGTACGGCGTGCTGCCCTCACTGCAGGGTTTCACCGACCTCGTCACCGGCACCGCGCTCGGCTGGAAGCAACTGCTGACCATCACCCTGCCGGTCGGCGACTACCAGGCGCTGCTCGTCCCGGCCTTCGTTCTGGTGCTCGCCACCACTGTCGTCGGTCTCTCCGTGGCCCTGCGCACCACCTGGGGGGAGCTGGGGGCGATCGCACCCATCGTGCTGTTCCTGGCGGCGAACATCCTCGGTCCTGCGTCGACGAGCTGGCCGTTGCAGCTCTCACTCGGGTTGCTCGGAGCGGTGCTGGTGTGGTTCATCTGGCGACGCTGGTACCGGCGAAGGGAGGCGATCCGGTTTCTCGCGGCCCAGGCTGCGGATGCCACCGGCCAGCCACTCGAGACCACGGCCGATCGCGGCTTCGTCGGCTTTCGCACCGTGCTCGGTGCCGCGCTCATCATGGCGATCGCCGGGGGTGCCGCCGTCGCAGCCACTATTGCGCTGCCGCCGACCGCCGGTCGTGCCGTGCTGCGTTCCGCGATCGAGCAGCCGTTCGACCCTCGCGACTATCCGAGTCCGTTGAGCGGATTCCGACGCTATGAGCAGCCGACGGCCGCGAGCAGCGTCATGCTCAGCGTGACGGGGCTGCCGGCTGGTGGTCGCATCCGTGTCGCCACTCTCGACACCTATGACGGCATCGCCTACACGGTGGGCAGCGCCACAGTGGCGAGCGCATCGGGCTCCTTCACCAGGGTTCCCTATTCCTTCGATCAGTCGGTGGTGCGAGGAACGCAGGTATCGCTCGGGGTAACCGTCGAGGGCTACAGCGGAGTGTGGCTGCCCACGATCGGCAAGTTCGAGAACGTCGATTTCTCCGGTGCTGACGCGACGGCGCTGCGGGACGGTTTCTACTACAACGACACCAGCGGCACGGCGGCCGATGTGCACCAACTCGCCACTGGCGATAAATACAGCATCAGCGCGGTGATTCCCCGTCAGCCGGATGACGCACAGCTCGCTTCGCTCACACCCGGAACGGAGGAGGTACCGCGAGTCGACGTGCTCCCGGTCCAGCTCTCTTCGACGCTCGATAACTGGGTGAGCGGCGCCGTCGGACCGGGAGCGAAGCTGGTGGCGATGATTGCGGCGATGAAGGAGAACGGCTACATCAGCCACGGCGTCTCTCCGAATGAGCCGGCGAGCCGCTCCGGCCATGCCGCCGACCGGATCACCGAACTGCTCACCGCCCAGCGGATGATCGGCGACCAGGAGCAATACGCGGTGACGGCAGCACTCATGGCCGGGCAGCTCGGCTTTCCCGCGCGGGTGGTCTTCGGTTTCGCGCCCTCCGCCGCGTCGAGCGGCGGCGCGACCGAGGTGCGCGGATCGGACGTATCGGCATGGATCGAGGTCGACACCGCCCGATACGGCTGGGTCACCATCGACCCGACACCGCCGGTGCGCATCATTCCGGAAGAGCAGCCGAAAGACCCCTCGACGATCGCCAGGCCGCAGTCACCCGTGCAGCCTCCGCCGGAGGAACCGAAGACCAACAATGCTCAAACCCCACAGGACACGTCGCAAGAACCACCGAACGATCCCAACCCGATCCTGGTAATCCTGCTCGCCGTGCTCCAGGTGCTCGGCTGGGTGGTGCTCGGTGCCGCGATTCTGCTCTCGCCGTTCATCGCGATCATCATCGCGAAGGTCAGGCGACGCTCACTGCGTAAGCGCGCTCCGACCCCGATCCAGAGAATCCGCGGGGGCTGGCAGGAGTTCGAAGACGCCGCGCTCGACCACGGCTATACACCCCCGGAGTCGTCGACCAGGAGCGAGGTCGCGACAACGGTGGGGGGCATCCAACCCCTGGTGCTCGCCGCTGTGGCCGACAGGGCGACGTTTTCGCCGCAACCCCCCGACGCGGCTGAAGCCGACACCGTATGGCGCTCGGTGACCGACCTGCGCCTGTCCTTTCGTGAGGGGCGCACGCGCTGGGAGCGGATCAAGGCGGCGGTCTCCCTGCGTTCACTCGGTGGTTATAGTGTCAAGAGTCTGTTCAAGCGCTAGGCGGGTGGCGCTGGCAGGGTAGATCGAAATGGGGCTCGACGCGGTGAACTGCACATACTGCGGCACTGAGCTGCCACCCGGCGCGCTGTTCTGCGGCGAGTGCGGTCGGGCGGTGGCACCTGCGGCCTCCGCTGCCAACCAGTCCTCTGCCAACCAGTTCTCCGCTAACCAGTTCTCCGCTAACCAGTCGACGCGTGCCATACGCCTGCCGCTCACCGAGGAGCCGATGTCGCCCGCTGCGCCGGCGTTGAGACAGCCTCCGGTCAAGACCTCTCCGGAAGCCACACTGGCCGACTCCGTGGCAGATAACCCTGCCCAAGCGGATCTGTCCTCTGGCGCCGAGGTGCCAGAGGAGGAGTCGTCGCCCGAACCGCTGGTCGAGCCAGCCTTCGACGGCCTTCGCTGCACCCAGTGCGGTGCCCGGATGTCACCGAACGACATTTTCTGCGGCGAGTGCGGCCATGTCTCACATGAGATCAGCGCGAGTTTCAGTCGACCGAGGGACACCGTCGTCATCGAGCCGCTCTCATTCGCCCTCTCTCCGCCGCCGTCGATTCCGACACCGCCACCCGCGGCTCTCACGCCGCCAACCGATCGTCCGCGGCCGGAAGCTGTCGAGCATTTGGCCGGGACCTCGGATGAATCTTCTGACGCGTCCTCGGATGCCGACGACCTCGAGGCGACGCGCATCGTGAACCCCTCGCGCAAAGGTGGACGATTCATCCTGCAGTTCAGCACCGGTGAGACCTTCACGGTCTACGGATCCGGACTCGTCGGGCGCAACCCACAGCCGGAACCCGGCGAGTATTTCGACCAGCTCATCCGTGTGCTCGACCCCAGCCGGTCGGTATCCAAGACGCACCTCGAGTTCGGCCAGGATTCCGGTGCTTTCTGGCTTAAGGATCGATACTCCGGCAACGGTACGATCGTGCGGGAGCCCGACTCCCCACCCGTGCGCTGCCAGCCGGAGAAACGCGTCCGTATCGTGCGAGGCACCCGCGTAGACATCGGTGAGCAGTTCTTCATCATCAGCTGAGCACCTCTCCCCAACGGAGCGGATTATCGGCCAGGCATCCCCAGATCGCTCTCTGAGGCCTGTTTCGGGCGGCTGGCGGTGGTTGTGTCTCCAGCGTGACGATCGACGCTCAGCCCCGCATTCCACTGCCGCAGCCACCGGACGCCGCCCAGCCGTACAGCTTTCCGGTGGTGGCGTGCATCGCTCCGGTAATCGGCGCCGTGGTCATCTGGGCCATCACCCGATCGTCTTTCACTCTTGTCTTCGCCGCCCTCGGTCCGATCATCGCGATCGCGAGTTTCCTCGATTCGAAGCTGCAGGCGCGGCGTCGCTCGAAACGGGATGGGCTGAGGTTTGAGCGGCAGCTCCTTGAGTGCATCGACAGCATCGACCAGCAGCATGCGAGAGAACGGGCTGCGCTTCTGCGCCTGACCCCTGGATCGGGCGATATTCTCGCCATGTCGGCCGGAGATCCTGAGCGCTGGCGCAGTGACACCGATTCCGGCGTCTTCGTGAATCTCGGCACCGGAACGATCTACAGCGAGGTGCGCCTGGATGGCGCGCCGCGATTAAATGACGACACTGCGGATGCTGCGCTGACGGCCCTGCGTGAACAGGCGGCGGTGCTCGACGATGCGCCGATCGTCGTCGACGCACGACTCGGCATCGGCATCTGCGGACCGGCCACGCTGGCCATGGCGCTTGCTCGCAGTATCCTGGTGCAGCTTGCCACTGTGATCTCGCCGGCGAACGGTGGGATTGCGATTCCGGATGGGGCCGGGTGGGCCTGGCTGGCTGGACTTCCGCATCCGCACTCCGTGTCGTCAACCTCGGCTGTGCGCTGGTCGCTCGGTTCAGATACCTTCACGATCTCGGTCGCCGCGTTCGCCGAGTTGCTGCCCAGCGACTGCCGGGTGGTGCTCCGGGTGGGTGATGGGCGGAGGGTCGAACTGGTCCGCCATGCGAGCCATGAGGCTGGCGACTTCTTCGACGGGGGGTTCGTTTCTGCCGAGGAGGCGCTTCGCGGTGTCGAATTGCTCGCCCGCGCCGCCAGGGATCGTGGGCTCATTGGCGCCGGGTGCGAGCCGGTGAGCCACGATTTCGCCGCACTTCCTTCGAAGGAGGTGAAACGTGGCACGCTGCGATGCTCGTTCGCGTGGCACGATGCCGATCCTCTCTGGCTGGATCTCGTGACGGATGGCCCCCATGCGGTGATCGGCGGTACGACGGGCAGCGGCAAGAGCGAGCTGCTGGTGAGCTGGGTGCTGGCAATGGCGGCGAACGCGGGCCCTGAACAGGTCAATTTCCTGCTGGTCGATTTCAAGGGTGGGTCGTCGTTCGGTCCGATCGAAGACCTGCCCCACGTCGTCGGCCTGATTACCGACCTCGACGAACGGTCCGCTCATCGCGCACTGCTCAGCCTCCGTGCGGAACTCCGGTTTCGTGAGCGACGGTTGGCGGATGCCGGTGCGCGATCGATCGATGACCTCCCACCCGGCGATGAACTCCCACGGCTGGTGCTGGTCGTCGACGAGTTCGCAGCAATGGTGGCCGGTTTTCCAGAACTTCATGAGCTCTTCGCCGACCTCGCTGCGCGAGGGCGATCGCTCGGGCTCCACCTCATCCTGTGTACGCAGCGGCCAGCCGGGGTCGTGAGAGACGCGGTGCTCGCGAACGCGGCGCTGCGTATCTCCCTACGTGTCAACAACCGGGCGGACAGCGTGGCCGTCATCGGCAACGGCGACGCGGCCGAGCTTTCGGTCGAGTCGCCGGGTCGTGCGCTGCTGAGCCTCGCCGGTTCCGAACCGCTGCCGATGCAGGTGGCGCGGGCGACTGCCGCCGATGTCGCACTGATCGCTGGTCGTCGGCGCTCGGAGCTGGACAGCATCCGGCGACCATGGTGCGACGACCTACCGACTGTCATCCGTCTGGAGAAACTCGATCCGGTGGCATCCGGCCTACCGTTCGGTCTTCTCGACCTTCCGGAGCAGCAGCGCCAGCAGACGGCCGTCTACGAACCAGAAGTCGACGGCAACCTGCTCGTCGTCGGCGGCCAGCGATCCGGTAAGAGCGGGCTGTTGGCGACGTTGCAGGCGACGGTTGGTTCGGAGCTCCTTCCGGTGGACATCGAGGCGTCCTGGGATGCCCTCTCCGGCGCTGTCGACCGCGTGCGACGCATGCTCGTCGGCCCGCGGCTGCTCCTCGTCGATGACGTCGACGCCCTCATCGCACGCTTTCCCGAGGACTACCGCGCGCCGTTCGTCGACCTGCTGACCGAGCTCCTGCGTGAGGGAGGATCTGTGGGGCTGCGCGTGGTCATCACCGCCCGACGTCTTCCTCCCTCCCTCCAACCGCTCCTCGGGCTCTGTGACTCGCGGCTCGTCCTGCGGCTGCCGAACCGACAGGAGCACCTGCTGGCTGGCGGCACTCCTGGGGGCTTTGTCTCCGACGGCCGCCCAGGGGCGGGGGAGTGGCGCGGATCACGCCTTCAGCTCGCGCTCGCGGCAGCGCCGCAGTCCATGGTCGTGGCCGCCGTGATATCGCCACTGGACTTCGCCGAACATCGTGGCCTGATAGTCGTGTCGCGGCGGCCGGCCCAGTGCGCACGACGGCTCAGAGAGTCCGCGACGGTGGAGGTGATCGAGCTCGGCACAACAGTTCGCACCACCGAACTCTCCGTCGTGGACGCCGGGGCTTCGGTGATCGTGGTCGCCGATCCCGAGACCTGGCAGTCGCAGTGGTCGCTCCTCGCGTCGCTGCGCGCCAGGACGGCCATCCTGTTCGACGGATGCACCCCCGCCGAGTTCCGCGCCGTCAGCGGGCAGCGCAGGCTTCCGCCGCCGCTCTCCTCAGTCTCCGGAAGCCTGTGGCTGCTCGAGCCGGACGGAACACTCACCAGGACGCAGCTGCGGTGACCGCGCGGCAGGTTAGGCGAGCACGGACTCCAGTGGGCGGGAGGCGAGCCCGTGGGCCGTAGCGACAGGTTCGCTGATCACATCGCCGGCGTGGGCGTTGAGACCGAGCGCGAGAGCGTGATCGGCGCGCAGCGCTTCCTTCCAACCATCATTGGCGATCGCGCGCACGTACGGCATAGTCGCGTTGGTCAGCGCATAGGTGGAGGTGTGCGGCACAGCGCCCGGCATATTCGCCACGCAGTAGAAGAGCGACCCGTGCACCACGAAGGTGGGGTCGGCGTGGGTGGTCGGGTGGCTGTCGGCGAAGCATCCACCCTGGTCCACGGCGATGTCGACCAGAACGCTCCCCGGCTTCATGCGGGAGACGAGGTCGTTGCTGACCAGCTTCGGGGCTTTGGCACCCGGCACGAGAACGGAACCGATCACCATGTCGGCCATCGCGCAGGCCAGCTCGATCTCGAAGCCGTTGGACGCCACGGTGCGAACCCGCCCGGCGTAGAGGGCGTCGAGTTCGCGCAGTCGTTGGATGTTCGTATCGAGCACCACGACCTCCGCGCCGAGCCCGACCGCCACGGACACCGCGTTGGTTCCGGCGACTCCGCCCCCGAGCACCACGATCTTCGCAGGATAGGTGCCGGGCACTCCGGGGACCAGAAGCCCCGGACCGCCGCTGGGCTTGAGCATCGCATTGGCGCCGACGATGGGCGCAAGGCGACCGGCGACCTCGCTCATCGGGGCGAGAAGCGGGAGAGCGCGGGAGGGCAGCTGCACCGTCTCGTAGGCGATGGCGGTGACACGACTGGCGAGCAACTGCTCGGTGAGGGCTCGCTCGGCGGCCAGGTGCAGGTAGGTGAAGAGCAGAAGTCCGTCACGGAAGTAGCCGTACTCGCTGGCGACGGGTTCCTTCACCTTGAGAAGGAGGTCCGCGCTGTTCCAGGTTGACGCGGCATCCGGGCTGATGGTGGCGCCGGCTGCGACGTAGTCGTCGTCACTGATCGAAGAGCCGACGCCTGCCCCCGATTGGATGAGCACATCGTGGCCGTGGGCGACGAGGTCGTGCACTCCGGCCGGTGTTATCGCGACCCGGAACTCGTTGTTCTTGATCTCTGTGGGGACGGCGACTCTCATTGCGCTCCTACCTCTCAGCGGCTGCGCGGTTTGTGGCCGCGCCACACCGCTACGACATCGTGCCCGACACCGGGCCTCGACAACTCTGTCGATCTGTCGTCAAGCGTAGTCGCGGCACACGCACGAATCCGCACCGAAAAGCGGCGTAGCTGTACTGATTTCGTGAAGTTTGTGTTTCGAAATGGGCGATTTGCCCCATTAGTGGTGCGGTCGGCGCCTCCGCTGTGTCAGTATCGACCAACGCGGTTCGCCGGTGTCCGCGTCGATGCTCGCCGTCGTGAAGGAGTTGCCCGCCCATGACCAGAACGATGCCGCAAGACCCGATGATCCTGTCGTTGATCCAGCAAGCAAAGCGGGCGTCGTTCTCCCGCCGGAACATGCTGCAGGGAGCGGGAATCGGAGCTGCGACCCTCGCCCTCGCTGCGTGCTCGACGGGTGGTGCGTCGGCCAAGCCGACAGCCGCGGCCGACAAGTCGTCCACCAACAAGTCTCTCAACTGGGACAACTGGGCTGCCTACCTCGACGAAGACGACTCCGGCAAGACGCACCCGACCCTCGCCGCCTTTGAGAAGAAGACCGGTATCAAGGTCAAGTACGACGTGGCGGTCGATGACAACAACACCTACTACGGCAAGGTCAAGGGCCAGCTGGCGCTCGGCCAGGACATTGGAGCCGACCTGGTCTGTCTCACCGACTGGATGGTGAGCAGGCTCATCAACCTCGGTTACACCCAGGAATTCGATCTGAGCAAGATCCCGAATGCCAAGAACCTCACCCCGGCCCTGCAGAACCCAGACTTCGACCCTGGGCGTAAGAAATCCCTGCCATGGCAGGGTGGCTTCGCCGGCATCTGCTGGAACAAGGCGAAGGTTCCTGGTGGTCTCAAATCCGTCGAAGACCTGTGGGACTCGTCGCTCAAGGGCCGCGTCGGCGTGCTCTCCGAGATGCGCGACACTATGGGCCTTATCATGATGCAGCAGGGGGTTGACGTCAGCGGCAAGTGGAGCGACGACGAGTTCAACACCGCCCTCGATGTGTTCAAGAAGCAGGTCAACGACGGCCAGATCCGCAACATCAAAGGCAACGCCTACCTCGAGGATCTCAAGAGCGAAGACACCCTCGCCGCGATCTGCTGGTCGGGTGACATCACGGTGATCAATGCCGAGGCCGGCGACAAATGGGAGTTCGCCATTCCGACCGGCGGCGGCACACTGTGGAACGACAACTTCATCATTCCCATCGGTTCGCAGAAGAAGTCGGCGGGCGAAGATCTCATCAACTATTACTACGAGCCGGAGGTCGCCGCGGAGGTCGCCGCCTGGGTGAACTACATCACGCCGGTCGAGGGAGCGAAGGAAGCGATGATGAACATCGATCCCCAGCTGGCGGAGAACCAGCTGATTTTCCCGAACGAGGCCACCCTCGCCACCACCAAGGTCTTCCGCACCCTGACGAGTGCAGAGGAGAGCAAGTACGGCGCGTCCTTCCAGTCCGTGCTGTTGGGCTCCTGATGGCCACCGGAGCATTCGCCGAGGCCGGTGCGGACCTCGAACTGGTCGGCATCCAGAAGCGCTTCCCCGGGTTCACCGCCATCGAAGAACTCAGCCTCACCATTCCGGCTGGCTCGTTCTTCGCGCTGCTCGGCCCCTCCGGCTGTGGCAAAACCACCACGCTTCGCCTGGTCGCCGGCCTCGAGGAGGCGACGGCCGGTCGTATCCTCATCGGCGGCAAGGATGTGACCGACACCAAGCCATACCAGCGCCCGGTCAACACTGTCTTCCAAAGCTACGCTCTCTTCCCGCACATGTCGATCGTTGACAACGTGGCATTCGGGCTGCGCCGCAGGAAGATCTCGGATGCCGTCGGCAAGGCCCACGAGGCTCTCCGCCTCGTCGAACTGGACCACCTCGCCGCCCGCCGCCCTGCCCAGCTCTCCGGCGGACAGCAGCAACGAGTCGCACTAGCCAGGGCGATCGTCAACCGGCCGGCCCTGCTGTTGCTGGATGAGCCGCTTGGAGCCCTCGACCTCAAGCTGCGTCGCCAGATGCAGCTCGAACTCAAGTCGATCCAGGAGGAGGTTGGGCTCACCTTTCTGCACGTGACCCACGACCAGGAGGAGGCCATGACCATGGCCGACACCGTCGCCGTCATGAACAGGGGCCGCATCGAGCAGCTTGGTTCGCCTGAGTTACTCTACGAACTCCCGCGCACCGCTTTCGTTGCGAACTTCCTCGGCCAGTCGAACCTCTTCACCGGGCCTGTGGAAGGCACTACCGCAGACCGCATCTCGGTGAATATCGAGGGCAACAAGATCGTGGTGCCCAAGTCACGATCGCAACGTCACGCCGGTGAGGTGACGATCGGCGTCAGGCCGGAGAAACTCAGCCTGCACACCGCGGAGCCGGAGAAGGCCGCGGGCACGAACATTCTCGGCCCCGGCCGTATTATCGACGTGTCTTTCAGCGGCGTGAGCACGCAGTACATCATCGCGGTGCCCGGCCTCGGCTCTGTGGTCGTCTTCGCGCAGAACATGGGTGTCGGCCCGGCGGTCACCGAGGGATCTGAAGCCTGGGTCTCCTGGAAGGTCGAGCACGGATTCGGGCTCGAGGATGAGGCGCCCGCTCTGCCGCGATTCCCCGCCGATGCCGACACGGCATCCATCGCGGTGCAGAAGAAACGCGCGCTGATGTCGGAGCTCGAGGAGGCCTAGCCGTGGCTTTCTCCGCATTCGCGACGGGTACGGCGCAAGAACAGGCTCCGCGTCGCAGAAGTCGCATCGCCCTACTGTTGCTGCTGCCCGGCATCCTCTACCTCGTATTGTTCTTCCTGGTGCCTCTGGTGTCACTGGTGATCACTTCGCTGCAGGAACCCGCCGGCTTCGGCGACATCGGCCAGTACCAGGCGGCATTCAAGTGGGACAACTACGTCACCTCGATCTCGCAGTACGGCGAGCAGATCATCCGCTCCTTCATCTACGCGATCATCGCGACAGTCTTCGCGCTGATCTTCAGCTACCCGCTTGCCTACTTCATCGGGGTGAAAGCCAGGCGGTGGCCGCTGCTGCAGAACCTGATGCTGGTGCTGGTGATCGCACCGTTCTTCATCAGCTTCCTGCTGCGCACGCTGGCCTGGAAGTCGCTGCTCTCCGACGAATCCTTCGTGGTGACAGGGCTCAAGGCACTCTCGCTGCTTGCTCCGGATGCCCACGTCACCGGCACCCCGTTCTCCGTCGTCTTCGGCCTCACCTACAACTTCATCCCCTTCATGACGCTGCCTTTGTATGCCGCACTCGAGAGGCTCGACACCCGCTACCTTGAGGCCGGGAGCGACCTATACGCGCATCCGTTCACGGTCTTCCGCACTGTGACGATCCCGCTCTCCATGCCCGGCATCGTCTCCGGCGTGCTGCTGACCTTCATCCCGGCGGCCGGTGACTACGTCAATGCGAGTCGCGAGTTTCTCGGTGGAACAGGCACGGCGATGATGGGCAACGTGATCGAGAGCAACTTCCTGATCCTGTTGAACTATCCTGCGGCGGCATCGCTGTCGATCATCCTGATGGTCGTGATTCTCGCAATCGTGACCGTGTATGTGAAGCGCAGCGGAACGGAGGACCTGCTGTGAGCACCCAGGAAGGACTCGTGCTCGCGGAGGCGATAGGAGCCCCGCAGAAGCCCCGTACTCGCCGCCCCCGCTTCAGCCTCGGATCGTGGCTGCTTCCGGTCTACACGGCCCTGGCACTGATCTTCCTCCTGGTGCCGATCGCCTACACCTTCGTCTTCTCCTTCAACGATTCCCTGAAGTCGAACATCTCCTGGCGCGGCTTCACCCTCGACAACTGGATCAACGTCTGTGCGGCGCAGGATGTCTGCCAGGCTTTCGGCAACAGCATCCTGATCGGCGTGATCGCCACTGTGATCGCGACGATCCTCGGCACGATGATCGCGATTGCCCTGGTGCGTTACCGCTTCCGCTTCCGTTCGGCGATCAGCCTCCTGCTCTTCCTGCCGATGGCGACACCGGAGGTCGTGCTCGGTGCCGGGCTCGCGGCCGAGTTCCTTGGAGCGGGCGTACAGATGGGGCTGGTCACCATCATCCTGGCGCACACGATGTTCTGCATCAGCTTCGTGGTGGTGACGGTGAAGGCACGTGTCTCGAGCCTTGACCCGGCGCTCGAGGAGGCGGGCAGGGACCTCTACGGCTCTCCTGGCCAGGTCTTCTGGCGCATCACCTTCCCGTTGCTATTGCCAGGGATTGTCGCCGCCGCCCTGCTCTCCTTCGCGCTGAGCTTCGACGACTTCATCATCACGAACTTCAATTCGGGTTCGGCAACCACTTTCCCCAAGTTCATTTACATCGCGGCCGCCCGCGGCATCCCGGCCGAAGCGAATGTCATCGCGTCTGCGGTGTTCATCCTGGCCATCGTGCTGGTGGTGGCGCAGCAGGTTTCGGCGGCCGCCAGACGCAAGCGTCAGGCCAAACTCGGCTGAGCTGGTCTCAGCGATGAACGTCGGCGAACGACCCCCGAGAGCGGATGGCTCACAGGGTTGCGAGCGCCTCGTCGAGCACGCCCAGCGCCTCGGTGAGAAGGGCGTCGCTGATCGCGAGACTGGGCAGGAAGCGGATGACGTTGCCCCAGGTGCCAGCGTTCAGCAACAACACACCGTGCCGGGCCGCGTAGGCGGTGATGACCGTGACAGCGGCAGGGTTCGGTTCGAGAGTGCCCGGCTGCACCAGCTCGATCGCGAGCATCGCGCCGATACCGCGCACATCGCCGATCACCTCGTACTTCTGTTGCAGGGCGAGCAGCGCGGGCTTGAGCAGACGCTCAATGCGCGCGCCCTCGGCGAGGAGTCCTCGGGACTCGATCGACTCGAAGACCGCGACGGCGGCTGCGGCGGCGACGGGATTCCCAGCGAAGGTTCCTCCGAGACCGCCGGGGTGCGAGGCATCCATGATCTCAGCCCTGCCGGTGACCCCCGCGATCGGCAGGCCGCCCGCGATGCCCTTAGCGCTCAGCACCAGGTCGGGCACGATTCCGAAGTGCTCAGAGGCAAAGTACACGCCGGTGCGGGCCATGCCGCTCTGGATCTCGTCGGCGATGAACACAACGCCATTGGCTGCGCACCACTCCTGCAGCGCGGGCAGGTAACCCTCGGCGGGCACGACGAAGCCACCCTCGCCCTGGATGGGTTCGACCACGAGGCAGGCGAGGTCGGATGCCCCGACGGCCTTCTCGAGATAGGCGATGGTGCGTGCTGCGGAATCTGCACCGCTCAGTCCGTCGCGGAACGGGTAGGAGTTCGGCGCGTGATGCACGTCGCTCGCGAACGGACCGAAACCCAGCTTGTATGGCATCGACTTGTAGGTCATCGCCATGGTGAGGTTGGTGCGTCCGTGGTAGGCGTGGTCGAGCACGGCAACGCCGGTGCGTCCGGTGTATTTGCGGGCGATTTTGACGGCGTTCTCCACAGCCTCCGCGCCGGAGTTGAGCAGCACAGTCTTCTTCGGGAAGTCGCCCGGCGTGTGCTGGGCAAGCAGCTCAGCCACCCGCACGTAGCCCTCGTAGGGTGTGATGGTGAACATCACGTGGGTGAACTCGCCGAGCTGGGCGGTGGCCGCCGCGACCACGGCCTCGTCGGTGTGGCCGATGGTCATCACGCCGATGCCCGCTCCGAGATCGATGAACTGGTTGCCGTCGACATCCACCACGATGGCACCGTGGGCACGCTCGATGAACACGGGGAGGGCTGAGGAGACCCCCACGGGAACGACTGCTAATCGTCGCTCGGTGAGCGCGTGAGATTTCGGGCCGGGAATGGCCGTGACGATACGGCGTTCCTGGCTGATTCCGGAGGTCTCTGAGGCGGTTACGAGGGTGTCAGTCATGGTGTTCCGAGCCTATCCCCGCAATGCTGTCGACCCCAAGGTGTAGCGTGCACAGCGTGAATCTCGAGCATCATTTCTCTGTCGGCCTCGAATGGCTCGGCAATCGCGGCACAGGCACCAGCGACTACAGGTCTTATGGACGGGATCATGTCCTTCACGCGGAGGGCAAGCACGACATCAGCGGCTCGAGCGATCGTGCGTTTCGCGGCGACGTGGACCGTTGGAACCCCGAGGAGTTGCTTATCGCCGCTCTCAGCCAGTGTCATCTGCTCAGCTACCTGCACGTGGCCGCCACGAACGGCGTCGTCGTCATCGGCTACACGGATGCGGCGATCGGCACCATGGAGCAGACGGCGGATGGCGGAGGGCATTTCACCTCGGTCACGCTGCGCCCCGTCGTCACGATCTCGTCCGGGAACGCGGATCTCGCGCTCGCCCTGCACCACGAGGCGAGTACGAAGTGTTTCATCGCGAGCTCGGTTAACTTCCCGGTGAGCCACGATCCGGAGATCCGTCTCGCGGAGACCTCACTCGCGTAAAGTTGTGCGCGGCCAGCCCGTTTCAGCTTGCGCATAGGTAGGCGCGGAATACTGGGCTGATCCCAGATGATCTTCAGAAAGCAGAACTGTGTCGAAAATCCTCAGCACGATCGCCATCGCGGGAGTCGTCGCGCTTGCGCTCGTCGGCTGCAGTAGC
Organism: Glaciihabitans sp. UYNi722; assembly: GCF_040549465.1. NCBI lineage: Bacteria > Bacillati > Actinomycetota > Actinomycetes > Micrococcales > Microbacteriaceae > Glaciihabitans > Glaciihabitans sp. UYNi722. The sequence goes on along the minus strand of NZ_JBEPTL010000010.1, from coordinate 45,293 downwards.
GGAACGAAGGGCGATGCCAACACGGCGTCGACAGCCTGCGTCGCGACGAAGGCGGGCGACAGCTCAGCGAAGGTGAAGGTCTCCGGCAAGTTCGGCGCGGATCCGACTGTCACTTTCACCACACCGCTGTCGAGCAAGTCCACAGAGCGCACTGTCGTGAGCAAGGGCAGCGGAACCCTCGCCAGCTCCGGAAGCGCCGTGACAGTCACCTACGCCGTTTACAACGGCACAACCGGCAAGCAGATCGACACGACCGGATTCGGCGCCGCCAAGGCCCAGCCGCTCCAGCTCGACGAGAAGTCGATCATTCCGGGTCTCTACAAGGCGATTGCCTGTTCCCCTGAGGGCTCGCGGGTCACCGCCGTCGTGCCACCGACCGACGGCGTGAGTGCCGCCAACCAGACCGGTCTCGGCCTGTCGGCAACCGACTCGATCGTCTTCGTGATCGACGTCGTCAGCGCTAAAAAGCCGGTGAAGACGTTGAGCAAGGCGAACGGCGCGGCGCAGCCCGCACCCACGGGCTACCCCACGGTGAAGCTCGGAAAAGACGGCGCACCGACGATCACCGTTCCGAAGACCGACGCTCCGACAAAACTCGAGATCGCGGATCTCAAGAAGGGCACGGGGGCCACCGTCAAGGAGGGCGCATCGGTCACCGTGAACTACACCGGCGTCGTCTGGGCCACCGGCAAGGTCTTCGACTCCAGCTGGACGGCAGGGCAGCCAGCCACTTTCCCCACCGGCGGGGTGATTCCCGGTTTCGGCAAGGCTCTCGTCGGGCAGAAGGTCGGCTCGCAGGTCATCGCGATCATCCCGCCGGCTGATGGCTACGCCGATAAGGTGCCGGGCAATCAGACGGATATCACCCCGACGAGCACCCTGGTCTTCGTCGTCGACATCCTCGCCACCCAGTAGCGAGTCGCGGGTAGTCTCGAAATTTCGGCAGCGCGACCGGCTAGCGTTGCCTCATGCGTCGCGTCATCATCCTGGGATCAACCGGTTCGATCGGCGTGCAGGCCCTCGAGGTCATCGCCGCGAATCGTGACAGCTTCGAGATAGTCGGTCTCGCCGCGGGAAGCCAGCGCGAAGCGCTGGAGGCCCAGGCGCGGGAGTTCGGCGTCGAACACCTCGCCCTCGGCGAGATCGAGGCCGAGCAGCTCGTGCGCACCGTCGAAGCGGATGTCGTGCTCAACGGCATCACAGGCTCGGTCGGTCTCGGCCCGACCCTGGCCGCGCTCGAAACGGGTACGACTCTCGCTCTCGCCAACAAAGAGAGTCTCATCGTCGGGGGAGAACTCGTGCTCGCGCTCGCCGCACCAGGGCAGATCGTTCCGGTGGATTCCGAGCACTCCGCCATCGCGCAGGCCCTCCGTTCCGGTACCACAGCCGAGGTGAGGCGACTCGTGCTCACGGCGTCTGGTGGGCCGTTCCGTGGCCGATCGCGCCACTCGTTGCGGCACGTGACGCCGGCTGAGGCCCTCGCGCATCCGACCTGGGACATGGGGCTCGTGGTCACTACAAATTCCTCGACCCTGGTGAACAAGGGCCTCGAGGTGATCGAGGCGCACTACCTCTTCGACGTGGGCTACGACGACATCGACGTGACGGTGCATCCACAGTCCATCGTGCATTCGATGGTGGAGTTCGTCGACGGCTCCACCATCGCCCAGTGTTCGCCACCCGACATGCGCCTGCCGATCTCTCTGGGTCTGGACTGGCCCAACAGGGTCGCCGGAGTGGGTGTGTCTCTCGACTGGACCGCGGCCAGTTCGTGGACTTTCGAGCCCCTCGACAACGAGGCATTTCCCGCTGTAGAGCTGGCCAAACGGGTGGGGCGCGAAGGCCGCACCTTCCCCGCCGTCTTCAACGCGGCGAACGAGCAGGCTGTGCACGCCTTCCACGCGGGGACTATCGGGTATCTCGACATCCTCAACACGGTAGAGGCCGTGGTCGACGCACACGCGCCGGAGGAACCGGTGGCGACCCTCGAGGGGGTCCTCGACGCGGAGCGCTGGGCTCGCGCGGAGGCGGATCGGCTGTTGGCGATTTCCCGCTGAGCGCTCGGCTGAGAACTCGGCTGAGCGCTCGGCCAGTCGCCGGCCGCTCAGCCGGTTGAAAGCTTGGGGCGGTTACTCTGTGCAAGTGGAAACCGTCCTTCTCTATGTGCTCGGCGTCGTCATCGTCGCCGTCGGCATAGCCCTGTCGATAGCTCTCCACGAGATCGGCCACCTGGTGCCGGCCAAGCTCTTCAAAGTGCGGGTCGGCCAGTACATGATCGGTTTCGGGCCGACCATCTTCTCCCGTAAGAAGGGTGAGACCGAGTACGGCGTCAAGGCCATTCCGATGGGCGGTTACATCTCCATGGCCGGCATGTACCCGCCGCAGCGCAAGGGCGGAAAGCCGCGCGCCTCCGGCACCGACGCCTTCGTCGCGGAGGCCGAGTACGAAGACGCGGGCCGCACATCGAGTACCGGTTTCTTCCAGACCCTGGTTCAGGATGCCCGCACCGCCAGCGCGGAGACGATCCCGGAAGGCTCAGAGGACCGCGTCTTCTACAAGCTGCCGGTTGTCAAGCGCGTCATCATCATGCTCGGCGGACCGTTCATGAACCTGGTGATCGCCGTGGTGCTGTTCGCCGTGGTGATCTCCGGGTTCGGCACCCAACAGATCAGCACGACCATCAACACGGTGTCGGCCTGCGTACTGCCTGCCACCAGCGACCGCCAGAAGTGCGCGTCATCCGACCCGGAAGCGCCAGCCGCCGCGGCTGGTCTCAAGCCCGGCGACACGATCCAGTCCATCGACGGCACCCCCGCTACCAGCTACGCCCAGACCTCGAAGCTGATCCGCTCCTCCGGCGGCAAAGAACTCACGATCGCGGTGCTCCGCGACGGCAAGCCGCTGACCGTGAAGGCCACACCGACGCTGAGCGAGCAGAGCGTCGCAGATGCTCAGGGTCAGCCGGTCAAGGGTGCCGATGGCAAGCTGGTGACCAAGAAGGTCGGTATCCTCGGCTTCACCTGGGCGTACGAACTGCAGCAGCAGCCGCTGACCGCCGTGCTGCCCGCCGTCGGCAACAACATCGGCCAGGACTTCCACTTGATCCTCAACCTGCCGCAGCGACTGATCGACGTCGCCAAGGCGGCGTTCGGATCGGGCGCGCGCGATCCGAACGGACCCGTCGGTGTCGTCGGCGTCGGGCGACTTGCCGGCGAGGTGGCCGCCACAAATTCCGTCTCGCTGTCCCAGCGCCTGTCGACCCTCATCGGCATCGTCGCGTCGGTGAACGTCGCCCTGTTGGTCTTCAACCTCGTGCCGCTCATGCCGCTGGACGGCGGACACGTCGCCGCGGCTCTCTGGGAAGGCATCCGCAGGTTCTTCGCGAAGCTGTTCAAACGCAGGGATCCAGGCCCGGTGGACGCCGCGCGGATCATCCCGCTCACCTTCGCCGTGGTGATCATCCTCGGTGGGATGAGCCTGCTGCTGCTCTACGCGGACATCGTCAAGCCGATCACCCTCTGACCCGATCATCTTCTGACCAGTCGACTCTGTGTCGCCGTTCAGCCTGCGTACGACCGGCACTCAGCCGGAGTTCACACCGCACGCTTAGAATCGCAGGGTGCCAGCAATCAATCTGGGTATGCCCAAAGCCCCCGAAATACTCGCCCCACGACGCAAGACTCGACAGATCACGGTCGGCAAAGTCGGTGTCGGCAGCGAGTCTCAGGTGAGCGTGCAGTCGATGACTACGACGCAGACCACGAACATCAACGCGACCCTCCAGCAGATCGCGGAGCTAACCGCCACCGGATGTGACATCGTGCGCGTCGCGGTGCCGCACCAGGACGACGCCGATGTCCTCGCAATCATCGCGGCCAAGAGCCAGCTGCCGATCATCGCCGACATCCACTTTCAGCCGCGCTACGTGTTCGCGGCCATCGACGCCGGTGTCGGCGCGGTGCGCGTGAACCCCGGCAACATCCGCAAGTTCGATGACCAGGTTGGTGCCATCGCCAAGGCGGCGAAGGATGCCGGCGTCAGCATCCGTATCGGTGTCAATGCCGGTTCGCTAGAACCAAGCATCCTGCAGAAGTACGGCAAGGCGACCCCCGAGGCCCTCGTCGAAAGCGCCGTCTGGGAGGCCAGCCTCTTCGAGGAGCATGACTTCCACGACTTCAAGATCTCCGTGAAGCACAACGACCCGGTCACAATGGTCAAGGCCTACCGCCTGCTGGCCGAGCGTGGCGACTGGCCGCTGCACCTCGGTGTGACCGAGGCCGGTCCGGAGTTCCAGGGCACCATCAAGTCGGCGACGGCCTTCGGCATCCTGCTCTCCGAGGGCATCGGGGACACGATCCGGGTCTCGCTCTCCGCACCTCCGGTGCAGGAGGTGAAGGTCGGCCTGCAGATACTTCAGTCTCTCGGCCTGCGTGAGCGCAAGCTCGAGATCGTCTCCTGCCCGAGTTGCGGGCGCGCCCAGGTGGATGTCTACCAACTCGCCAACGACGTCACAGCCGGCCTCGAGAAGATGACGGTGCCGCTGCGGGTCGCAGTCATGGGTTGCGTCGTGAACGGACCGGGGGAGGCCCGTGAGGCCGATCTCGGCGTGGCGAGCGGTAATGGCCGTGGTCAGATCTTCGTCAAGGGTGAGGTCATCAAGACGGTGCCGGAGTCGGAGATCGTCGCCACCCTCATCGAAGAGGCGAACCGTATCGCTGCCGAGATGCCGCCTGGAGCGGTCGGTTCTCCCGAGGTCGTCACGCGGTAGCCAGTCGGTGGCGGTTGGACCCTGCTCGGGTCAGGGTCCAACCGCCTGTTTTGATTCGGTGCCGGCGGGGAGAGGGTTTGCCCTCCGGCTAAAGTTGCATGGTGTCCACACGTCTTTCACAGCTTTTCGTCCGCACCCTCCGCGAAGACCCCTCCGATGCGGAGGTGGCAAGTCATCGGCTTCTCGTGCGTGCTGGCTACATCCGTCGGCAGGCTCCCGGTGTTTTCGCCTGGCTGCCGCTCGGCCTGAAGGTACGTCGCAAGATCGAGGCGATCATCCGCGACGAGATGGCCGATGCCGGGGCGCAGGAGGTGCACTTTCCCGCGATGCTGCCCCGCGAGCCCTATGAGACGACCGGCCGTTGGACCAGGTACGGTGACGGCATCTTTCGGCTGAAGGATCGCAAGGGCGCCGATTACCTGCTCGCCCCCACGCACGAAGAGGTTTTCACCCTCCTGGTGAAGGATCTCTACTCGAGCTACAAAGACCTGCCGCTGTCGATCTACCAGATCCAGGACAAGTACCGCGATGAGGCTCGACCGCGGGCTGGGCTCCTGCGCGGTCGTGAATTCACGATGAAAGACGCCTACTCCTTCGACTACACCGACGCAGGGCTGGATGCCTCGTACCAGAAGCAGCGCGACGCCTACGAGCGCATCTTCACCCGTCTGGGTCTCGACTATGTGATCGTCGCGGCGGACAGCGGTCTAATGGGTGGGGCGCGCAGCGAAGAATTCCTGCACCCGACCCCGGTCGGGGAAGACACCTTCGTCCGGAGCGCGGGCGGATACGCCGCCAATGTCGAGGCCTTTCGCACCGCCGCGCCGGAGCCCCGCTCCTGGGAGAAGCTCACGGCCGCCGAGGTGCTCGACACCCCGAACACCCCAACCATCCAGACGCTGGTCGACCTGGCGAACGAGAAGCATCCGCGCCCGGACGGTCGCGCCTGGACCGCCGCAGACACGCTCAAGAACATCGTCCTCGCGGTCACGGCGGTGGACGGTGCACGCGAACTCGTGATCGTCGGGCTTCCTGGCGATCGTGGCGTCGACCTGAAGCGTGCGGAGGTCGCCTTCGCCCCTAACGAGGTCGAGGCAGCGAACGACGCGGACTTCCTGAAGCATCCAGGCCTCGTCAAGGGATACATCGGGCCGTGGTCTGCCGCGGGTGCGGTTCTCGGCGAAGAGTCGAGCACGGGCATCCGGTACCTGCTCGATCCCCGCGTATCGGAGGGGTCCGGATGGATCACCGGTGCGAACGAGCATGGCAAGCACGTCTTCGGCCTCGTTGCCGGTCGCGACTTCCCGTCGGATGGCACGGTCGAGGTGGCCGAAGTGCTGGCTGGCGACCCAGCGCCCGACGGCTCAGGACCGGTCGAGCTGGCACGCGGCATGGAGATCGGGCACGTCTTCCAGCTCGGACGGTTCTTCGCCGACCAGCTCGGGCTGAAGGTGCTCGACGAGAACGGCAAGCTGGTGACCGTGACGATGGGTTCCTACGGCATCGGTGTCACGCGGGTGCTCGGGGTCATCGCCGAAGCGAACAACGACGCCCGCGGGTTGATCTGGCCGAGGAATGTGAGTCCCTTCGACGTGCACGTGATCGCCGCAACCAAGGAGGCCGAGGTGCACGCTGCTGCCGAAGCTCTGGTGACCGAACTGGAAGCTGCAGGCAACGACGTGCTGTTCGACGATCGGCCGAAGGTTTCCCCCGGCGTCAAGTTCGGCGATGCCGAGCTCATCGGGGTTCCCGTGATCGTGATCGTCGGCAAGGGAGTGGTAGACGGCAATGTCGAGCTCTGGGATCGTCGCAGCAACGAGCGCACGCCCGTGGCGATCGGCGAAATCACCCAGGCGATCGCTGCACTGGCCTAACTGTTCACGCGGATGCAGGCGATCGCGCATCGATCATGCAGCTATCACGTGAGTCGTCGAAAATGGCTCCTCCTGTGGCCGAATAGCGCCATTTTCGACGACTGACGGGCTGAGATTCGGGGCTGGCCAGACCGAAACTCGACGGCTGGCGGCTGTGGAGAACCCCAGCGGGCTGGCGCGCATTCACGCACAGTCGTGTGATGCCCAAACGAGTAGAGATACCTGCCGCTCTTCGCGGAACAGCTTTCCGCACCAGTGACCGAGCGGAGCATGGCCTGGGGCGCGGGCGGCTTCGTAATGCGGATGTCCAGCACCCTTTCCACTCGATGAGCGCGATTGACCTCGACCTGCTGACCATCACCGGCATGTGCCGCGCGTACGAGCCGCTCCTGAGCGCAGGGCACTACTTCAGCCACAGCACTGCGGCCGCGTTGTACGGAATGCCGATGCCGGATCGGATGCCCCTGCTGCCGCTTCACCTTTCGACGCGTGGATCCGGAACTCCGCCGCGTCGCGCGGGAGTAAGCGGGCATGCGCTCACTGCCGACGACGTCAGTGTCGACATGGTGAACGGCCTTCCGGTAGTGTCGGCGGCGGATACCTGGTGCCATCTGGCGTCTCAGTTGAGTCGAGAAGATCTCGTCGCGGTCGGCGACTTCCTGATCACGGGTCCACGTCTGCCTGGCGGCTCGAGAGGGCCGGCACCGTGCTCGGTGCAGCAACTCGAGCAGGCGGTCATCCGTCATCGCGGTCGTCGCGGAGCAAAAGTGCTGGCCTGGGCAGTGCCGCGGTTGCGGAGTGGTGTCGACTCGCGTCCCGAGTCGCTGCTTCGCCTGCTGCTGGCGGGATCCGGACTCCCGGAACCTCTGGTCAACGACCCAGTGTTGGTCGACGGTGGGGGCATCACTCTGCACCCGGATCTGCATCTCGAGCGCTGGCATGTGGTGCTCGAGTATGAGGGCGACGGGCACAGGACGAGCAAGCGCCAATTCCGCAGGGACATCCTGCGCCGGGAACTGTTCGAGGCCGCGTCGTATCGCGTGATCCGTGTCACTGCTGCGGATCTGTTCGAGTATCCCGATGCATTTCTCGAACGAGTGCACACCATTCTGAAGGATCGCGAACGACAGGGCTGGTGACCGCGAGTCGTCGAAATTGGCGCGTGTCGCGCTGCGGATGCGCCAGATTTCACGATTCGCGAGCCGGGCGGGGGAGCAAGGAGCAGGTCGGCGGACTTCTGCGGCCTGCTAACTTAGAGGGATACTTCGGGCGCGCGTCTTCGTGCACGACGGACTAGTTGAATAGTGGAGGCACTCGGTGGAGATTGATCTGAGCGTGCTGCGGCTCATGGAGCGCGAACGTGAAATTCCCTTCGAAGAACTGGTCGTGATCATCGAGCAGGCGATCCTGACCGCGTACCTCAAGCACACGTCCACGCCGGAGAGCAAGGACGGCAACGAGGTTGCTCGGGTCGAACTCGATCGCAAGAGCGGTCGGGTGCACATCTACGTGCCAGAACTCAACGACGATGGCGAGGTGATCGGCGAGGCGGAAGACATCCCCGACGACTTCGGCCGCATTGGAGCTTTCGCCGCGAAACAGGTCATCAACCAGCGCCTGCGCGACATCGGTGATGACAAGGTACTCGGCGAGTTCAAGGGTCGCGAGGGCGACATCGTCGCCGGCGTCATCCAACAGGGACCCAACCCGCGGATGATTCACGTCGATCTTGGCACCATCGAAGCGATCCTGCCTCCGGAAGAGCAGGTGCCGGGCGAGGACTATGCGCACGGGTCGCGCATCCGCGTCTACGTGACGAGCGTGAGCAAGGGGCTCAAGGGTCCGCAGATCACTGTGTCACGCACGCATCCATCCCTCGTTCGCAAGCTCTTCGCCCTCGAGGTGCCGGAGATCGCGAGCGGTGTCGTCGAGATCGTGTCGCTGGCTCGTGAGGCCGGACACCGAACCAAGATCGCGGTCAAAGCCAACGAGCCGGGTGTGAACGCCAAGGGTGCCTGCATCGGTGAACTAGGCCAGCGTGTGCGTTCTGTGACAGCTGAACTCAACAACGAGAAGATCGACATCGTCGACTACAACGAAGACCTGGCAACTTTCGTAGCCAACGCCCTCTCGCCGGCCAAGGTCACCTCGTCGTACGTGATCGACGCGGCGACGAAGGCGGTCCGTGCCCTCGTGCCCGACTACCAACTCTCCCTCGCCATCGGCAAGGAGGGCCAGAACGCCCGGCTCGCTGCGAAGCTGACGGGCGCGCGAATCGACATCCAGCCGGATTCGATACTGGAGTCTGACGACTGAGTTGGCGGCTGGTTGTCGATTCGCGCGCCGGATCGACGACGCGTCAGCGTTGGCGGTTCGGTTGCTGCGTGCTACGTGCTGCATGCTGCCGCTCGGGAATGTCACCGCGCCACGGGGCGTTGAGCAAGGGGATAAGATGGAACCCGTAAGAACCTGTCTCGGCTGCCGACGCCGCGCTGATCGATCCTCTCTTCTGAGGGTTGTTGCGCGAAACGGCGAAGTGGTAGCGGATCACTCCGCAACTCTTCCAGGCCGAGGCGGTTGGGTGCATCCCACCCTCGAATGCGTCGAAAACTCGATCAAACGCAGGGCTTTTGGCCGTGCGCTTCGGGTCGACGGCGTGCTCGATGCGGAACAACTCAGACAATCGAAAACACCACCACCAGTCGGCACCTCCAACCAGGTGTCCTGAAGAACAGGCTGAACGGCATAGTGACCAACTAATGAGTGACAACTAATGAGCGGCTCGAAATGAGTCCCGTCCGTAACTAACGGCCTTCTCCTCATCGGGAGTTGGCCCGAGAAGGAGAACAGTGGCAAAACCACGCGTGCACGAGATCGCCGCAGAACTCGGCATAGACAGTAAGAAGGCCCTTGAGAAGCTCAAGGAAATGGGCGAATTCGTCAAGGGACCTTCCTCAAGCATCGAACCACCGGTAGCGCGCAAGCTCCGGGCCGCGCTCGAAGCCGACGGGATCAAAGCGCCTGAAAAGGCCGCTGCTCCCGCTGCTCCGCCGCGCCCGGCGCCGATCGCTGAAGCCCCGGCCGCACCAGCGCCCGCCGCGCCGGAAGCGCCGGTTGCCGCAGCACCTGAGGTGCCAGCTCCGGCCGCGCCAGCAGCACCAGCCGCGGCACCGAGCGAAGGCTCGGGTATCCCGCGTCCAGGAGCCGCACGTCCGGGTAATAACCCGTTCGCGAGCACCCAGGGGATGCAGCGTCCAGGAGCTCCGCGCCCCGGCAACAACCCCTACGCGAGCACCCAGGGTATGAACACCCGCCCGGCTGCTTCGCCGACCGGCATCCCACGCCCGTCTGCGCCTCGTCCTGGCGCGCCGCGCCCCGGCGGGCCAGGCCAGGGCCAGCAGCGTCCGGGCGGCTTCGGCCAGCGCCCTGCCGGTGCCGGCGGTGGATTCCGTCCAGGCGGCCCCGGTCGTCCGGCCGGTGCCGGTGGCGGTTTCCGTCCCGGTGGCGCTCCAGCGGGAGTTCCGGGATCCAACTTCGGCCCGAACCGTCCAGCGGGCGGTGGCGGCCGTGGTCGTGGACCCGGCGGCGGCACCGCCGGCGCCTTCGGTCGCGGTGGCGGTAAGAGCAAGGCTCGCAAGTCCAAGAGGACGAAGAGGGCAGAATTCGAACTGCGCGAAGCACCGTCGCTCGGTGGCGTCAGCGTCCCTCGCGGTGACGGCAAGTCGATCATTCGTCTGCGTCGCGGCGCATCCATCACGGACTTCGCCGACAAGATCGACACCAGCCCCGGAAACCTCGTGACCGTTCTGTTCCACCTGGGGCAGATGGCCACGGCGACCGAGTCGCTGGACGAGGCGACCTTCGACATCCTGGGCGACGAGCTCGGATTCAAGATCGAGATGGTCTCCCCTGAGGACGAGGACCGCGAGCTGCTCGCCGGCTTCGACCTCGACCTCGACCAGGAGCTCGAAGACGAAACCGACGAAGACCTGGTCGCCAGGCCCCCCGTCGTCACCGTCATGGGCCACGTCGACCACGGTAAGACGCGCCTGCTCGATGCGATCCGCAACGCCAACGTCGTCGCCGGTGAAGCGGGTGGAATCACCCAGCACATCGGTGCCTACCAGGTCGTCACAGAGCACGAGGGCCAGGAACGCGCCATCACCTTCATCGACACACCAGGTCACGAGGCGTTCACTGCCATGCGTGCCCGTGGTGCGCAGGTCACCGACATCGCGATTCTTGTGGTCGCGGCGGATGACGGCATCATGCCCCAGACGATCGAGGCGTTGAACCACGCCCAGGCGGCGAACGTGCCGATCGTGGTCGCGATCAACAAGATCGACAAGGAGGGGGCCAACCCCGCCAAGGTGCGCCAGCAGCTCACCGAGTTCGGTCTGGTCGCCGAAGAATACGGTGGAGACACCATGTTCATTGATGTGTCGGCGCTCAACAAGGTCGGCATCCCCGAGCTTCTCGACGCGGTGCTGCTCACAGCGGATGCCGGACTCGATATGCGCGCGAACCCCAACAAGGACGCACGCGGTGTCGCCATCGAGGCGAAGCTCGACAAGGGACGCGGCGCCGTTGCGACAGTGCTCATCCAGTCGGGAACCCTCGAGGTCGGAGATGCGATCGTCGCCGGAACGGCTTACGGCCGTGTCCGCGCGATGTTCGACGAGAACGGCGGTTCGGTGGCGCTCGCGACACCCGCTCGCCCGGTCTCGGTGCTCGGACTGACCTCCGTTCCCCGCGCCGGTGACACCTTCCTGGTCACCGACGACGACCGCACGGCACGCCAGATCGCCGAGAAGCGCGAAGCAGCCGAGCGTAACGCCCTGCTGGCTCGCAGTCGCAAGCGCATCAGTCTCGAGGACTTCACCAAGGCCCTCGAAGACGGCAAGGTCGAATCGCTCAACCTCATCATCAAGGGTGACGTTTCCGGTGCCGTCGAGGCGCTGGAGGAGTCGCTGCTCAAAATCGAGGTGGACGACAGCGTGCAGTTGCGCATCATCCACCGCGGTGTGGGTGCGATCACCGAGAGCGACGTCAACCTCGCAACCATCGACAACGCGATCATCATCGGATTCAACGTGCGTCCCGACACGAAGGCTCGCGAGCGCTCCGCTCGCGAGGGTGTCGACGTTCGCTTCTATTCGGTGATTTACGCGGCGCTCGAGGATGTTGAAAACTCCCTCAAGGGAATGCTCAAGCCCGAGTTCGAAGAGGTGCAGTCCGGTGTCGCCGAAGTGCGCGAGATCTTCCGTTCCTCCAAGGTCGGAAACATCGCGGGTGTTATCGTTCGCTCCGGAATCATCACCAGGAATGCTAAGGCGCGGGTCATCCGCGACGGTGTCGTGGTCGGGGACAACCTGGCGATCGAATCGCTGCGCCGATTCAAGGATGACGTCACCGAGGTCCGCACGGACTTCGAGGCCGGTATCGGACTCGGCAAGTTCAACGACATCCAGATCGGTGATGAGATCGAGACGATCGAACTCAAGGAGAAGCCGCGGGTCTAACCCTCGGGACGTCGACGGATGTCGGTGCCCGGCGCGGAAGCGGAGCTACGCAGGCTCTGCAAGCTTCCTTAGCCGGACACCGACATCCGACGACTCGGTTAGTACCACACGGTGAGAAGGGCTGAATAAACATGGCTGATCCGGCACGCGCCGCCAAGATGGCGGACCGCATCAAAGTGATTGTGGCCAAGACTCTCGAGCGCGGGCTTAAAGACCCGCGCCTGGGATTCGTGACGATCACTGACGTCAAGGTGACAGGCGACCTGCAGCACGCCTCGATCTTCTACACCGTGTACGGCAGCGACGAGGAGCGCCTGGATTCCGCGGTAGCCCTCAAGTCGGCGACCGGCATGCTCCGTAGTGAGGTCGGCAAGAACATCACGGCGCGCCTCACACCGTCGCTCGAATTCATCGCGGATGCCATCCCCGAGAACGCGAAACACATCGAGGCTCTGCTCGCCGAAGCGCACACCCGCGACGCCGAGACCGACAGCCTCAAGAAGTCGGCGCAGTACGCCGGTGACGAGGACCCCTACGTCAAGCCGCGCATCATCGACGACGACGACGACTAATTAACTCCGCTATTTGAGCAGCCGCGACAGCACTCTGTCGGCCAGCGGCTTGCCGCCGGTCTGGCAGGTCGGGCAGTACTGCAGCGTTGATAGAATGTGCACTTCTTGCGCCCTATGGTGCATTGGGTGCCCGGATGTGATCTAATCAAATTTCAACAACAAAACGGCAATTGCCAGTGGCAACCGCACCTCTGTTGAGGATGAGTTGTAGAGCGTTCTAGTTCTCCTCGTTCAAGTCAGGAATCTCTAGCGTCGACCCGCGGTCACGCATTCCATTCACTGACCGTAAGGAGTTGCTGTGAACATCTTGTTCCGCGACATTACTGGAGCCGACCGTGGCTTCAACGTGGGCGCTGACGTGCTCACTCAGACGGCTGATGGCGTGAACTTGAACACTCTGTGGAGTGAATTCAACGACGCGCTGTCGCTCTCGAACGACGCACGAAATCTCATCGCTAGTCTTTTCACTTACGACACCACCGCACCGTCCGACACTCTCGCACTGGACGGCACCGGCTGGGAGTTCGAGAAGGCATCCGAATTTGGCCAGCCGCTCGCAGGCCGAGCGACGCCGGAAGGTTACCTCGTCGGCTTCCCGCTCGAATGGTGGGATTCTTCGACGCGTTTCACTCGCAAGTTCCTTCGCGATGCCACTGCCGAGCAGGTGGCCGCTCAGCACATCTCCGCAATCGCAGCCGACAATCGGTTGCTCTTTCGCATGACCCTTTCGGCGTTGACCGCGCCATCGACTGCTGGTCTTCGCGAGGTGAACGAAAACGGCGTGCAGATCTACTCGCTGTACTCTGGCCAGCCTGACGACAATCCGCCGACATTCGCGGGGCGCAGCGTCGGTGCCAACCACAGCCACTATCTCGTATCGGGTGCTGCGACCGTTGACGGTGGAGACCTTCGCGACTTGATCGAGACCATCCAGCATCACGGCCACGGTCTCCCGGCTCAGAACGAGCGAATCGTCATCATGGTCAACTCCGCGCAGGGCGAGACGATCCGGGGTTTGCGCCGCGATCCGCTGAACCCGCTGATCAACCCCTTCGACTTCATCCCGTCTGTGACTGCGCCCGCGTACCTCACAGATAAGTTGATCGTCGGGGATCGTGCACCGGCGTCGTTCAACGGCCTGCCGATCATCGGAAGCTACGGCGACGCCTGGATCTTCGAAAGCCCGTATGTGCCGAGCGGATACCTTCTGGCTGTCGGCACGGCTGGGGCCAACAGCCCGCGCAACCCGCTCGCGTTCCGGCAGCACCCGCGCCCGGAGAGCCAGGGATTGCGACTGATCCCCGGCGTCCAGGCGAGTGCGAACTACCCGCTGATCGGCAGCATCTACGAGCGTGGACTTGGTGTTGGTGTTCGCAATCGCGGGGCGGCTGCCGTGATGCAGATCAAGGCCTCGGGCGGGTTCGTCAATCCGATCTGGCCGTAACAAGCTGTGCCCTTCTCCGGTCTTGAATCGGTCGATTCTCATGAGTTGGGCACTCACATCGAGCGCCGGTTTTCTTCCCCTTTCCCGGCGTTCACACCGGGGCGTCGTCGCCTGCGGCCCTCGCGGCGGCGCCCCTTTCAAGCTCTGAGGGCCAGACAGAAGGCCGCAGCATGACATTTCACGAAACCAGGACCCCAGAAGAACTCGCCCGGCTCAGCGTCGAACATCACGCCCGACTCGATGCGCAAGCCAGTCCCTTGGCCGACCAGTTCGACGCTGAGTGGGCTGAGGTAGTCAGGGCGCGGCTAGTCGCTCCCCGTGAGAACAAATTTCTCCGAGACATCGATGAGATTCGTGAAGTGCTTCGCATTGGCTATGCGTCTCGTGACCGCAACGTCGAGGCAACGACTGGGCCTATCCCCGTTATTCGACTTCGCCCTTTCTTTCATACGGATGGATCAGTCGAGTACGAACGCGCTGGCAGTGACCCAATCAGCAACGACGCGCCGATTCGCTATTGCCATGCTTGCGACGAAAAGACGCCCAATTCATTGCCGTTCTGGATCGCCTACGGGGCATGCGTGATCCAGCTCGACTTTTGCGACAAGTGCGCCGAGTATTACTTGGAGCTCGGAGCAAAAGCTCAGCTCGGTCTTCCGGAGGACTGATCGTGTCCGCGAAACGTCAATGCGCCGGTGTGATCGTCAACCCGAAGTCGCCAAGTCTCGGCGAACCCTGTAGTCGGTGGGCGGTCAACGGATCGGATATGTGCGCTGTGCATGGAGGCTCCGACAAGCTGGGGTTGCTGAGTCCGCAAGACCTCAAGAATCGGTGCGTTGCTCATTCGACGCGATCCGGCGACCGCTGTAAGAAACCGGCTATCAACGGCGGCACCGTTTGCACCACTCATGGTGGGTCTGCGGGTCACGTCAAGAAAAAAGCCCGCGAGCTGATGGACCGCATGGTTGAGCCGGGACTGCATCAACTCCGAGAAATCATGCTCAAGCCGGGAACCTCCGACAGCGACCGACTGCGGGCCGTGCAGATGATGCTTGATCGTTCCGGCTTCGGCCCCGGCGTGTATGTCGAGCACGAGGTTCGACCGTGGGAGGCGATGATGCCAACCCTCTTCAAGCAGACCAATGTCGTCGTGATCCGCGACCTTCCAGACGATATGCGCGCAGCGATGGAATCCGCGCCCGATTACACCGTTTCGATGGAAGACATCGAAGACGCAGAGGTCGTGGAAGACGACCGAGACCGGCTCGAACGTCTTGGCATTCCTCGGATCGTCCCGCCCTTTGGCCCTAACGACAAGGCAACCATTCGCGGATCGTCACACCCGCCGAAACGCGACCGATAGGAGTCCCATGAAAGACAAGCTGCCCAAGTCAGAGTTCTCACCAGATCCGTTGCCATACGAAGCACCGGAGCCGCTCGCGCCGCCGAGCGTGACTAGGCGATCGGTTACGACGGATCAGTATTTCCCGCCGACCGAAGAGCGCAGAATCTCATGAGTGACGACCACGACCTCACCACTTGGCGGATACGCACGATCAGTAGCGGCAACGTCAACCACGTCGCCACTTCGCCAGGCTGTCCGAACTCGCCGCACGCGATGCGTGACTGCCTGTGCCGGACGTTCAGCCAACGCCGCCGAGCTGATGCGTATATCCGCGATCAATCCAACAAAGACAACGACTGACCCTCAGTAGGTGTCCTGAGCGACACTGAGGCTCGCGCGTTGCGAGGTCGAATCGAATATCGACCGGCGACGCAAGCGCCTTAGATGTCAATGCTTGTAGAGGTTTGCAATCGTGCGATAGCGGCGATTATTATTGAATTATTCGAGGCCCGCTTGGTTCTGCATCCCGCTCGAATAGCACCGCTCAAAAGGTGTGGACCCTAGCCGACTGATCGCGTTCAAGCGCTCGCACCAGCCGTAGACAAACTGGCACTCAGCCAAATGTCTACGCGAGCGCGGATTGATCATCATGGGCCTTCCACGTCGGCGGCAACAGCTCGCCAGGGAGATGCATTACCGCGACCTCTCGTATCAAGATGTTGCAAACGCACTCGGCATCACCACGAATCGAGTTGCCAACCTCTGCAAAGGCGGCACCTATCCGTCGCCGGACGAGTGCTGGGCGTTGCAGCGACTGTTCGGCACGTTGCCCTACCAAGTTCTCTTCGACGAAGAGCTACTTGAGTACTTCGACAACTGGCCGCCGCCGCGCGGTATGGCGATGTACTTCGCTCGCCACCCCAAAGAGTCGAGCGAGTGATGTCTGCCGCGAACCAGTCCGCTGCCGAACTCGCATTCGATCGGACTGTCGTTGACCGAGTGATCGCCTTCCTCGATGCGCTGGAGGTCGATGACAGTGACGAAGGCTGACCTCAAACATGGGCCGCTCCGGTACCTCCCGCTGAGCCGTGGAACAAACCGCCCGGCCGTTCGCGAGTGGCAGCATCGCGCCAGTTCCGACCCAAACGATTGGGACAAGTGGAGCCATGAAATCCCCGGCTGCAACTGGGGTGTTCTCACCGGCGACGGCGTTGGGGTGCTCGACCTCGACACAAAGAATGCACCGGAGGGTGACGCTGGCGGGTTCGGCTCACTGATCGACGTTGAGGAAGTCCTCGACATCGACCTCAGCAACCTTCCTCTAGTTCAGACAGCCAGTGGCGCGCACTTGTACTTCCGGTATGAGGGCACACTTCCGTCAAAACTGCCTTGGATTCCTCACTTGGACGTGATCGCTGATGGTGGGCGACAGGTCGCAGCACCGGGCAGCGTCCGAGAGGTCAACGGTGCCGAGAGGGTCTACACGCTGCTTCGCGGGTCTCTGGAAGACATCCCCTTCGCGCCAGAGGTTTTGGTGCAGTCAATTCGCCAGTGGAGAATCGCCTGGTCGTCGGGTGGAGGGACGCGTGGTGGCTCAATGGGTCATCTAGAAGACCTCAAGCCGGTGTCGCATTATCTCGATCATGGTCTCGGTGAACCGGGGGAGCGCGACAATACCTGCTATCGGCTCGCCTGTTCTCTGTGGCGAAAACATTGGAACGATCCTCGACTGGTTGAGGCGATCATCGCTGACGCGTGGAAGGCCACACAGCAGGGATCGCACCAGTTCACGTGGCGCGAAGCCAAGTTCAAGATCGACCGCGCTCGCGAGTTCGTTCAGCATCAAGTGGACGCAGAGAACACGCTGCTCCGTAACTTTGGGGGAGCGCCATGAGCGACGACAACCTGGACCAACCGAACATCACTCTTGCTGATCTAGAGGACGACCCGGACCGGGTGTTCCGCTCCCACCTTCGGATCGCCTATCGCTTCGCCAAGGCGTGCGGCTCGGAGTTCCTCTTCGTTTCAGGGATTGGGTGGTACTTCTGGGACGGGAGGCGGTGGCAAGAATCGGAGCGTGGCGAGGTTCAGCAGGCTCTGTTCGCTGTGCTGAAGAAGGCGTGGTCCGAGTCGATGGGCGACGCTAATCTCATGGCTGATGTCCGCTCGGCACAGTCGTCCGGCGGTACTGATGGTGTCCTCAAGCAAGCGTCTCGGCTGCCGATCTTCGCTCGCACCGCGAACGATTTGGATCGTGATCCGTACCTCCTGAACGCGCTAAACGGCACCTTCGATCTGCGCAGCATGAAAATGCACGATCACGAGCCGGGCGAACTCTGCACCCATCTCGTGAATGGCGAGCTGAGCCGTGAAGCGATTGCGCCGCGCTGGCTAGCTTTCTTGGAACAGGTGCTGCCCGATCCAGAAGTGAGGTCGTTCCTCCAGAGGTACGTAGGCGTTTCGCTGTTGGGAAAGGTGCAGGAGCACAAGCTGCTCATCTTGCTCGGCGACGGTCGCAACGGAAAGGGAACCTTCTACGGGGCAATCAGCCACGCGCTGGGCGACTACGCCATCTCGGCGGAACCAGAGCTGTTCATGCATAAGGAGGGCGCACACCCAACCGGCCAAATGGATCTGCTCGGACGCCGCTGGGTGGTCGTCTCGGAAACCGAACGTGGACGCCGATTGAACTCAGCAACGCTCAAGCGGCTGACCGGTGGTGATCGGATTCGAGCGCGACGGATGCACCGGGACTACATCGAGTTCGATCCGTCCCACATGGCTGTGATGGTCTCCAACTTCCTTCCGAAGGTGAGTGGCGACGACTCGGCTGTTTGGGCACGCATTCGCGTTGCCACCTTCGGCGTGACCATTGCCGAGGACAAGCAAGACAAGCACCTCTCGGAAGACCTTGAACGTGAAGCCGATGGAATTCTGCTGTGGGCAATCGAAGGCTGGGAGGACTACTTACGGCGGGGGAGCAGCCTAGATGAGCCGGCCACGGTGATGACGGCGACGGATGAGTATCGCGAAGACAACGACGATATCGGACACTTCCTATCCGAGTTCTACACCCTGGACAGCGACCACGGTGCTAATCGCGAGACCCAGAAAGGCGTCAGAGGCGTCTACGACATTTGGCGAATATCGCAGGGTGGGCCGCAATTGAGCCCTCGCGAATTCGCCCGCGTCATGGTGCGGCATGGCATCGAAAGCGCCAAGGGAACCAACAACGTCGCCATCTTCACCGGTCTTCGGAGGAAGAGTCTGGGCGACGTGTGAGGTCGAAATAGTTATCGAGTTACCCATAGTGATCGTTTTTTGACTTATCCCTTATAAGGGAAATATTTGAACATTCGAAAAACAGATCAACTTGAGTAACTCGATAACTATTGGCCACTTTCGAGCTTTTTTGAAGCCGCCCAACCTATGGACCGTCGAAGCCATAAAGGCCGTTTGGGGCCGATCTTGGACATCGACGCCTGGATTCCGTAGACCCTCGCGACGACCAACCTTCCTCACTTTTTTGATGCCACGCAATTGCCATATCGACGCCGAGCCGTTTGGCAACTGCTTAGGCATCAGGCGGCTCGCTGAGGCGACGTGCAGTTGAGGTCGATTGTCGCTATCACTGTGCCGGTTGGTGTCTTAGATGCGCCTACGTCGCATCAGCATTTGGTGGTGACACGTGAGTAAACCTCGATTATTGTCTAATAAACACTCAACAATTGGACAGGCCTTTGTTTGCCTAGCCAGGAGGGCAAGACAATGCAAGCATCACAGGCTCGAAAGGTGGTCGCCTATATGCGGACCTCCACAGACGAGCAAGACAACGGGATCGAGGTACAGCGCGACGCTATTCGCCGCGCCGCCGAGTTCTACGGCTGGGAGATCATTCAGGAGTTCGAGGACAAGGTGTCGGGTGGGGTAGATCTTGCCAAGCGTCCTCGCGGTGCACTCGCCCTCGGCATGGTGCGAGAAGGATTGGCTGACGCGCTGGTAGTTGCCAAGCTGGACAGGCTCAGCCGTTCCGTGCCCGACTTCGGGCGCATCCTTGAGGACGCTCGGAAAGAAGGGTGGGGTGTGGTGGTGTTGGACCCCAACATCGACACGACCTCCGCGAACGGTGAGTTGGTGCTGAACGTGCTGATCAGTGTGGCGCAGTGGGAGCGTCGCATCATCGGTGAGCGCACAAAGGCTGCACTCGCTGTGATCCGTGCCAAGCCGGACGGTAAACCGTTGGGTAGACCGCGTGCCATTCCAGAAGACATCGTGGCTCGGATGCTGCGCGAGTCTGGCGAGGGTAAATCAGCACGACAGATAGCGCGTGAATTGACAAGCGACGCCGTGCCAACTGCGCAGGGCGCGGCGAGGTGGACACACCAGACAGTGCAGGCCGTTCTCGCGAGGGAGACAGCAGCATGACCGCCATCTTGCCCTCGGCCACAGCTGGGCAGTACATCAAGGATGTCTTCGATAAGCTCGATAGGGATGTGAAAGTGTTCCGGTTAGACATGCTCACTGTTGAGTATCACGACAGCTTCTTCACCAGAGGGCAAACCAGGCCCCTTTTCGTCGCCTCTCGCGACGAATGGGTTGCGCGGTTCCGGGACTTGGTAGGACCGGAGGGTCACGCGTTCCGCGGACGGCCCGGACCGGGGAATGTGATCCGCCTTTGGCGAGGCACCCAGCATGCAGAGCACAAGGATGGGCTTTCGTGGACAGCCAGAAAGTCGGTCGCCAGTGACTACGCGAGCCAGGGTGATGCACCTGGCCAATTGTGGCGTATAGACAGTGTGCCGATGCATGCCATCTTGCGCTACGACGGGATCGGCAGGGTTTTGTCTGAGTTCTTGGTTGACACGACCGGTCTCACCATCGTTCAAGAGGACCTATGACAAGCGCGAGCACGACCGTCAACGGTTGCGGCGACGGTTGGGTTCGCGGTCCTGGCGGTGAAACGCGCTGGGCATATACGGCGCGGCTGGTCTACTTCTGCACTAGTAGCCATATCGTTCCCATGAAACATTTGACTGTTGACGCCGTCCGATCTTGTCTGTCCAGACCACGATGAATGGGACGCCAAAGTCGTGACCGGCTTGGGTTGGTGCTCCTTTGAACACAACGTTATCGGTCCCGATGACTTCCGACCAATCCATCGCAGATCCAGCTAGGAAGACGCTGTTGTCGACGTGCAAAGAGACCTCTTTGGCGATGCTCCGATCTGCTGTGTTGAGAAGCTTCCACAGGAATTGGTCTTCCTTATCAGAAATGATGACCCACTGTGGGCGAATTATGTGTACGTATTTGTTCGCCTCCAGTTCGGCTTCCAGCTCACCGCGCCCGTCAGTTCGTGCTTTCTGCAATGTCGCAGCTGTAGTCAACGGTCGCCACTTCGCGACGTTTCCCCAAGTGGTCTTGCGCCAATTCGGAAGTACGAATGTGAGTATCAGCAGCGCTACACCGGCGCCCACGACGTATGCCCACCATGGGAAAGTGGAGTTGCCGAGCCAGTCCAGACCTTTCGTCGCCACGGTACCCGCGATAGCCGCGGCGACAGCAATGATCCAGTCCCGTTTGCCACTGACATTCTCTGGTGTCGATTCGCTCACATCGGAATGCTATCGAACACCGAGGACGCCCTAAGTGGGGTAGTCGACAGACAACCTCTGCTATCGGCTCGCCGTTAGTATCGGCATATGGCGAAAGAAGAGAAGCTCATCGGTCAAGCTCGGCCTCACCTGGACGCTGACGAGGAAGTATTGGCCTCTGCGGTAGGAACGTATGAAGCCAAAATACTGGGTAACGACAGCATTCGATCTGGAATCCTGATGGCTACCCAGCACAGAGTTGTCTTCTTTGCGAAGAAACTCGGCGGGCATGAGTTGGAGTCGTACGCCTACAAAAGCATTTCGTCCTTCGACTCAGGCAAAACGATGATGGGGTACACGATCACGTTCTTTGCCTCTGGCAACCGCGTCAACTTGAAGTGGATCCAGCCGGCCGAATCGGCACTCAAGCTTGTGGAGACTGTCAGAGAGCAGATGAAGGTCTCTTCTGTCCCTGTCCAGCAGCAGAGCCAGCCGCAAGAAGACATCATTGGCAAGATCCAGCAACTCGGCTCGCTTCGTGACTCAGGGATTCTTACAGAAGAAGAGTTCTCTGTTAAGAAGGCCGAGCTTCTGGCTCAGATCTGATCGACGCCTGGCAGCGGTCGCACCACCACGCCCCAACGACGGCTTCCATCGGCTCAAGGCAGTTCGGGCGCGTTTGACGCCCCTAAGTGGGGTAGTCGTCGGGCAAGCTATTCAATCGGTGCGCCGATAGCCTGAAGCCATGAATCACAGAATAGCCACCGCCGTCGGTTCCATATCGTTGATCGCAATGCTCGCCCTCACTGGGTGCGCGAGCAGCAATACCGCTGACGCTGGTTCTGGTGCGGGTGCGAAACCGAAAGCGGCCAGTCCTTCTGCAACGCCGTCGCCGTCACCCTCGGAGTCTGTATCAGATATCGACGCAGCAGTTCAAACGTTCACGAAGGCGCTCGACGATCTTGGGATTCAGCACACAGAGCCTGTCCGTGCCGAAGCTGGCTTGTCTGGTGCAAAGGCACGATTTGACATCACCGTCGACAATTTCGAAGCGGGAATCAACGTGTTCCCGGACGCCGATACTCTGGCGACTTGGGGGAAAGCCAGCGATTCATTCGGGGGAATTTACATCGCCTCCGGTAATGCAGTCCTTTCCCTGAATTCAAGCGACGGCGTTGCCGATTCAGCCGCGATTGCACCGAAGATCGCCACAGCGGTCAAGGGTGAGGCGCACGGCGTATAGGACGTTCGTCCAGATCGTCCCTACGCTCGCGCCGATGTTAGGCGAGTCGACGGATCGGCGCATATGGGCTGTGGAGAAGTCTCACGCGATCATCTGACGACACGAGGGGACCAGCGCGAGGTGTAATCGCACTGGTCCATTCCTCGCATCGCAGGCGCTTCTACGACTTCACGGCTGACTCCTCGGAAACGAGCGGAGCAGCGATTCGATAGATCGCGCCCATTTCGCCTTCCTGCTCTCCTTCTGCGAGGTAGCGCTTCACGAGCCAGCCCGCATCCTCCGCGGCCTGAGCGGGGTCGAAGATCTGCCCTTCAGACAGACCTCCGACGTAGCGCTTGTCACTGTCCCCGAAATAGTCGTCCTCGATGCTGAGTGCAAACGAGCCGTCGCCTTCGCGAGTGACCTCGACGACGAGCCTGATGCTGTTGCTGTCCACGATGGGACCTGCCTTTCATTTCATTTGGTGCGCCGCGAGACTCAGACCTCACCGTGCGATGAAATGAAAAAAGCACCGAGAGACATAAGTCTCGCGGTGCTTGGGTACCTCGGGGCGATTGCATTTCCCGAGCGTTTATACCTGGTGCCGTATGATCGGCCCTCCACGTGATTTCAAGATAACATGAATGTCATTCGGAACGCAAGTCATCAAGCGGGTGAATCGTAACGCGCTTCTTCAAAGCATCGCGAGCAGCGGTAGACCGCCGCAACTTGAACTGGTCTGTCGTCTCGTTCTTCTTCGGCAACGTTGTCGTTGGGATGCCTCGCGGCCAGTTGCCTACCTCGATCTTGTCTATGAGCATGCTCAAAAAGAGGCGCTGCTCGCCAGGCTGCCATTTGGCCCACGCCTTGAGCTTCGACTCCCGCCCCGCCCACACATCGCGTGCAGAAGGTCCGCCCGAGGAGGTGTCGATCTTCTGATTGATCGCGGCTAGCTCGGCATCGACAATCGCCAAGTCCGCCACCAACCGCACGTCGCTGATGGCTCCGACTCGATGCTGGGTGAGCACCCTCTCGCGTTCAAACTCCTTCGCCTTCCGCGTATCGCGATGCTTGGCGGTATCGCTGCCAGCATCGGCCCGTTTTCGCTTCTGGTCCTCCCAGTAGGCCGAGTCATTCAGATGTTCGAATGCTCTCTCGAACGCGTACTCCAGAAGTCCGTCGTGGTCGATCTTCACCCGATTGGTTGACCTCCCGTCAAAACCGGTCGTGTGATTGTCCTCATCACTACCGTTAAGGAATGACCGGCACACGAGCTTGACTTCTTTGCGGTCGCCAACGTTGCGAGCGATTGCCGACAACGGTTTACCGCACCACCCGCATACGACCAGGCCACCGCCTAACGCATACTTGGCGGACTTCCGGCCATCCGGGTTCATGGCTACGCGCCGAGGGTCGATCAGCTTGTCCTTGAGTCGTTCGAAGGTGTCGACGTCAATGATTGGGTCCCAGGCCGGAACTCCGGCGCTGTTCAACCCGATCAACGCCTGATTGGTAAGAGCGGCGCGCAGAGCCGAGTGACGCCAGGTCGTGCCGTTCGGCTTTGTCTTACTTACGCGGGTTACCGTGCCTCGCTGGACCCAGCTCTTCACGATCGAATACAGGGACTCATCAAGATCGAGGAGGCGTCGCGTAGCTTCCTCGACCAACGCAACTTCATCTGGGTTCGGTATCAGTCCTTTGTCTTCGCGTTTGTAGCCGAAAGGCGGGACCCCTCCTATCCAACCGCCGTTCGCGAGGCGATGCCTTGCCGCTGCGCTCACGCGTTCTCCGGTCCGTTCGGCTTCGGCAGCGTCGACGTTGCCTTTGATTCGTGCGACCATCCGACCATCTGCGGTGCTCAGGTCGTCGTCGCCGGAGACAACCGTTCTGATCCGCACGCCGTAGCGTTCGGAGAGGTGGATAAGGTCTTCCACCTCTCGCGGTCGCCGCGTCAGCCGTGAGTTGCTGTACGCAAGCAGGTGGGTGAACTCGCCGCGCTGCGCACGGTCGAGCATGTCTTCAAACTGCGGCCGCGCCTTCGTAGATCGAGTTGATGCACCGATGTCGTTATCCGAAAACGTCGCGACGACATCGAGATTGCTGCTCTCGGCTAGGGCAATACAGTCAGCGAGTTGACGAGCGACGCCTACCTTCTCGCCTTCCGTATCTTTTGAGATGCGCGTGTAGATCGCTGCGCGGCCTGGCACGACTGGGATGGGTTTGCTCATATGTCAATTATCGACCATAGGGCGCAAGAAGTGCACTTTCAGGAATCGGCGAAGGTCACCTGACGCACTGTGTCGCCGCAGACAGGGCACGGTTCTCCGGCGCGCCCGTGCACCTGAAGATTGGATTTCTTCTCCTTTTTGAGCTCCGAAGCGGCGAGTCCATCAGCGCGGATGATGGCTGCCCTCAGCGTTCCCTGCATCGCCTCGTAGAGCCGTTCAACCTCATCCGGAGCCATCGCGGCGGGTTTGAACGGCGACATCCTGGCAGCGTGCAGGATCTCGTCGGAGTAGGCGTTGCCGATGCCGGCGATGATCGACTGGTTGCGCAGCACGCCCTTGGTCTGGGAGCGACCGGCAGAGCTGAGGATGTCGGCGAAGCGTAGCTCGGTGAACGCATCATCGAGCGGGTCAGGGCCGAGCCTGGCGATTCCCGGAACCTCCCGGGGGTCAGCGACGAGATAGATCGCGAGGCTCTTCTTGGTGCCGGCCTCGGTGATGTCGAGACCCGAGCCATCGTCGAGCACCAGTCGAGCGGCCAGCGGACCCTTGCCCGGCCGGCCCGATTGCACCGGCGCGCTCTCTCGCCAGCGGATCCATCCGGCCCGCGCAAGATGCATCACCAGGTGAAGCTCTCCCACGGCGATGTCGAGAAACTTGCCATGGCGCGACACGCCCTCGATGTACTGTTCGGCGATGCTCGAAACTGGTGGATTAAAAGTCTTGAGGGCGGCGAAAGACACGACGTCGAGACGCTCGACCTTCCTGCCGTTAAGTCGCGCGCCCAGATCGACCACGAGGGCGTGCACTTCCGGCAGTTCGGGCATCTATCGATTGTCCTCCTGACCGGCGACATACGTCCATCGACGGATGTGTCTAGCGGGCCGTTTTAGGAAGGCAGGTCGTAGCCGTCTTCTGGCGAGCCGACGACCAGGCCGTCGCGCAGCAGTCCGGCCAGCGCCCGCGAGAACTGGGCCGCATCCGCCGATACCGGTTCGAGTTCGGCGAGGGTGACAGGTACGTCCGACGCGCGCAGTTCGGCCATGATCAGGCCGCGCACCTGCCGGTCGGATCCTTCGAACTTCTTCTGTGCCGCCTTCTTCACGCCGCAGAATTCCGGGTAGCCGGCGCTGCGCCATGCGCACTGGTCGGCGATCGGGCATGCGTCGCATCGCGGTGACCGGGCTGTACAGACGATCGCGCCGAGCTCCATGACCCCGGCGTTCGTGATCCGCGCCTCGACAGGGTCTTCTGGCAGGATCGCCTCCATCGCGGCCAGGTCACGTTTCGACGGCGGTGCGGGTTCGCCCTGGCCGTCAATGGCCCTGGCCATGACACGCCGCACGTTCGTGTCGACGACCGGATGCCGATGGCCGTACGCGAAGGCGGCGATCGCCCGCGAGGTGTAATCACCGATCCCGGGGAGCGCGAGCAGCTCGTCGACATCGTGCGGAACCACTCCACCGTGCCGTTCGGTGATTGCGATCGCCGCGGCGTGCAGGTTGAGCGCGCGGCGTGGATAACCGAGCCGGTCCCAGGCCCGCACCGCCTCGCCCGACGGCACCGCCGCCAGGTCGGCCGGCGTCGGCCAGCGCGCCAGCCAGTCTTCCAACCGCGGGATCACCCGGGCCACTGGTGTCTGTTGCAGCATGAACTCGCTGACCAGGGTTCCCCAGGCGGTGAATCCGTCACGTCGCCACGGCAGGTCCCGACCGTTCGCCACGAACCACGCGTTGACGGCCGGTGCGATGCTCACCCCACCACTCTAGGTAACGCTGTCGTGGGGGGGGGGGGGGGGGGGGGGGGGGCGCGCCGCCCCCCCCCCCCCCCCCCCCGCGCCGCGGGGGGGGGGGGGGGGGGCCCGCGGGGCCCCCCCCCCCCCCCCCGGGGCGCCCCCGCTCGGCCGCTCTCCTTGCGCCCCCCCCCCCCCCCCCCCCCCCCCCCGCGGGGGGGGGGGGGCGGGGGCCCCCCCCCGCCCCCCCCCCCCCCCCCCCCCCCCCCCCACACGACAGCGCACAGTGGGTTCGAGCGCCGTAGCCGA
Organism: Glaciihabitans sp. UYNi722; assembly: GCF_040549465.1. NCBI lineage: Bacteria > Bacillati > Actinomycetota > Actinomycetes > Micrococcales > Microbacteriaceae > Glaciihabitans > Glaciihabitans sp. UYNi722. Next base: position 18,689 of record NZ_JBEPTL010000010.1, on the reverse strand, counting down.
TCGGTCCGTCACAACGGTCACCGGTGAGGCCACCGGCGTAGTCTGGGCAGATGGCCAGATGGGCACCAGAAAAGAGCGACACCCTCGACGCGCTCGCTGCCGAGATCCTGCACAGCTATGGGGTCGGTCGCGCGATCGTAGCTGTGGACGGCACCTCGGCCGCGGGTACCGGCGTCTTCGCCGACGCCCTCGCGGAGCAGCTGCGCAAGGGAGGTCGCAAGGTCTTCCGGGCATCCATCGACGACTTCCACAAACCGCACACCGCGTGGGAAAACCAGGATCTCGACTCACCACAGGCCTACTACGCCGAGGCTTACGACTACTCGGTCTTCCGCCGCGTGCTCATCGATCCTTTCCGCGCCTCGGGCAGCACCGGCTTCGTGCTGGCGGCCTACGATGCCAAGCGGGAGGCGGCGATCCAGCCGAAATGGATGAGCGCCGGTTCCGACGCGGTTCTGATCGTCGACGGTGTGTTCCTCAACCGTAAGGAACTGGCGGGTCTGTGGAGCTATTCGATCTTCGTCGAGGTGCCGGTGGAGGAGAGCAATCGCGAGACGCGCGCTGACGCGCTTTACCTGGCGGAGGTACGACCCCGAGCGGCAGTTGTCGCCATCATCGACAACCGTGACGAGGAGCATCCCCGCAGGGTCTTCGCCGATTCCTGCTGATTCGTTCGCTGCGCCTGTCGAAGCGGACTGGGCTGCGTGGGGCGCCTCGACAGGCTCCGCGACCTGGTGGTCAGAGCGACTGTACCCGCGCTATCACTGACTCAGCCGCGATGAAGTCGCCGGTCTTCTCGACCTCGTGCACCATCGATACGAGTAGCTTGCTGACGGGCGTCGGTACACCGAGCAGGTCGCCGTGGTGCACGATCGCCCCGTTGAGGTAGTCGATCTCGGTCGGTAGTCCACGACGGATGCTCTGCAGCGTCGAGCCTGGATTCGGACGCTTTCCCATCCTGCGTTTCATCAGCAGCGGCAAGAGCTGACCGAAGGCTGTCGGCAGCCGCAGCAGCGCCCGCAGCGTCCCGTTGGAGAGTCCCTGCACCTTTTCGAACACGATGCCTTTGGCCACGCCCACCCGGACAGCTTCGCGCATACTCTCGGTCATTACACGTCGTAGGCCGCGGTTGGAGATGACCTCCTGCACGCTCAGACCGGTGATCGCCGAAAGGGCGTTCACATGATTGACGATCAGTTTGGTCCACTGGGCACCCTCGAAGTTGCCGGTGACGGTGGTGGGCATGACCGCGCCGAGGATGCGGGACGCATAGACGGTCGGCAACAGTTCGCCGCCGAGGTAGGTGGAGCCGCCCGTCGTTACGGTGACCTGGCCCGGGGAGAGGAACGAGGCTGCGTAGAGCACCAGGCCTCCGACGATGTCCGACCGCGGGGCGCCGCGATGGGCGCTCTCGATACCCTCCAGGCCGTTCTGCATCACGACCACGGGGATGCCGACGAGGAAGGCCGCGTTGGAGCGCAGGGCGGCCTCCGCATCCTGGGCTTTCGTGGCGACGACGGCGAGATCGGGACTCCTGGTCAGCGTCTCACAAGCGCTGACGCGGGCGACGTAGTCGCCCCAGACGCCGCCGAGGTGGATGCCCTCGCGCACGATCGCCGCGAGATGCTCGCCACGCGCCGTGACCTGTACCTCGTGACCGTCGCGGGCGAGCAGTGCGGCGATTGTGCCGCCGACCGCCCCCGCGCCGATGACCGCAACCCTCATGGTCCGAATACTACTTGGCTGCGGTCTGACCGCTTCGGGTCAGCGTATTCTGGCGTCGTGACGGGTTCATGGGTGTGTACCGCTTCCTCCGGTCTGAGGCCGGCTTCGATCCCGACGAGGTACAGAGCTTCCTGGCGGGTGGCATGCTGGTGAACACGATGATCGGGCTGCGGATGACTGATGACTATGACGATCCCGACGTGCGGGAACTGCTGGCGGTCGCCTTCCCCGAGAAACTCGATCTGGTGCTCGAACTGGGCGCCAGCCACGCGCGGGACGAACGGTGACCGGGGCGAACCGCAGCGGCATCCTTCTCGTCGACAAGCCTCAGGGCATCACGAGCCACGATGTCGTCTCGCGCACCAGAAAGCGGGCGGGCACCCGCAAGGTCGGTCATGCCGGCACTCTCGACCCGATGGCGACCGGCCTTCTGGTGCTCGGCATCAACAGTTCCACACGCCTGCTGACCTTCCTGGTCGGGCTCGACAAGGAGTACTTCGCCACCATCCGTCTCGGGGCGTCGACCTCGACGGATGATGCAGAGGGCGAGACTCTGCGCACGGCAAACGCCGAGAGCGTGGCTGCGGTCCATCCCGAAGCCATCCGCACTGCGCTCGACTCGCTGAGCGGGGTGATTAGCCAGGTACCGAGCAGCGTGAGCGCCATCAAAGTGGATGGCAAGCGCGCCTACACGCTGGCACGGGCGGGGGAGACCGTCGAACTCGCCGCGCGAGCCGTCACGATCTCCGCCTTGGAGCTCCTCGGTTCGCGCGCCACAGACGGCTTTCTCGATCTCGACGTTCGCGTGGAATGCTCCTCCGGCACCTACATCCGGGCGATCGCCCGCGATCTCGGGGAGTCGCTCGGCATCGGCGGCCATCTCACCGCACTGCGCCGCACGAAGATCGGCCCTTTCTCGGTGTCGAATGCGGCGGAACTCGAGACCCTCGACGTCGCTGCATCCCTACTCGGCCCAGCGGATGTCGCATCCCGCCTGTTCCCGGTGTACACCCTGAGTGCGGCCGAGGCCGTAGACCTCGGTCACGGTAAGCGCTTGCACGCCATCCGCCCTGTCGACGGTGAGGGACCGGTCGCCGCCATCGCACCGGATGGTCGGCTGGTCGGACTCGTCGAATTTACCGCCAGCATCGCGAAGCCGCTGGTGAACTTTCCCACCGACGAGGTTCTCGCGTGATCGAGTGGTTCACCTGGTTGCAGGTGGCGGTAGCCGTTCTGGCGGCCCTGCTCTGCCTGGTGCTCGGTCTGGTCGGTCGCACTCCCAACGATTACAGCCTGGGGGCCACCCTCCTCGTCGAGGTGCTGCTGATCGCGCAACTGGTGGTGGCGATCGTCGCTCCGCTGGCCGGCAACCCGCCGACCGGCAGCCTTCCCGAGTTCTACATCTATCTGATCTCCGCACTCGTGCTACCGCCGCTGGCCGGCTTCTGGGCACTGATCGAGCGCAATCGGTGGAGCACCGTCGTGCTGGGGGTCGTCTGCCTTGCTATCGCCGTGATGGTCTACCGCATGTATCAAATCTGGGCCCTCCAGGTGGCCTAATCTTGATCTGATGGCAACAACTACCTCTTCCCGCGCTGTGGGCATCGGGCGTGTACTCGTCGCGGTCTACGGGATCCTCGCGCTGGCCGCAACTGGACGCTCGGTCTTCCAGATCATCGACCGTTTTGGCGAGGCTCCGATCGCCTTCACGCTTTCTGCCATCTCGGCGGTCGTCTACATCTTCGCAACCGTCGCGTTGCTCATGCCGGGGGACACCTGGTATCGCATCGCCTGGTACACGATCGGCTTCGAGCTGCTCGGTGTGCTGGTCGTCGGCACCATCAGCGTTGCGGCCCCTGCCGTTCTCGGCCTGCACAGCATCAACCCGTTCGGCCGGGAGGCTACAGTGTGGTCGGCCTACGGTCTCGGCTACCTGCTGATCCCGCTGGTGCTTCCGATCCTCGGCATGCTGTGGCTCTACCGTCGTCGACCCGTCGCGGTCGCTGAGGCGGCCTGAGATGCGGTTCTACAGTTCTCTCGAGGATCTGCCGGGAGACTTCGGTCCAGCTGCGGTCACCATCGGCAAGTTCGACGGCGTGCACGCCGGCCATCGCCGCGTGATCAGGCAGTTGCGCGAAGCGGCGGAGGCCGCGGAACTCGTGTCGACCGTGCTCACCTTCGACAGGCATCCGCTCGCCCTGCTCAACCCCGACAGGGTACCGGTAAGTCTCACGAGCAACGCCCAGAAGCGTGAGGTGCTGGAGAGTACCGGTGTCGATGCCGTCGTGATGGTCGCTTTCACCAGGGAGTTCAGTCGGCTGAGCCCCGAGGAGTTCATCCAGCGGGTGCTGGTCGATGCCGTGCACGCGCGACTCGTCTTCGTCGGTTCCGACTTCCGCTTCGGCCAGGGTGGGCGGGGCAACGTCGACCTGCTGATCGAGCAGGGGGGCGCCCACGACTTCGAGGTGCGGATCATCGAACCCGTGCGCCCGGAGGGCGATCGTGCCATCTCGTCTACCTGGATCCGCGACCTGCTCTCTGAGGGCCGCGTCGACGAAGCCGCGAAGCTCCTCGAGCGCCGTCCTTCGGTGCGCGGCGAGATCGTGCACGGCGAACAGCGTGGACGTGAACTGGGCTACCCGACGGCCAACCTGTCCGCCGCTCTCGAAGGCTTTATCCCTGCGGATGGGGTGTATGCCGCCTACGCCACTGTCGATGACAGAACGATGCCCGCCGCCGTCTCCGTCGGCAACAACCCCACCTTTGTCGGAGTGCCGGAGAAGCAGGTCGAGGCGCACATTCTGGATGAGACTCTGGACCTCTACGGGGCGACCGTCGAGGTGTCATTCGTGGAGTTCATCCGCGGCATGGTCAAGTTCTCCACCATCGACGAGCTCGTAGCGCAGATCGGCCGTGATGAGGAGCGGGTGCGCGAAATACTGCAGGTGCCCGCGCGACCGAAGGCGGCGCGCTAAACCCGTCGGGTTCGTCCGTAGAGGAAGAGGATCAACGCCTTCGCCCGCTGGCTCAGTGGCAGGTGCTGAGAAATGTCGTTCACCAACGACCTCCGTCAGGCCAAAGGTTGCCCGTCGATAGAATGGTGAAAATGTCTGACTCCCGCCCGCTGCCTCTGTGGGCGGGCCGCACCGTCGCCCTTGTCGGGATCCTTCTCGTCGCACTCAACCTCCGCACGGCGGTCGCGGTGATCTCGCCGATCGTCTCGGAGATCGACGTCGACATCCACCTCGACAGCGTGGAGCTCGGCGTGCTCGGCGCTGTGCCTCCGATCGCCTTCGCGCTGTCGGCGCTGTTCGGCGCGCTGATCGCCAAGCGGGTCGGCCTCGAGCGCCTGCTCGTGCTTGCGCTCCTGGCCATGATTGGCGGCCAGCTACTCCGATCGGTGTCGGCGAACTATGCCGTGCTGCTGATCGGAAGCCTCATCGCCCTGGTCGGAGCTGGCACGGGCAACGTGCTTCTCCCGCCCATCGTCAAGCGCTACTTCCCCGACCGCATCGGCCTCATCACCTCGCTCTACGTGACGCTGCTCTCCATCGGCACCGCCGTCACCGCGGCGCTCACGGCACCGATCGCCGATTCTGTCGGATGGCGGATGTCGCTGGCCGTCTGGTCGATCATGGCGCTGGTCGCCCTCGTTCCGTGGGTGACCGTGCTGTTGCGTCATCGCCGCGAGCGCGCGGCCGCACTCCTCGACCATGCCCCGGAGATCGAGGAGCCGCCGGTCGACGCGATCGGCCGGATCTGGCACTCGAAGACCGCGTGGACGATCGCCGTCGTCTTCGCCCTCTCGTCCTTCCACGCTTACTCGGCCTTCGCCTGGCTGCCGCAACTTCTCATCGACTTGACCGGTGTGACTCCGGTGCAGGCCGGAGCGCTGCTCGGCCTATACAGCGTGATCGGGCTTCCGGCGGCGCTCATCATCCCGCTGCTCACGGCACGGCTCAGGAACGTCGGCTGGGTCATCCAGAGCGGCATCGCCTTCTTCGTCCTCGGCTACCTCGGGCTGCTATTTGCGCCGACCGCGGTTCCGTGGCTCTGGGTGGTGCTCATCGGCGCCGGTCCACTGCTGTTCCCCGCGGCCCTCACGCTGATCAACCTGCGTTCGAGAACGCACGAGGGTTCCGTGGCCCTGAGTGGTTTCGTGCAGACGATCGGTTACACGCTCGGTGCACTCGGCCCGCTGCTTGTCGCCCTGCTGCACGGTCTCACCGGTGGCTGGACCGGGGCGCTCATCCTGCTGATCGTCACGGCACTCGCCGTCACCATTCCCGCCTCGCGCCTCGCGAAGCCCACCTACGTCGAAGACGACATGGCTCGTCTCTAGCGCTAGACGACCACGTCTGCACGGTGCACGAGCGCTGCGGCACCGATCAGTGGTCCGTCGCTCGACAGGCCGGATGGCACGATCTTCACCTTCGTGACGAAGGCGAACTGTGTGCGGGTTGCCACGGCCGTGCGCATGTGATCGAAGAGATCGGGGGTCACCTGGGAGAACCCGCCTCCGATCGCCACGATATCGAGGTCGACAAGGGCCGTGGCGGAGGCGATGCCCTGGCCGATGGCGCGCCCAGAGCGTTCGACGGCTGCGGCGGCAATGGCATCGCCCGCACGGTAGCTCGCGCTGAGTTCTTCGCCGGTGCTGCCCGTCCAGCCCTGTCGACGCGCCCAGGCGACGGTGTGCGGTCCGGAGGCGATCGCCTCGACGCAGCCGATTCCGCCACACGGGCATGGATCGTCGAAGCCGGCGACTTCGACATGGCCGATATGGCCGGCGTTTCCGGTGGGTCCCGACACCGTGTTGCCGTGCAGGATGAGACCGCCGCCGACCCCGGTGGAGACGATCATGCCCATGACGTTGTCGTAGCCGCGACCGGCGCCCACCCAGTGCTCGGCGAGGGCGATGCAGAGGCCGTCCATCCTGAGGGTGACCGGGATGTCGGGCAGCGCGGCGATCACCTGGTCGCGTAGCGGGTAGTCCCGCCACACAGGCAGGTTGAGTGGCGAGACCCGGCCTTCAGCCTCGTTGATCGGTCCGGCTGATCCCACGCCGGCGCCGATCAGGGTGGCGCCGGAGGGCACGGTGGCGAGCACCCTGGCGACAACCTCATCCACTGACGCCGCGAGCTGTTCCGAACTTCGGCCCGGTCCGGTCGGCGCGCGAAAACGACTGTTCGCCAGCACGCCGCCGGCAGGATCGACGAGTGCTGCCTCGACTTTGGTGCCGCCGAGATCGATGGCGATGGCGAAATTCAGGGTCACGAGACAGTCCTTGATGCGATGAAGAGAATCACGTAGTAGAAGACGAAGATGGCGACAATCCCCGTGAACGGCTGATGATCACGCCGGCCACGATGTCGAGATAGACGGGTTCCCGATTGCGGACGGTGCGGCCAGCGACACCGCCGAAGTTCGTCACCATGCTCAAAGCTTATGGGAAGCAGCCGGGCGTAGAGTTGCTGCCGTGTCAGCCTCAGACCTGTTGTTCGAGCGCGAAATCGACCTGCCGAGGGTCATCGTTTTCGACGCCCTCGTCGAGCCGGACCTGGTGGTCGGTTGGCTCGCCCAGGCGATCGTGGAGCCGGTCTCTGGCGGGCGCTACGATCTCGAATGGCTCGGGCCCGATGCCCAGCCGCCGACGGCGGGAATCATCGTGGACCTGGATGCGCCGACCGCCCTGTCGGTGCAGACCGACGACCACGGCCTGATCGAGTTTGCTCTCACCACCGTGGAGGGCGGGTTGCGGGGGAGCGGAACTCTGCTGCGGCTGCGCGTGAGGCTCGATATGGAGCGCGCTTTTGCTGGCCCCGTCCGCGACGCATGGGAGACGAGACTCGACAGGCTCGAAGAACTGTTGCGTGGACACCCTGTTGGCTGGACGGCCCTGCCCTCGACCGACGAGGTCGGTAGTCCCGAATCCGACGACAGGTTCGGCGGCACTCCCGGTTGACCCGCTCGGATGCGCATGGCCAGTCGCAGTCGCTGCTCATCTGAGCAAGAGATCAACATTCGTTGCTCCGCATCGATGCCACGCTTAGGCTGGAGCCGATGGAAAGCACGAGCATGACTGCGAGCGACGAGATGCTCTCCGTGCGCGCTGCGGAGCTCTACTACGAGGATGCTAAAACCCAGGACGAGATCGGTTCCCTCCTCGGAATCACCCGCTGGAAGGTAGGTCGCCTTCTCGGCCAGGCCAGGGACCACGGCATCATCCGCATCGAGATTGTGCACCCGCGCGCCCGTCGCCTTCCGCTCGAGCGTGAGCTGCGCGAGCGGTTCGGCCTCGCTGATGCGATCGTGGTGCCGAACCCCTCCGATGCTTCCACTCTCCAGCTGCGAGTCGCAGAAGCGGCAGCCGACTACCTGCAGGCGCTGCGCCCCGTGCCGAAGACCCTCGGCGTGAGCTGGGGGAGAACCCTGGACGACATTGCGGCAGCCCTGCCAGAGGGATGGGCTCGTGGTGTGGACGTGGTGCAGATCAACGGCGGCGTGAGCCTCAACAAGCGGGCGGGCACGGCGGCGACCACTGCCGTGACGATCGCGCAGAAAGGCGGAGGGCACGCGACGCTGCTGCCGAGTCCCGCGATCCTTGAGCGGCGAGAGACCAGGCTCGCGATCGAAGCGGACCGCACGGTCGCCGGCGTTCTCGAACGCGCAGCGTCGGCATCCGCCTATCTCTACAGCGCCGGTGTCGCCTCGGCCAGTTCGGTGCTGGTCGACAGCGGCTACCTGACCCCGGATGACGTGGCAGAGTTGGTGCGCAAAGGGGCGGTTGGCGACGTGGTCGGCCGCTATATCGACGCGAACGGCAACATCGTCGATCCGGGGTTGAACGAGCGTACGGTGGGCCTCGGGCTCACCCAGTTGCGCGCAGCACAGACCAGCATCGCCGTGATCGCCGGCGAAGCGAAACACCATGTTGCCCGCGCGGTCGCGAGCAGTTCACTCTGCACTGTTCTCGTCACCGACGAGGCGACGGCACTGGCATTACTGGAGGAAGGCAGACAATGACCATCGAACAATCGGTGGCGCTCGCGCCAGCCGAGAGGGCCAACCAACTCATCGGCGGTGAGCTCACCGAAAAGAGCCTGAAGCTGCATCTGGACGGTTTGCCGGGCGTCGATGCTGTCGGACTCGAGGCCCGCGCAGCCGACCTCGGCACGCGATCCATCAAGACGACGTCGAAGGCCTGGGCGCTCGACAGGATCATCGGACTCATCGACCTCACGACGCTCGAGGGTGCAGACACCCCTGGCAAAGTACGGTCGCTGGTGGCTAAGGCGATGACGCCCGACCCTTCCGACCTGACGGCACCGCGGGTGGCCGCAGTCTGCGTCTACGGGGACATGGTCCCGTATGCGGCAGAAGCACTCGGCTCTGCCGGTGGGTCCGGCGGGATCCAGGTGGCCGCGGTCGCCACGGCATTTCCGAGTGGCCGAGCCTCACTGCCGGTGAAGCTCGCCGACACGAAGGATGCCGTCGGCGCCGGCGCGGACGAGATCGACATGGTCATCGACCGTGGTGCGTTCCTCTCCGGCCGCTACGGTGTGGTGTTCGACCAGATCGTCGCGGTCAAAGAGGCCTGCCGCCGGGACGACGGCAGCTATGCACACCTCAAGGTGATCCTCGAGACGGGAGAGCTCACCACCTACGACAACGTGCGCAGGGCCTCCTGGCTCGCGATCCTGGCCGGCGGCGACTTCATCAAGACCTCGACGGGAAAGGTGGCGCCGGCGGCGACACTGCCCGTCACGCTGTTGATGCTCCAGGTCGTGAACGACTGGTACCGCCTCACCGGGGAGAAGATCGGTGTGAAGCCAGCCGGCGGCATCCGTACTTCGAAGGACGCGATCAAATACCTGGTGACCGTGGCCGAGACTGTCGGCGAAGACTGGCTGCAGCCGCAGCTGTTCCGCTTCGGCGCCTCAAGCCTGCTCAACGACGTGCTTCTGCAGCGACAGAAACTGACAACCGGCCACTACAGCGGCCCTGACTACGTGACGGTGGACTGATGACTGCTTCTGACAAGCGCTGGCTCGACTACGCGCCAGCCCCCGAATCCACGGCGATTCTCAACCTCCGCGACTCTTACGGGCTCTTCATCGACGGCAAGTTCGTTGACGGCCACGGCACACCCTTCTCCACGATCTCCCCGGCGACCGAGGTGAAGATCGCCGAGATCTCTTCTGCCAACGCCCAGGACGTGGATGTCGCGGTCGCCGCCGCCCGTCGTGCCTACGATCGCACCTGGTCGCGCTTGTCAGGGGCAGACCGTGGCAAATACCTGTTCCGGATCGCGCGCCTGGTGCAGGAACGCGCTCGCGAACTGGCCGTCGCCGAGAGTCTCGACAACGGCAAGCCGATCAAGGAGAGCCGCGACGTCGACGTTCCGCTGGTCGCGGCCTGGTTCTTCTACTACGCAGGGTGGGCCGACAAGCTCGACTACGCGGGTCTCGGACCCAACCCCCGTGCGCTCGGCGTCGCGGCCCAGGTGATCCCGTGGAACTTCCCGCTGCTCATGCTGGCCTGGAAGATCGCGCCGGCGCTCGCCGCGGGCAATACCGTGGTCATCAAGCCGGCCGAGACGACGCCGCTCACGGCGCTGATCTTCGCCGAGATACTGCAGCAGGCCGACCTTCCTGCCGGTGTCGTGAACATCGTGACGGGCGCGGGCGACACCGGATCGCTGCTGGTCAATCATCCGGATGTCAACAAGGTCGCTTTTACGGGGTCCACGGCTGTCGGGCGTGCAATCGCTCGCTCCACGGCCGGCTCGGGCAAAAAGCTCACGTTGGAACTCGGCGGCAAAGCAGCGAACATCGTCTTCGACGACGCGCCGATCGACCAGGCCATCGAGGGCATCGTCAACGGCATCTTCTTCAACCAGGGGCATGTCTGTTGCGCCGGCTCACGGCTTCTCGTGCAGGAGAACATCCAGGACGAGGTCGTCGACCGGCTGAAGGCACGGCTGTCGACCCTGCGACTGGGGGATCCGCTCGACAAGAACACCGACATCGGTGCGATCAATTCGCGCGAGCAGCTCGAACGCATCCGTGAACTCTCCGACATCGGCGAGCAGGAGGGTGCGGAGCGCTGGACGGCGGAATGCGCCATCCCGAAAGACGGCTTCTGGTTCGCGCCGACCATCTTCACCAATGTGTCGACGAGTCACCGCATCGCACGTGAAGAGGTCTTCGGGCCGGTATTGAGCGTTCTGAGCTTCCGAACGCCGGCTGAGGCGATCTCGAAGGCGAACAACACGCCGTACGGGCTGTCGGCCGGCATCTGGAGCGACAAGGGCAGCCGCATCCTCGGCGTCGCGGACAAGCTCCGCGCGGGCGTGGTCTGGGCGAACACCTTCAACCAGTTCGACCCGTCGTCGCCGTTCGGCGGCTACAAGGAGTCGGGTTACGGCCGAGAGGGCGGTCGCCACGGTCTCGCCGCCTATCTCGAGTCCGCTGGATGGGGTACTCCGCGGGTCGCTTCGGTCGCGTCGTCGCGTGCACGAAAGGGAGTCACCACATGAGCCGCCTCGCCGTTCCGAAGACCTACAAGCTCTACATCGGCGGCAAGTTCCCGCGCAGCGAGTCCGGTCGCGTCTACGAGGTCGCGACCGCCAATGGCGCCTTCCTGGCGAATGCGGCCAAGGCGTCGCGCAAAGACGCCAGGGATGCCGTGGTCGCCGCTCGTGCCGCTGTTCCCGGCTGGTCTAGTGCCACCGGTTATCACCGCGGCCAGGTACTGTATCGCATCGCCGAGTTGCTCGAGGGGCGTCGTGCCCAGTTCGTGGAGGAACTGCGGCAGAGCGAGGGCCTCACACCGGCAGCAGCCGGAAGCCAGGTGGATGCCGCGATCGACGTCTGGGTCTGGTACGCCGGTTGGGCCGACAAATACGTGCAGGTCGCCGGCAACGGAAACCCGGTGAGCGGACCGTACTTCAACGTCTCGACCCCGGAGGCGACAGGAGTCGTCGCCGTGATCGCGCCGCAGGAGTCCTCCCTGCTCGGGCTGGTGAGCGTCGTGGCCCCGGCCCTCGTCAGCGGCAACGCCGTCATCGTGGTTGCGAGCGAGAAGGCTCCCCTTGCCGCCATCAGCCTGAGCGAGGTTATGGCGACAAGCGACGTGCCTGGTGGCGTGGTCAACATCCTCACCGGTTCTGCCGCGGAGATCGCGCCATGGCTCGCCAGCCACGCCGATGTCAACGCACTCGATCTGGCCGGTGCCGGTGCCCTGGACTGGGTCGACCTCCAGATCGCTGCTGCGGAGACCCTCAAGCGCGTGCTGCCCCCCGAGGACGGCATTCCCGCGCCTTCGGTGGAGCGCGTCACCTTCTTCACCGAAACGAAGACGGTCTGGCATACGAAGGGGCTGATCTAGGGTTCTAGGCTGGTCGGATGATTCCCTCAGAGTGGACCGAGTACCGCAGGGACCACGATGACGAGTTGCTCGGCTACCTGGTTCCGCGCGGCGACGACTTCGAGCCGGTGACCGTTTTCGGCTACTCCCTGGCCGAGCCGAGCGCGATGGCGGACGCGGAGCGCGTGCTCGATTCTGTCGGTCTCGGCTATCTGGCCGACGACTGGTTCCTCGACGTCGACGGCGAATGGTTCACAGTGCGGCTGAGTGAAGCATCTCCCGAGCGGCTCAGGGTCGCGATAGCCGACTACGGGTTCGCTGGCGACATCGGTACGCGGTTCGAGCTACCTGTACCAGTCGACGGACGACTACGGAAAACCTTTCTCGGCTGAAAGACGCATCATGCGTGGGACCCTGTGCCCGGTTGTGGGCCAGGCCGGTTTTCCCACGCCTGCCCGTAGGCTGAAGGCATGGTCACCGAGGGAAAGTCGATGGCGCGCGGGCTGCGCGCCTGGTTCCTCGTCGTGCTCCTGGCGATCGCGGGGGTTACCTCTGTCGGTGTCACTGCCGCCTCCGCGGCCGAGATCCAGAACGCCGCCACAGACGCTCCGGCCTCCTTCCCCGTCGGATACATCATCGGAATCGTTCTCGTGCTAATCGGTGTCGCCGGCGGCATCTATGGTCAGGTGTTGCGCCGTCGAGGCCGTCGACCACCGGGTAGCTGACCGTTTCCCGAGTTCTGCCAGCCTGTTCTGCTGCCCGCGTAGTTTGACAGCATGGCTAATCGTGTACTCGTGACCGGAGCGACAGGCTACATCGGCGGTCGCCTCGTCCCGCGCCTGATCGCAGCCGGCTATGACGTGCGTGTGCTTGTGCGCAACCCGGCGAAGCTCAGTGATGTGCCGTGGGCGAAGGACGTCGAAGTCGTCATCGGGGACCTGTCAGACGCGGCATCCCTCGTGCCCGCTGTCGACGGTGTGGACGTGCTCTACTATCTCGTTCACTCGATGGGCTCCAAGGGCACCTTCGAGAAGACCGAGCGCACGGCCGCGGTCAATGTCGCTCGTGCAGCCAGGGAGGCCGGCGTGGGGCGGATCGTCTACCTCGGCGGCCTGCACCCCGACGGCAAGCTCTCCCCACACCTGCGTTCGCGCGCCGAGGTGGGACGCGTGCTGCTCGAGTCTGGCGTCCCTACGGCGGCACTGCAAGCGGGAGTGGTCATCGGCTCCGGTTCCACCTCGTTCGAGATGATCCGGCACCTCACCGACGTGCTGCCGTACATGCCGGCGCCCAGGTGGGTGCGTAACTTCATCCAGCCGATCGCCGTCCGCGATGTTCTCTACTACCTGATCGCTGCCGCCGAGCTGCCGGCAGAGGTAAACCGCACCTTCGACATCGGTGGCCCTGACGTGTTGCGGTACGGCCAGATGATGAACGGCTACGCCCTCGAAGCGGGACTCAAGCAGAGACCGATCGCAGCCCTTCCGGTGCTCACGCCGTGGCTGGCGTCGCAATGGGTCAACCTTGTCACTCCGATCCCGCGGGATCTCGCCGTGCCGATCATCGCCTCGCTGCAGTACGACTGCTTTGTGCGCGAGCATGACATCGAGCGCTATATCCCGGATCCGGATGGCGGCCTCACCAGCTATCGCAGGTCAGTTCGCCTCGCTCTCGAACGCATGCGCGACGGCGAGGTCGAGACGAGTTGGCAGGATTCAGCTGTCCGCGGCGCGGCCAGCGACCTGCTGCCGAGCGATCCCGACTGGTCGGGACACACCGTCTTCACCGACCTGCGCGAGAAGCATTCGGATGCTGCCGCCAGCGAGGTCTGGCGTGTTATCGAGGGCATCGGCGGCGACAACGGGTGGTATTCCTTCCCGCTGGCCTGGGCGGTGCGCGGGTGGATGGACAAGATCGTGGGAGGGGTGGGGCTCCGTCGCGGTCGCCGCAACGCCACGCGCCTGAACACCGGCGATGCGCTCGATTTTTGGCGTGTGGAGGAACTGCGCCGGGGAAGCTTCCTCCGGCTGCGCGCCGAGATGAAGGTCCCTGGCATGGCATGGCTGGAGATGAGTGTCGAGCCGGATGAGGCGGGCGGATCCCACTACCGGCAGCGCGCCGTCTTCTTCCCGCAGGGTCTCGGCGGACGGCTCTACTGGTTCAGCATCCTGCCTTTTCACGGTGTGATCTTCGCCGGAATGGCCAACCGGATCACCCAGACGGCGGAACGCGAGAACTCGACTCCCTAGAATTTCCCAGCGCGGCGCGCGATGATGGGGTGACGCGTCGTGTCAACGGCGCTGCCATGGAGGTCATGCAATGACTGCAGACACAGTTCTTTTTCTCGGGGACAGCATCACGCAGGGTGGCGACTGGGGTGCCTGGTTTCCTGACAAGAACGTTCTCAACTTCGGCATAGGCGGCAACTCCACCGAAGACGTGCTCGCTCGTCTCGAATCGGTGACCGAAGCCCAGCCCGACGAGATCGTGCTTTTGATCGGCACCAACGACTTCGGCATGCGGCGCAGCGTCGAAACGCTGGTGCGCAACGTACAGACCATTCTGGTGGACCTGCGTCGTGACCTTCCAGGGTCACGGATGCTGGTGCAGTCGGTCATGCCGCGTGGCAGGGAGTTCGCCGAACGCATCCGCGAGGCCAACATCCACCTCCGTCAGTTCTCGGCGACAGTGCACGCGCAGTTCCTCGACCTATGGCCGGCGATGGCCCTGGACGATGGCGAACTCAACCCGGTCTTCTCCGACGACCGGCTGCATCTCAACGACGCGGGCTACGAGACCTGGCTCTCCGAGCTGCGTCCCGCACTGGAACGTCTTCGCGATGAGCCGCCGATGACGCGCCCGTTCCAGGCCATCATCTTCGACGAGTACGCCCGGCCGAACTCCTGACCTAAAGCACGCACAAATCAGAGCCTGCCGATGAGGGTCGTGTAGAAGGCGACCCCGCGCAGCAGCGTTGCGGTGTGGATCCGTTCGTTCTTCGCGTGCAGTGTGCCGCGTTCGTCTTTCGACATCTCGAAGGGGCTGAACCGGTAGACGTGGTCGCTGATCCGCGTGTAGTGACGGCTGTCGCTGGCCGCCATCATGACATAGGGAGTGACGATGGTGCCGGGGAAGGTCTCTTCGATCGATCCTTTGACGAGGTCCCAGGCCCGTCCGTTCGTCGGCGAGATCGGTGACGGTTCATTGGGGTGGATGACGGTGATGTTCACCAGCGGATCGCCGATCGCCCGCCGTACATGCTCGACGGCGGCCGCCACCGAAGAATCGATAGCGACGCGGATGTTCACGGTCGCTATCGCACGCTCCGCGAGGGCATTGGCGGCCTGGCTGCCTTCCAGCATGGTCACGGCCTGCGTGGTGCGGATCATCGCGCTGGTTTCGTCGCTCAGCCGCGAGAACAGCACAAGCAACAGCGGTTTGGTCAGCCACAGGTTGGTGAAGACGGCACGGAACGGATTTCTCGCGTGGGCGCCGAGGGTACGCACCATTTCGAGCGTCGTCGGGGTGAAGCCCGCGCGAAACGGTCGCCGGTTAAGGCGCACGATCGCGGTGGCGAGGCGCGCGGTCGCCGAGAGCTTCGGCGGAGTGGAGGCATGCCCGCCGCCCTGCTCGACGGTGAGCACCAGACTCAGGATGCCCTTCTCGCTCACGCCGACGACAGCGATGGGGCCGCTGACGCCAGGGAAGATATTCTCGACCACGGCGCCACCCTCGTCGATCACCAGGCCGGGCCGGATGCCGCGCCATTCCAGTAGGTCGACGATGGCTCGTGCGCCGCTGCCCTCCGTCTCCTCGTCGTGGCCGAAGCTCAGGTAGATGTCATGCTCTGGCCGGTGACCGGCGAGCACCTGTGCCTCGACGCCCTCGAGCACGCTGACAAGCGAACCTTTGTCGTCGAGCGTGCCGCGCCCCCAGAGGAGCTGCTCTGCACCCTCGCCCTCGAGGTCGGCGCCGAAGGGCGGATGCGTCCAGCCATCATCGGTCGCCGAGACGACGTCGTAGTGGGCCATCAGCACTGTCGTCGGTCCGTCAGACCTGCCTTTCCAGCGATAGAGCATCGAGTACTCGTTGACAAGCTCGCGGGTTAGCGTTGCATGGGCCGCCGGATAGAGCGCGGGCAGCGTCTCGATGAACTCGGCGAACGGTGCCCAGTCGGTGTCGTGCAGGTCGAGGCGGGAGATCGTCGGAAGGCGCACAAGCGTGCGGAGATTGGCGATCGGATCCGGCATGGGGCAATTCTCCACCACGCACACGAAAGAATAGCCTCATGACCTCTTACCCCACGCCGGAGTTCCGTCGCACGGCTCTCGCCCCGGGAATCCTCGGTGCGATCGTGCTGCTGGCGGGGCTCGCGCTGCTCGACAACGCCGGCGGCTACCTGTTCATCCGCTTCGCCGTCTGCATTCTCGCCCTCATCATGTGCGTGTTCTCCTGGCAGGCGAAGCAGTGGTGGTGGATCGTCGGGCTGCTCGCGATCGCTGTGCTGTGGAATCCGATCGTGCCATTCGAACTGCACGGCCAGGTCTGGGTCGCCCTGCAGTTCGTCGGAGCGTTGCTGTTCATCGTGGTCGGCATCCGGGTGAAGGTGAAGAACCCGGAGGACCGCAACCGTCGTCGCTGAGGGAGCCCTCTCGTCGAGCGTGGGCTTTCTCGCCAAGCCATGGCCCTTTCTCGCGAAGCCATGGCGGAGTACGGTGCGAAGATGACTTCCCTCTGGCTCGACAACGCGCGCACGATCGATACCGACAGCTTCACTCCCGACGGCAGATACGACGTCGTCGTGGCCGGCGCCGGTCTCACCGGCTTGGTCACCGGGTTGCTGTTCGCACGGGCCGGGATGCGAGTCGCGATCCTCGAGGCGCGTTATGTCGGTGCCGCGGCATCCGGCAACACCACGGCGAAGCTCAGCCTGCTGCAGGGTACGCACCTCTCCGAGATGCTCAGGCACACGACGCTGGCCACCGCGGCAGCCTATGTCGACGGCAACCGTGAAGGCATGATGTGGCTGCTGCGCTATTGCGGGGAGCACGGTGTGCCTGTCCAGCGCAGGGATGCCTTCAGCTATGCCGCGAGCCCTGCGGGCATCGATCGGGTCGATGAGGAATATCGGGCCGCCGTGTCGCTGGGTCTCGATGTCACACGCGAAGCGACACTCGATGTTTCATTCCCTAGTCACGGTGCTGTTGGACTCTCCGACCAGGCGCAGTTTGATCCGATGGACGTGCTCACCGCGCTCGCCGCGGACTTCTGCTCCCACGGCGGCCAGCTGGTCGCGGATGTCCGGGTACTGCGGGTGAAACCCGGCTACCCCAGCGTCATCAGCACCAATCGCGGCACAGCCTTCGCCGACAGGGTCGTGCTCGCGACCGGAACGCCGTTCATGGATCGCGGCTTCTACTTCCTCAAGCAGCAGGCCCTTCGTTCCTACGGGCTCGCTTTCCGGGTTCCCGGCGCCGTTCCCGAGGGCATGTACCTTTCCGTCGATCAGCCGTCGCGGTCCATCCGCACGGCTCCGGTGGGTGGCGAGGAGCGGCTGCTGGTCGGTGGTAACGGGCACCCGGTGGGGAGGCATCGGTCACCGGCGAGTCTCGTCGACGACCTCACCCGCTGGACCCAGGAGTATTTTCCTGGTGCCGAGCGCACCCATTCCTGGTCGGCACAGGACTACGAGCCTGCCGGTCGCATCCCGTTCATCGGCTGGCTGCCGCGAGGTCGCGGACGGGTATTCATCGCGACCGGTTACGACAAATGGGGGATGACGAACGCGGTAGCAGCAAGCCTCACCCTGGCCGCCGACATCCTCGGTGGTCACCTGCCGTGGGCGCAGAAGCTCCACCGTCGCGTGACCACCCCAGCTGATGCGGGAGCCTTAATCGGCGCGAGCGCTGCGGTCGCGGTAGCCGCCACGAAGGGGTATTTCGGCGCATGGTTCGCGCCACGACTTACCGGCGCACCAGTCGAGGGGAGCGGTGTCGTGACCCACGATCGGCTGCGACCGATCGGCGTCTCGACCGTTGACGACACAACCTGCACGGTGTCGACAGTCTGCCCGCACCTCTACGGCGTCCTCGCTTGGAACGACGCAGAACTTTCCTGGGACTGCCCGCTTCACGGTTCCCGGTTCAGCGCGGAGGGGCAACTGCTCGAGGGGCCGGCGACGAAGGACTTGCGCAGACTCGCATAGGGGTTCCATAGCCTTCTGGGGGTTGGCTCCGGGTTCTCGCCGTGGCGTCGCATAGCGGATGCGGCGAGAGTGAGTATCTAGTCGGGCGCCGGGCGACGCGACCGAACCCCGAGACAAAGGAACCACCCATGGCCGATCAAACCACACCGGAACCGAACGATGAGCCCGAGGCGGTCACCGCACCCCAGACCCGACCGGCGGGGACCGTGCCTCCCGCGACCTCCCAGCCCGTATATCAAGCGCCGGTTGCTGCGGCACCGGTCGCCTCACGCAGATCCACTCAGGGACTCGCACTAGATGAGTGAGTCCTAATGGTCGTAGGCGATGAGAGATCGTTTGTGGTGGGCTCCGATGAGCCAGTTGTGCCAGATTCCGGCGGCGAGAGCAA